>DASTMV010000048.1:0-29575 GCA_035713885.1 Candidatus Udaeobacter sp. | reverse complement strand
CACGGCAAAATCTTTTTCGATGGACCGCTCTCGGAAATCGTTGATCGCTTCTCAGGTTATAAGATTCTGAGTCTTACTTTTGAAAATGAAGCAATACGCGATCTGTCCCAATTTGGCGAAATCATCGAGCAAACGCCGGTTTCGGTGCAGTTAAAAGTTCCGCGCGCGAGAGTTACCGAAACCTGCCGACAAGTTCTTGATGCCTGCGATGTAAGCGATATCAATGTACAGGAAGTGCCCGTGGAAGATGTTATCAGGCAATTATTCGGGGAAACACGCGAACATGGTATTACGGCGAGCGCCGCTATCGCGGAAGCGGCCCCTGTTCGTTAACGTCAGCGTAAGCTCGTCATTCTGAGCGGGGCGAAGGAAGTTTAGATAATTTCCTTAATGCGCACCAGTTCGCCCAGATGTTTCGCTTCGCTCAACATGACAGCTCTGGAATAATATCTCGAAAACTTGGCAGGATGCTGTTTTCCATTGCATCGGCGAATGTCGGATATCGCAGCACCCAACCTAATTGACGCAATTTGGAATTGCTTACCCGTTTGTTGGTATTGCCGCGCTTCCGTTCCGCCTGGGAGTGCCTCATCGGGGGAACGGATCGATTCAACCTGTGGGCTAACCACCGGTAGCACTCGCTCTGCAAAATTGGTTCATCGTCGACGACGTTATAAATTTGCGCCCCCGGCTGTGGTTCTCGATTCAATAACAGGAAAAGCGCGGACACGATGTCATCGCGATGCGTCTGGTTAATGAAACGATTGTTTTCGGGATCAATGGTTGCCGTTCCGTTCAGGAATTTGGTGAGCAGCGCCGAGCGTCCGGGCCCGTAAATTCCAGCGAGCCGCGCAACGATCCCGCCTCTTTCGAGGACGAGCTTTTCTGTCTGCAAAAGAACGCAACTAGTCTCGCGAGGTGGTTTTGTCTCGCTCTCTTCCGAAACCCATGAACCATCGCGCTGCGCGTAAACGCTGGTGCTGCTTGTGAAAAGCACTTTCGCCCTTGGGAAAAATTCGAGGAGATTGCGGGCGCCGTTTAAATAAATCCGGCGATACATTGCCGCATCACCGCCAAGCGAACTGACACAGTGAATGATTGCATCGAAGTTTCCTGCGTGTTGCGAGACTTCGGTGCGTTGTGAAAGATCCAATGCGCTTACGCGATAGGGCTGTCCTGCCAATGAGGTTGCAGAATGTGCCGAGCGTACCCAGCCTTCGACTTCCCAGCCAGAAACATGAAATAAGTCGGCCGCTCTCTCTCCGATGTAACCGCAACCGGCGATCAAGATTCGCGGCATGGTTTAGGAAACGAGAGTTTCATTAATCAAATGCAAAAGAGATGTATAGGGTTGTAACCGCTGGCCTGTGGCCAGTCGAACTCTCGAGCTAATGCGTTGAACGACAGCCCGCAGGGCCACCGTGGCTACAAGCCTAGGCGGCGGCGATTTCAATTTCTTCAAACACATTTTTCTGGACTGCCCGGACTTGTTTCAGCCGGATTAACTCCAGAAGCGCGAGAAATGTTACTACGACTTCGATGCGCGATGCCGTCGCCCCAAACAAATCAGAAAAATGAAGACGAGTACCGATTGCGACGCGTTGCAGGATTGAATCAATCTTCTCCGAAACGCTGAAACGTTCGCTAAAAATTTCCTGTACGTCCTGACGCGCCTCGATTCGTCTCAACACAGTTTGGAAAGCGCTGATCAGTTGGAAAATTCCAACCTCCCCTAATCTCAGAGGTTCCTGGATACCGGAAAAGGAACCGACTTCTCTGACGAACATCCTTTCTTGTTCCATCGCTCGCACATTAAGTTCAGCCGCCGCTTCCTTGAACTTCTTATATTCGATGAGTTGCCGGATTAGCTCCCAGCGAGGATCCTCCTCGGCGGCATCTTCTTCGGGAGGCTGCTGATCGCGCGGCAAGAGACTTCGGCTCTTCAAATAAATCAGGTTGGCCGCCATCACAATGAATTCGCCCGCCAATTCGATATTCAGTTCTTTGAACGCCTGGAGATACTCGAGATATTGGCTGGTGATGCGCTCGAGCGAAATGTCATAGATGTCGATCTCATCCTGCTTAATCAGGTACAACAAAAGGTCGAGCGGTCCTTCGAAGACTTCGAGCTTTACCTTGTAATCGAGGTCCATCTCTGCGCGCGACTCTACAGGCAACCACGAGTGAAAGTAAATTGTTTCGGCACCGTTTGATTGCCGGAGCGATCTTGTTGGCTCTTCCGATTACGCGGGAAGATTTCTATGAATCCAGACGCTGTTCACCAACCCCAAGCCGAACATGATCATCAAAACAAAAGAACCGCTATAGCTGATTAACGGCAACGGCACGCCGGTGATCGGCAGCATGGCGATGGTCATTCCTATGTTTTGGAAAATGTGGGTAAAGACAAGTGCCGTGACTCCCACCACCAGTAGCAAACCCAACTGGTCACCTGCAAAAAAGGCGACGAAGAGACAGGTCATTAGTAGCAATGCAAAGGCACCTATGAGAAACATCCCACCAACAAATCCCCATTGCTCCCCGATGGCGGAAAAAATGTAATCGTTATGCACAGCCGTAGCTGGCAAAAAACCAAGCTCGATCTGGGTATTCGGTGCCTTAAATCCTTTTCCTGACCAGCCGCCTGAGCCGATGGCGATCAAAGATTGATTGATCGCCCATGCGGAACCCTGCTTGTCGATGTCCGGGTGTGTAAAGGCGGTGATCCGCTGTTGCTGATATGGCTTTAGACCAAAATTTATCGCAATCGGAATGAATGCTATTCCGATCAAAATGATACAAATCAAATAGCGCAGCGGCAGCCCGGCAACGAACCAAAGGGCGAGGAGCACGGGAACCCAGATAATGACTTCGCCCAAGTCGGGTTGCATAAGAATCAGCAAGCAGGGCGCCCCCGCAATCGCTCCTGAGAGCAGCAATCGCAGAGCCGGGTGCATTTCGCGAAACTGCGTCAGGAACAGTGCCAACACCATGATGCCTGCGACTACCGCAAGTTGTGCCGGCTGAAAATTGATCGGACCTAAATGCAGCCAGCTACGGGCTCCATAGACTTTCACGCCCATAAACTTGGTCATAATCAGAAACACGATCCCGGCCAGGTACATGGGCAGCGCGCCCCAACGAATCCATCGATAGTGGACCAAACTCGTCAGCATGAAGGCGAAGACACCAACTACGACCCAGTTTGCTTGTTTCCTCCAGAAATCCGCTGCGTACGCGTCGCTGCGCGTAGATGTGGCGCTATAGATCGCGACTACTCCGAAAACAGCGAGCGCCAGCATGATGAGTAACAGAAGCCAGTTTTGGCCGAGCAATTTTCGGAGAAAAGGGGTCATCCGCGATGATTCAGATATATCCTCCGGTGTTTTCACCGGAAACTGAAACGATTATACGCACTTTGCGTTTGCCGCAAAACCATTGAACCGATAAAGCCTGAATCCTCGGTAACTTTTTCAGCTGAAGAGGTCTATTTTATTGCACATTGGGAGTTCGTGAGCAGCGTCAGTTGGCAGCGGTTCTGTGTTTATTCTATAAACTTAAAAGCTACGATATGATGGGCTTACAACAATATTTGTAAAGGTTAGTCGGTTCACTTGTCACTGGATTCAGAGGCCATTACAATGCTCTGGCGCGTTTATTTTTGGAGCGTGGCGATGAACAGAAAGAAGACAAAAACGAAGCGTAAACTGGCACAGCCGAAATTGCCGATGCAGCGCCAGCTTAACCTGCGCCACGAGGGTGCGCATTTCGATTTGCGGGCGATCTTCAATGACTTAAACCAGCGGCACTTTCGCGGACGTATTCGCGGCTACCAGGTAGTCTGGGGACGGCGGCGGAAGCATCGTCCAAGAGAGCAATTCGTTTTCGGCACCATCCAGGAAGAAGACCGGATGATTCGGATCAATCCGGCGCTGGACCAGCCCTTTGTGCCGCCATGGTTTTTGCGCTACGTGCTTTATCACGAGATGCTGCATTCAGTGGTCCCGGATGAAATGCTTTCTCGAAATCGCCGACGTGTTCACACCGAAGAATTTAATCGCCGTGAGCGTCAATTTCCTGCCTATCGCCGTGCGCGTCGGTGGGAGGATGAAAACCTGTCTCGATTTTTGCGCTAGCAACCGCGCCTAGTGGGTTTGTGTCACGGGTGGCTGGTATGGTCTCTCATCATACGACGATGGCGTTGTCGCTATGTTCTTTTTGATCAGATACCAAACTGTCGTTGCGAGCAGAAGTGAGATCAACTTCGCGCGCCAGTTTTTCAGAATCAGTTTCTTCATACTTGCTGTGCAACAGAATTTCGGCAATACGTTGACGGAACGTTTCTGGAGTGAAATTGCGCTCAATCCGTCGTCGATGACAAATGGAAATGTTCCCGGTTTCCTCCGACACAACGACCGCCACGGCATCCGATTCCTCTGTGATCCCGAGTCCAGCCCTATGACGTAATCCTAGGCTGCGGTCCAGCGTTTCCCGCTGGCTTACAGGAAAAATGCAGGCTGCGGCTGCAATTCGGCCGTTGCGGATGATTACACCGCCGTCGTGCAGTGCAGCCTTTGGATGGAAGATGGTGAGGACGAGTTCGACAGAAAACTCGCCATCGATAATGACTCCCGTTTCCTCATAAACGCGAATCGACGTGTCGCGCTCGATAGCGATCAGCGCGCCGAACTGTTTATTCGCCAGTTGAGTCACGGCCTCTGCCAGATCATGCACTGTTTCGCGTCGCTCGCTGGTA
Organism: Candidatus Udaeobacter sp.; assembly: GCA_035713885.1. GTDB lineage: Bacteria > Verrucomicrobiota > Verrucomicrobiia > Chthoniobacterales > UBA10450 > Udaeobacter. Next base: position 24,819 of record DASTMV010000048.1, on the reverse strand, counting down.
AGAGAAAAAATTGGATGCCCGCCAAGGGCAGCCAGACCACGTCGCAATTCCGGTTGGAAAATTACCACCAGCGCAATAGCCAGAAAGACCGAGAAACCACGCACAATCCATCCGATCACGACGAGGTTCAGCAGCGTTGAGATCAACGTCAGAGTGAGAAATACAATGGCCAGCCCTGTCAGCACTTTCGCGCCGCGTGTTCCACGGAAATAGAGATAACCGTAATAAATGGCCACCCACAGCAAAAGGATCTCTACGAGACTGCGCCAGCCTCTTACCCACAGATCAATGAGTTGATGAATCATTTTGCCTTTTGAAGAACCGCTTCTGTTACCCGCAATGCGTAAACGTTCTCCTTCACGTCGTGGACGCGGAACACGTCGGCCCCCCGCGCGCGCAATAGCGATGTCAGCGCGAGGCCTGGGACGAGCCGATTTCGGATCTCGGACGATCCAATCAGCTTCCCGAGGAAGGCTTTACGGGAAACGCCGACCACCAAAGGTCGATCATGCGTGCGAAGTCGCTCCAGTCGCCCGAGCAATTCGAGGTTGTGTTCGAGCGTTTTCCCGAATCCAATACCAGGATCAAACGCAATCGCCATGGGATCAATATTTAAACCTATGGCGCGGGCGTATTGTTGTCGAAAAAAATCCGAAATTTCTTCAATCACGTCTCCGTATCGCGGACCAAGCTGCATGGTCCTGGGAATTCCTTGCATATGCATGATGATTAGGGCCGATTTGGTTTCAGCGATAACCGGTAGCATCCTCTCGTCTCCTCGGCCGCCTGTAACGTCGTTCACAATGGAAGCCCCCGCCTCGATCGCGGCGCGCGCAACTTCGGCTTTGCATGTGTCAATTGACAGCGGCACATCGATCTTCGCTCGCAATTTTTCGATTACAGGAATCACACGGAGTAGTTCTTCCTCAACAGGTACTGGTTCCGAGCCCGGGCGCGTCGATTCTCCTCCGACATCAATGATGTGCGCGCCCTCCTGTGCAAGTACTAAACCGCGCTCTATTGCTGTTTCCTGCGTGAAAAAGTCACCTCCGTCCGAGAAAGAGTCCGGAGTGACATTTAACACGCCCAAGATAAGGCCATGCCGAGAGACGTCGAAGACGCGCTCCCCGATTTTCCAGATCCTCTCGTGCATTACGATTGAGACTAACACGAGCGGCGGATTATTCGACGAGGCCGATAGAAAACGATGGAAAGTGGGATCTTGAGCCTTGAGTGACGACTTAGAAATGACCAATTCGCCAGCTGGTGATTCCGAGGAAATCCCGCAAAGAAATCAAACGTGATCCTCGGCGATCCGTTGCTTTCGTTATTTCCTTCTTGCGTAATGCCCCATCAATTCGCCCTGTGCGATGATGTGTCCTTTCATCGCCGCTTCGAGTGGCCGGCGTCTCGCGCCAGGAGACAGAGTCAATTTGCGATCCAGTGCGAAAACTTTGAAATAATAACGATGCGCACCTGAGGGCGGGCATGGTGATCCATACCCGGATTTCCCGAAGTCGTTTGTGCCCTCCGCGCCTTGTGGTGCGCTTCCTTCCACAACCGAATGGGTCTGTGGCGGGATGTTCCAAATTAGCCAATGGGTAAACAGACCGCTTGGTGCGTCAGGATCATCCACAATCAAAATCAGGCTCTTCGCTTCCGGAGGAACATCCGAAATCTCCAAAGGCGGGCTCATATCGCCGCCGTCGCATGTAAATTTCGATGGAATGTCTCCGCCTTGGTGGAATGCAGGACTTCTAATTGTCATTCTGGCTGCGCCTGCACCAAACGAACTTACCGCCGCAAAAAACATGGCGACGGCACAAGTAATGATCGGCTTTTGCATTGGTTTCACCTCTAATTTAGATCGAATCTGTCGAGAAAACCTACAATAGTGTTTCGCCGAGACGGCTGTCAGTGGTCGCAACAATTCCGAATGAGTCCGGTAAAAGAGCATCACCGTTGTGAGCCGTTACCTGCGCGCTGCACTTCATCGCGCTACAGTTGCACTTGATGAGGAACGACGGATCTAAGATGCAGGAGCAAATTCTCGCACTTCTCGGCAGGAAAGACTACCGGCCCCTGAATAAGGTCGAGATCGCTCGGAAGATTGGTGCAGGTTCAACACGAGTCGCATTACGCAGAATATTGCGTGAGCTCGAGCGGACAGGCGAGATCGCCCGAGTTCGGAAGGACCGCTACGTATTGTCGGTCGAAGCTGATCTCGTAACCGGTAAGTTATCGCTCCATCCAGCCGGCTACGGGTTTCTCATGCCTGAGAAGTCTGACCAAACGGACATTTTCATTGCGGCGGAAAATGTGGGGACAGCCATGCATGGAGATCGTGTGGTTGCACGCATATCGCCCGAATCGCCGTTTAGAGGCGCAAAGCGACGACGCGAAGGGCGCGTGATCCGAATCCTCGAACGTGCTCACGACACCATCGTTGGCACGTTGCAGCGATCACGCAATTTTTATTACGTTGTGCCGGATGATCCCCGTTTTGTCCACGATGTTTACGTTCGGGACGTAGCGCCGGATTCTGACTCTCGCTCTTCACAGGATGTTTGCCAGACTCGACCAGAGACCGCCGCAGTTGGCGACAAAGTTGTGGTTCGACTGGACGCGTGGCAATCGCGTCATGTCAATCCGGAAGGGGAAATCATCGAAGTACTCGGGCCCGCATCCGCCCCCGGAGTGGACATCCTTTCGATCATCCGGAAATACCATCTTCCCACCGAATTTCCGCGAGAAGTCTTGGAGCAAGCCGAGCGGATTCCGGAAGCCGTGGGCGGAGATCAAATCGATGGACGGGAAGACTTACGCAACGAGTTCATCCTAACCATCGATCCCGATGACGCTCGCGATTTCGATGACGCTATTCAGGTGCACAAACTTCCAAACGGCGGCTGGAATCTCGGTGTCCACATCGCCGATGTCGCCGCCTATGTCGAACCTAACAGCGCGTTAGACCGCGAGGCACACCGGCGTGGTAATAGCGTTTATCTGCCCGATCGCGTCATCCCGATGTTGCCCGAGCGATTGAGCAATGGTGTGTGCAGTCTTAATCCGGGAGTCGATCGGCTCACGCATTCGGTTTTTATTCATTTCGACAAACGCGGTGTCCCCAAGAGCGCCCGTTTTGCCAGGAGTGTCATTCGTAGTGCGCGCCGCCTCACGTACAAAGAAGTGTACAACATTCTGAGTGCGCCACCGCGTGACGACCTCGGTGAACGGCTTCATCTCGCTTGGGAACTCGCCGCCTTACTACGTTGGAAACGATTCGAACACGGATCTCTGGATCTTGATTTTCCAGAAGTGAAAGTCTGGCTCGATAAACAGGGCAAGGCAATTCGATTCGAGCGTGTCGAGAACGATAAATCGCATCAATTGATCGAAGAATTCATGCTGGCGGCGAACGAAACGGTTGCCCGTGAACTAAAGAAGCGCGCAGTTCCCACGATCTATCGCGTTCACGAGAATCCAGATCCCGAAAAGCTGGCAGAGTACCGTGAAATTGCGCTGAGCTTTAATCATAAAATCGGTGATCTGACCCATCGTGCTGAATTGCAGCGATTGCTCGCTGAGGTTTGCGGAAAACCCGAAGAGCAAGCCTTAAAGATCGCCTTGCTTAAGAGCCTCAAACGGGCGCGGTATGATCCTCAGCCGCTCGGCCATTACGGGCTGGCAAAGGCAAATTACTTGCATTTCACCAGTCCCATCCGGCGTTATGCCGATTTGGTGGTACACCGTGCACTGGAGAGGCATTCCGGGTTGCGAGACTTGCGTTCCGCGCTACGCCGTTCCGACCAACTGGATGTTGCTGGACTCACTTCGCTTGCCGAGCACATTTCAGCGACAGAACGAAATGCTGCCGACGCTGAGATTGACGCTACGCAAATTAAAAAGCTCGAGTTCTTTCAACGGCAGCTTTCCGGACGCAATCCGCAGATTTTCCGGGCTACGATTATGGATGTTCGGAACTATGGATTGATGATCGAATTGCCTGATGTGCTTATTACTGGTCTGGTTCATGTTTCATCATTGACGGACGATTTCTACTTGTTTGAACCTGCTCGACGACAACTTATTGGCAGGCGATCGCGCAAACGATTCCGGGTCGGCGACGAGCTGTCGGTTTTTGTCGCGAGGGTCGACGTTTTCAAGCGGCAGGTGGATTTTGCGATCGCAGCGGATCGGCCGGCACGCAGAGCGAAATTACGAGAATACCTGCGTGATCAAAATCCGAGGCATTCACAAGGTCCCGGATAATTCAGGAAACAATCCCCCGAGTAGCCGGAAGTGCAGCGGATCTGAATGACGAGATCGCAGTGGTCAAGATCTGCTACCAATTGCTGGAGGCGAACCGTTGTAATTCGTGTGAATTTGTGAGATTCGTGTCTGAATCTTAATTATGCATGCTGAAGCAACTGTTGCCGCTCCGCCGTATTCACGAACGAATCCGTATCCGGCCAGAATGCTGGTCAACCGCCGGCTGAGCGGGCCGGAGTCAGAAAAGGATACGCGCCATTTCGAACTGGATCTCACCGGCTGGGGCTTGGGATTTGAGGTGGGCGACTCAGTGGGCGTGTATCCGACGAACGACCCTGTTTTGGTCGACGAAATTATTCGTGCGCTAGGTGCGACCGGAGATGAAAGCGTCCCGCGACCGAAAGGAGACACAACAACCTTCCGAGAAGCGCTGCTGCGCGATTACAGCGTCACCCAACCAATCCCAAAATTCTTAAAAGCGATTGCTCAGCGTGCCGATGCTGCGCCAACGCTGGCATACCTTCTCGCTCCAGACCGCAAACAGGATCTCCAAACGTATCTCTGGGGCATGGAAGTCATCGATTTTCTGATCGAACACCCGTCCGTGCGTTTTGCGCCGGAGGAATTTGTCGGGTTGCTTACGAAATTGCAGCCACGGCTTTATTCAGTCGCTTCGAGTCTCATGGCGTTTCCAGATCAGGTACATCTGATCGTGGACGTCGTTCGTTACGAAAGTCACGGCCGTGTTCGCAAGGGAGTTGCTTCTTCGTTTCTGGCGGAACGTGCCGATCACGTTTGCGTGCCCGTTTTCCCAACCATAGCAAAACATTTCCATCTCCCTGAAGATCCCGATACGCCGATCATCATGATCGGACCTGGGACCGGCGTTGCGCCTTTTCGGGCGTATTTGCAGGAACGAAAAGTTACCGGCGCGAAGGGAAAGAACTGGCTCTTTTTCGGCGCGCAGCACGAGAAATGCGATTTTGCATACCAGGAAGATTTCGAGGCGTTCACCAAAGACGGCATTCTCACACATCTCGATTGTGCGTGGTCACGCGATCAGGCCCAGAAAGTCTATGTTCAACATAAAATGCTGGATAACGCGGCAGAGATTTGGAAATGGATTGACGCCGATGGTGCTCACTTCTTCGTGTGCGGCGATGCGCGTCGGATGGCCAAGGACGTTGATGCCGGGTTGCGGAAAATTGTACAGGAACAGGGAGGCAAGAGCGTGGATCAAGCGAACGAGTACGTTGAAAAGCTGAAAAGCGACAAGCGTTACAAACGGGATGTGTATTAGGCCGGGTGCTCGTTAGATCGTTATAACGTTACATCGGATTGGCGGGTCACGATTCAACCATTGACGGTTCGAACTTGCCGAAAGCCCTTCGTCATCCTTTGCCTTTGTGGCATATTAAACTCAAACGCTAATAACATGTACGAGAACACTGAATTCACATTGAGCCGCGATTGCGAAGCCATCCAGATTCCCAGCGGCCAGAAAACGACGATCCCAGCCGGCACGAAGGGCGTGATTACACAAAGCTTGGGTGGAAGTTACACCATCGCCACATACCAAGGCTTGGCGCGCGTGGCTGAGAAAGACCTCGATGCGCTCGGGTTAGAAAAATCGCAACCGCAGCAAAGACAAAAAGCTTCACGCACTAATGGCGATGTTTCAGAGGAAGACGTCTGGAATCAGCTCCGGCAATGTTACGACCCTGAGATTCCGGTGAATATCGTGGATCTCGGCCTGGTGTATGATTGTCGCTTACTAAAAAAAGAAGACGGGGGAACGCGAGTAGAAGTCAAAATGACTTTGACTGCCCCGGGTTGTGGAATGGGACCAGCGATCGCGCACGATGCGCAGAGCAAAATCCTGAGTATCGATGGCATCGATGAAGCTGATGTTCAACTCGTCTGGGATCCACCTTGGAACCAAAACATGATTAGCGAAGCGGGCCGGATGAAACTGGGGATGATCTGAGCCCTTTCTCGCTAACGTTTTGACGTGCGGCGCCCTGGCTCTGCTTTCATCGGCCTGCTACGAAACCAAACCTCGCTGAATTGCACAAAAAAGTGATCGCAATCGCAATCGCGCATTGACAGAGTGCACGGCACTTTTATACTCCTCGCCCTCGAAAGCATTCGCAGTTGTAAAATTCCGGGTGCATCTTAGAAAAATACTGGCATGCCATTAACTGAACTCATCTTGACTGAAAACGTTCCCGGCCTCGGCGCAGAAGCGGATGTGGTCAAGGTCCGACGTGGCTACGCGCATAATTACCTTCTGCCGCGCGGGATGGCGTCCGAAGTGACTCCGGCAGCCTTGCGTCAGCTTAGCGGCCTCAAACAGAAGCGTGCTGAGCGCGAAGCACGGGAATTGAACGAAGCCCAGGAACTTGGCCGCCGCATTGGCAAGGCGCGGTTTGTTTTTACACTCGAAACCGGCGAGACCGGCAAAGCATTTGGATCCGTTACGGCACAGGACATCGTGAATCGACTTAAAAATGAAGTCGGCACAGAGATCGATCGGCACAAAATTCTTCTGGAACGCCCGATCAAAGATACCGGCGAGCACGAGGTTGCGATCAAGCTGCATCACGATGTGACGGCGCAGCTTGTTTTTCAGGTCAAATCCGCAGCAGAAGCAAAGGCCGAGCCAACGACTGCTGCTGCGCTCGAACAACCTGGCAAGAAAAAGCGACAAATTTTCCGCGGGAAAAAAGAACAGGCAAAAGAAGAAGAGAAGTAGATGGCGACTCCATCGTCCGCATGGACAGGAGAAAAGCCTCGCAAGGCGGGCAATGGCGCTGGCCGAGGTTCGGCGGCGCGAAGCGGCGAAAAAGTTGTCCCCATTTCGCTCACAGGTTCTGCGCAGGATGTTCACCGGGCGCCGCCGCATAGCACTGAAGCCGAGCAAGGCGTTCTCGGGTCGATGCTGATCTCCCCTCGGGAGGCAATCGCGGAATGCGTGGAAAAAATCAACGAGGAATATTTTTATGTCCCGGCGCACCGGACCGTCTACGACGTTCTTGTAGATCTTTGGAATGCAGGCCAGGCCATCGACCTGATCACATTCACACAGGTGCTACGCGACCGAAATTTGCTCGACAGTGTCGGTGGGGCGGCGTTTGTCACGAATCTCTTCACGTTCGTTCCAACTGCGGCCAACGTGCAATACTACCTAGAGATTGTTCGCGACAAATACATCCTGCGACAAATCATTTCCGCGGCCACCGAGAGCGTGCGGCGCGCTTACGAAGAGCAGGATGAGGTGAATAATCTGCTGGACGAAGTGGAGCAAAGAATCTTCGCCGTGGGTGAAGACCGATTTAAAGGCCAGATGCTTTCCATGAAGGATCAGGTCATGGAAGCAATCGAGTCGATCGAGAAGCTTTACGAGCGAAGAGGTGGAATCACAGGAATCTCAACCGGATTTGTCGAATTCGATCGGATGACCAGCGGGTTACATCCATCGGAAATGATTGTGATCGCGGCCCGTCCGAGCATGGGAAAGACTGCTCTCGCCATGAATATTGCCGAATACGTGGCGATAAACGAAAACCTCCCGGTCGGCGTGTTCAGCCTGGAGATGAGCAGCCAGCAATTGGTGCAACGTCTGCTTTGTTCGCGGGCGAAAGTGAATTTGCAAAAGGTGCGTGACGGTTTCCTGGCAGAGCGAGATTTTCCCAGTTTAACCGCCGCGGCATCAAAACTCGCCGAGGCAAAAATTTTTATTGATGACAGTCCGAGCCTCACGATTCTCGAATTGCGGGCCAAAGCCCGCCGGCTTAAGGCGCAGCAAGACGTGCGTTTGGTTATCGTGGACTATCTGCAATTGCTCCGATCGACTTCACGTCGCGCGCAGGACAATCGTCAACTCGAAATCTCCGAAATTTCGGCGGGACTCAAGGCTTTAGCCAAAGAGTTGAAGATTCCGGTGATTGTCGTCGCACAATTGAATCGTCAGCCGGAACAACGTTCCGGTGGCAAACCACGCCTGAGTGATCTGCGTGAATCGGGTTCCATTGAACAGGATGCAGATCTCGTAGGCTTGCTCGTTAGGCCTGAACTTTACGAGGAGGACGAAGAAGCGCGCGTGGAGAAGGCTGGCGAGGCTGAACTGATCATCGCAAAGCAGCGCAACGGGCCGGTCGGCGAAATCCAGCTTACGTTCCTCAAGGAATTCACTCGGTTCGAAACCCGCGCCCGCAACGTGAGCGAGCCGGGAGAAGCGTTCTAGCAGCGAGCTGGAGTTAGCGCGCCGGGGCGCCATTTTAAGAGATGCCTAGCACTCTGGGTCCCAAGGGCGGGACGGTTTCGGATTTTCAGCAGCCGAGTTCTCTCGCCGCCTCGATCACGTGCTGGGCGTCAATACCGCGTTCTTTCATCACCTCGGGTCCAGGCGCGCTAAGGCCAAAGTCGCTTAGCGCGATTACTTTCCCATCAAGGCCAACGTATTCGTACCAGATTTCGGGCACGCCGGCCTCGATGGCGACGCGCTTGCGGCATTCGTTAGGCAATATTTCCTGACGATATTCTTGGGGCTGGCGATTGAATCTTTCAAAGCATGGCATGGAAACGACACGCGCACCGTCGCCGAGTTCTTTCGCCGCCGCGAGCGCGTGCTGCAACTCGCTACCACAAGAGAGAATGATCAGCTCGAGTTTGCCAGTTTCTTTTTTAGCGATGTACCCGCCGTGGAGCACCCCTTCCCGGCGCCGGTTTACATCGATTTCATTCAACATCGGAACAGCCTGTCGAGTGAGAGCGAGGAACGTTGGACCATCAGTCCGCTGCATCGCTGCCACAAAAGCGCCCGCGGTTTCTTCCGGATCGGCTGGACGAATCACGTCGATGTTCGGCATTACACGAACCGAGCTGACCGTCTCGACGGGCTGATGGGTCGGGCCATCCTCGCCCACGCCGATCGAATCGTGTGTAAAAATGTAAGTGTTTGGCAGTTCTGCCAGTGCGCTGAGCCGAATGGCACCACGGCAATAATCGGTAAAGACTGTGAACGTGGCGCCGGACGCCCGAAATAATCCGTGATAGGAGATCCCGTTGAGGATCGAGCACATTCCATGCTCCCGGATGCCGAAGCGAACGTTGCGCCCGCTGAAATTATTGCGGCCAAAATCGCCACCGTCCTTGATGTAATTCATTGTCGATCCATAGAGGTCAGCACTCCCGCTCATGAGCAACGGCATCGCCTGCGCGATCGGCTGCAGTATTTCTCCGCCAGCTTTGCGCGTGGCCAATTTCGCATCCTTTGGAAACTCGGCGATTTTTGAGAAAAGATCCGCCGGCACTCTGCGGGCGAGGCCGTCATCGAGCAATTTTGCTTTATCAGAATTTTTAGCGCGCCATGCGGCGTAGGTTCCCTCCCAACGATTGTACTCAGCGACGAGTCTCTTCCTGTGTTGCACAAAATAGTCGTACACGTCTTGTGACACGAAGTAACGCTCGTCCGGCAATCCGAGCGCCTTGCGCGAAGCGTCCACGAATTTCGCGCCGGCTTCGCCATGTGCCTTGTATGTGCCCGCGACTTCAGCAATTCCTTTGCCAATCAATGTGTGCGCAATGATAAATTGTGGTTTTCCGTTATTTCGCCGCTTGGCGACCTCGAAGGCGTCGAGAAACTGTTGCATGTCCTGACCGTCGACTTCCTGAACATCAAAGCCGTAGGCCTGCATGCGCTTACCAGTGTCTTCGGTTTGTGTCTCCTTTGCGGGCGCGTCCAGCGTTACGCCGTTTGCGTCATAAATAAAAATCAGATTATCGAGTCCCCAAAGTCCGGCCAGAGCACATGCCTCCGATGCAACGCCCTCCTGCATGTCCCCGTCACTGCACAAACAGACCACGTGCTGGTCGAAGATCTTATGCTCATCCGTATTGAACCGAGCCGCAGCCATGTTCGTCGCCACAGACATGCCAACCGCGTTGCCTACGCCCTGACCGAGCGGCCCGGTGGTGCATTCCACTCCCGGCGTGTGGCCGAATTCGGGATGTCCTGGTGTTTTGGAATGCAGTTGCCGGAAGCGTTTGATTTCCGACATCGGCAAATCGTACCCGCTGATGTGCAACCATGCGTAAAGAAACATGCTGCCGTGTCCTGCCGAGAGAACGAAGATGTCTCGATTGATCCAGCGAGGTTGGTCGGGATTATATCTGAGCGCGTCTCCAAAAAGCACCGCGCCGATTTCTGCGCAGCCGAGCGGAAGTCCAAGATGACCCGACTGGGAGGCTTGCACCGCGTCCATGCACAAGCCGCGTGCCTGGTCTGCCGCTTTGGAGAGTATTTCGGTGTTCAAACTCATGCTAGGCTTATAAGCGGACAGCGGCGGAATTGAAAATCGAATTTAGGATTCGTGCTTTTCGCAAGGGTCGACCGCACAGTAATCGCGAAATCCGATCTAACAGTGTAACAGTTTAAGCTGGCGAAGTCATGAATCAGAGCACCCTCGTTCAAATTGCCGAACGGCTGGAAAGTTTGGCTGGCAAACTTCCTGAAAAAATTCGGCGGCCGGTGCTGCGGGAGCTGACACCGCTGAAGCAGCTATTCCTTCAGCAACGGCGCCCCCGATTTCTGTTTATCGGTTCGAGCAAGGCGCCAATGCAAGAAATCATTGATCTGATTTTTGTTCCGGCGATGGCGGAGCGCACGAACCTGACCCTCACGTCCGTGCACCGTTGGACTGACTGGACGATTCCAGGCCATGGAACAATCTCGATTTTGGATGCGCGCGATGGCGGCGATTCCGTAAAGCCACAAATTCAAGCGGAGCTTCGGCGCGAGCCTGCCGATATCATTTTCTTATTCGAAGGCGACCCGGATTCACTCAAACCGCTCGGTGTTCTAGCAAGTGAAGCAAAAATCATTGGTCTGTCATTTGGTTCTGAGAAAGAGCTGACGCAAATGGAGGAGGCCACGTTGAGTGCTCAACCGGATGTCCACGACCGTTTGCTTACTGTTATCAGGATCACGAAGACAAACTCGGCAGAAAGGCGACGGTTAATGTCACTACTTGCGGCGGAACTGCCAAACGAAGCAAAAATCGAGATGATTCGCATTTCGCGCGACCGCCAGGCGCAGCTCTACGTCGCGCAAATCCTGATTAAGTCGACGACCGCGATCTGTGCGGCAATCGGTGCGCAACCAATTCCGTTGGCAGATATGCCGATTTTAACAGCGCTGCAAGTGCTCATGGTGTCCGGAATCATGTACATCAGCGGACGCGAGCGAAGTCTGCGCGCTGCGACTGAGTTCATCGGCGCGCTTGGGGCCAATCTTGGTGCGGGTATGCTTCTTCGGGAAGGCGCGCGCGCAATGCTGAAGTTTTTTCCAGGTTGGGGTAACGTCGTTTGCGGAATGGTCGCGGGCGCAGGAACCTATGCGATCGGTCGTGCGGCTACGGCGTACTTCCTCGAAGGTGCATCCTTGAAGGAAGCCCGGCAGACGTATCTGAAGAGCCGCAAAGGCCGGTCGCGCCTGGCGCTACCAATGCATGAGTGAGCGAGCGGTCCCACAGGAACCTCCCGCGGATGATCAAGTCTGTGCCCGCGAGGCGTGCGTGAATAACTTGTGAACAAGTTCCGTATTACCAGCGCATTTTGTTCACACGATTCTGTGAGCAGGTAGGCGAATTTCAGTTCCCTCGGCGAATTGCTGATGAATCTTTCCGAGATCCGCGCGACGCTTAGGAACATCGGCATATCGCCCTCGAAAGCGCTCGGACAAAATTTCCTGTACGACCAAAACCTCGCCCGCTGGATCGTCGAGCAGGCACAAATCACGCCGGAAGATTACGTGGTTGAAATTGGGCCCGGCTTGGGCGCGCTGACCAGATTTATTCTTGACAAAGGAGCGCGTGTTCTGGCGATCGAAAAGGACACACGGCTCGCAAATTTTTTACGCGCACGTTTCCATAATGAGCAGATTGAAATTCTCAATATTGACGCGCTGAGTTTTGATTCGCGTGTTCTCTTCACACATCGCCGGGTAAAGCTGGTCGGGAATCTGCCGTATAACATTTCAAGTCCCTTGCTCTTGAAGCTCCTGGAATTTCCTAATCCGATGTCCTTGTCACTGTTGATGTTACAAAAGGAGGTGGCGATGAGGCTTTCAGCATCGCCATGCACGCGTGACTATGGCGCATTAACGTTGCGAGTGCAGTTGTCTAATTGGGTGAAATATCTGCGCCGCATTGGTCCAAGGGTATTTTTTCCTCAACCTGATGTCGATTCTGCGCTGGTGCGACTTCTCCCGCGTGATCGGCTTGCATTCCCCGAGCACGATGGTGAACTGCTGTCGAAATTGATACGCATCGGGTTTTCTCAGAGACGAAAGCAGCTCAAAAAATTGCTCCGAGAATACGCCGAGGATTGGGAGAAAATCGCGCATTCGCTGAATGTCCCCATTAATGCACGAGCGGAGGAATTATCGTTGCTGCAATGGATTTACCTCGCCAATTGTATCGTGCCGCTTCCCGGCAAAGGGATATGTTCAGGCGAGAACGAGCAGTTCCCAGTGGTCGATAAAAATGATCGGATTCAGGGCTGCGCCAGCCGCTCCGAAGTGCATGGGAATAACTTGCTCCATCGCGCTGTTCACATCCTCATTTTCAATGAGTCCGGCGATGTTTACCTTCAACAGCGTTCCCGTTGGAAAGATCGGCATCCATTGAAATGGGACTCGAGCGCCGCTGGCCACGTAAGCGCCGGCGAAAACTATGATGAAACAGCGCGACGCGAACTGAATGAGGAGTTGCACATTGATGTTCCACTTGAAAGAATTTTAAAGATCGCTGCTTCGCAGCGCACAGACCATGAATTTGTCTGGGTTTATCGTGGGGTGGCTTACAGAAATCCTGTGCCTAACAAATGTGAAATCGAGACAGGTGAATTCTTTCCGCCGACTGTGATTGACGGATGGACATCGGCACGCCCCGAGGAGTTTGCCCCAGGCTTCTTAGCGTGCTGGAAAATGTATCGAAAAAAAACGCTTTCCGAAAGCCAACGGTCTATTCGTTCAGGAATTTTCTCCGTGGCAAACGACGCAGCATCGACTGCTTAAATTTTCGGGCAGCCCGTCGCGCGGCTTGTTTTCCGCCATACACGTTATCGCTGAACATCTTCGTCACTACGCGATCGCCGCGAAGGAAGTGGACCTGAAAACCATGAGTCTGCTTCATCGCGCGAGCTTTCGTGTCGATGCGGCGGATGTTCTCTTCTGATTGAGGATTGGCACGTTTTCGTCGTGGCATAATAGGCTAACGACTAATTAATCAGCAGATCGCGAGATTTCAATGAGCCAATGAACTATCTCTGTGCAAATTATCAGGGGAAGGCAAATTCCAGCCACGCCATTTTTTTTCATATTCGGTGTCGGGCAATAACGCGTAGCAGGGGTGGCGCCTTGCTCGCAACCACGTGATCATTTTCACAAGATTATCCTGCGCCATGGTTGTGCACCCGGTGGTTGGTCTGTTCACGCCTCGGCGAACATGAAAAAAAATGGCGCTTCCCGCTCCGGGCACGGGCGGATCGGAGTTGTGCCGAATATCTATCAGCCAGTGGTAGGCAAAATCGCCTGAGCGCATTTTTTCGTGACTGTAATTGTCCGGCGGGTTCTTCGGATCAATGACGACATGTCGGTTATAGTTGGGGGAACGCGGGTCGTCGCTCCAAACGTCTGCCTCAGTGACTTGATGATACGGATAATCTGCTCCTGGCGGCAGGTGCGCGTCGTATCCAAAGACCTGGCCAACTTCAAAAATTCCCGCCGGCGCGCGGCCGTCCCGCTCTTTCTTGTGAAACCCCGGCTCGTTTTGCCCCGCCAGTCCTGTTCCCCATGCCAATCCGTTTTTACCGAACAATGCGGGAAACGGCCCAGCCACAACGCTCCATTCGCCGCCGCGAGGGCGATCGAACAAACGCAACTCGCCGCGCATCGAATTCCATGTCGGCGCAATTCCCAGTATGAGCTGTGTGCAATCATCCGGCACACCATCTGCGAGAGCATTGCTTGTCTCCCAGGCTAGCGAGATGATTAGTAAGAAGCGCAAGATCGACATACAGCACTTTTGAGACTCGACCAAACCCTCAGGCGGTTCCGGCGGTTTCTACTGCAGCAGTATCCGCCGGAAGATATTTCACACCGATGAGCCAGGCTACCCCCGAGAGAAGAATTATCCCCGACACGAATAGAAAAGCCACATGCATGTTTGTGTGACCGCCGATATATCCCAGCAGCCAAGAGGCCTGTACGTCGCCGAACGCGTGAATAATTAGAATGTTTACGGCGAACGCCGTTGCGCGCACGTCTGGCAATGAAACATTGGCCAGAGCAGTGTTTGAAGGACCTGTGTTGAGAAACAGAAAAAAGATCGCGAGGAACATCGTGATCCACGCTGCGGGAAATGGCATGTAAAGGCTCGCAATAAAGATCGGGCACGCAATCAACATTCCAATCCCTGAGACCCAGAAGTAGGAACCTGGAAAACGTGAACGCAGTTTGTCGGCAATGACACCTCCAAGGAGGGTTGAGACCAGGCCTGCCACAACTGTGATCAACCCAAATATCGTCATCCCTACGTCCGAGCTTTGATGACGGTAACGCAAATAAGCTGGCACCCAGAAGGCCAAGCCACCTATTGCGAAGGTCATCAATGTTTGAGCGATGCAGTTGATCAGATAGGAGCGTGTGCGGAATAGATTCAGGTACTCGCGAATACTGCGGTGGGGTGATTTTTGCACCAGATCAGGTGCACCTATGCGCGAGTCCCGTTGCCAGAAGCATAGCAGTCCGAGAAGCAAACCCGGTGCCGTGACAAGGTAGAAAGCCCAGCGCCAGCCAAGGTGCGTGCCCACTATTCCGCCGATCACATATCCGAGTGCGCTGCCAACGGGAATCGCCGCGCAAAACATCGCCATGACGCGACCGCGTGTTTCAATCGGAAACAGATCGGATATGATGGTCGGGGCTGCCGGCCCGTAACCGCCTTCACCGATCCCAACGCAAACTCTAGTGGCAAACAGAATCGCGAACGTCGCAGCCAGTCCCGAGCCGCCGCTGGCGAGGCTCCACAAAATCACAGCGGAGCCAACGATCAACCAGCGCGAAAATCGGTCTGCGAGCAAGCCGAGGATAGGCGCGCTGATCATGTAAGTCACAAAAAAGGCGTCATTGAGCAGCCCGGTCTTCCACATGGCATTCACATCGTTAGGCGCAAAGAAGGTGGCGCGAATATCAGGTTCGACCGCAGCCAGAATTTGGCGATCGATGTAATTGAACAGATTGATGGCCAGAAGCAGAAAGAGCGCGCCGCTCGCGCCGCTCACCGCTTTCTTTCGCCCAGAGTCCATCGGCACTTGCTGATTGCAGTTTGACTGTCGCAGATTGTAAATCATAAACGATGCCTTCGATGTCCGCCGCTGAACGCACGCTCTATTTTTTCGGCCGGCTGCTGGTGCGCTGCTTTTATCGCGTCACTGTGCTGGGGTTGGAGAATCTTCCACAGGGCGGCTTTTTACTTTTGCCTAACCACATCACCTGGATCGACGCGATTGTGCTGCAACTGGCTTGCTCGCGTCCAATTCGGTACGTAATCGACCAGGAGCATTATCATAATCCCTTGCTTCACCCGGTTCTGCGAACGCTTGGTTGCATTCCGATCAATACGCACAATTCCCGGTCCGCGATTCGCGTCGCGGCGGAAAAAATTGCCGGGGGCCAGATCGTCTGTCTTTTCCCAGAAGGCCAATTGGAACGCACCGGCGTGCTTTTGCGCCTGCAACGCGGGTACGAATTGATCGCGCGCCATGCAAATGCGCAGATCGTTTCGGTTTGGCTCGATCAACTCTGGGGCTCGATTTTTTCATTTCAAGGCGGACGATTCTTCACAAAGTTGCCAAAGCGCATCCCGTACCCGGTCACCATAGCCTTCGGCAAGCCTCTTCAACCCGGAGACGCGGACAATGCGACTGTTCGCGAGGAATTGCTCAAGCTTGGTGAATTTTGTTTCAGTCGCCGGCCATCGTTGGATCGCCATCTTGGCGAAGAATGCGTCCGGGGATTGAAGCGCAGGCGGTTTGCGACGGCAGTGATCGACGGAACCGATCAGAGCGAATTAAGTCGGGCAAAATTGCTCGCCGCGGCCGCGGCCTTGAGTTGCCGGCTTCGCAAGGAATTCCGCGATGAACGAATCGCCATCGTCTTGCCTGCCAGTAAAGCGTCGATGCTTGCGAACCTGGCGGTGACGCTCGCGGACAAAACTCCTGTGGACCTCAATTTCACAATTGGCCGGACCGCTAACGAATCCTGTTGCAGACGCGCGAACCTGCGCGTCGCGATCTCAGCGACGCCATTCATGCAACGGGTAAAAGATTTTCCGTGGCCGGAACGTGTTTTGAAACTGGACGAATTACTCCCGCACATGAAACGCCAGCTCATTTTCTGGTGGATTATGTCAATATTCCTTCCAGCCCGTTTGCTGCTGCGCCTGTTAAGAATCCCGAAAAAGGGCGGGCATGCCGAGGCGATTTTGCTATTCACAAGTGGAACCACCGGCGAGCCGAAGGGAGCGGTAATGAGTCATCGCAATGTAATTGGGAATGTCTCCCAATTCCGGCAACTGCTCGATGCGAAAAAGACGGATGCGATTCTCGCGTCACTTCCGTTTTTTCACACGTTTGGATCTACGGTCACCCTTTGGTATCCGCTCATCGAAGGTGTGCGCATCGTAACGTATCCGAATCCATTAGAGTCTGCGAAGTGCGCGGCATTGATTGAGCGCTACAAGCTGACGTTCCTTCTGGCGACACCCACGTTTCTCCGCTTGTATTTGCGCAAGGTCGAACCGGAGCAGCTTAGGAGTTTACGGCTTATCATCACTGGCGCGGAAAAATTGCCGGTTGAACTTACGAGCCACTTTGAAGAACGCTTTCGCAACAAAGTATTCGAAGGCTACGGGCTTACTGAGACCGCGCCGGTAGTCAGCGTAAATTTGCCTGATCCGGAGTCCAGAAAACCGGGCGAACACGTTCAGACAGCCAGCCGCGTGGGATCGGTTGGCAGGTTAGCGCCGGGTATGGCCGCAGAAATTCGCGAAGCGGAGACCGGTCGAAAACTTTCCCTGTTTGACACAGGAATGCTCTGGCTGCGCGGTGTGAACATTTTCGAAGGATATTTGGACGACGCGGAACGAACCTCAGACGTTCTGCAGAACGGTTGGTTAAAGACCGGCGACATTGCCCGATTCGACGAAGACGGGTTTCTTTACATCGAAGGTCGCCTTTCGCGATTCTCAAAAATTGGCGGCGAAATGGTGCCGCATGAAGCGATCGAACACAAAATCGTCGAAATGCTGGGACTATCCGGAAGAGATGAACGCTCCATTGCAATCGTAGGCGTGCAGGACGAGACAAAAGGCGAAGCGCTCGTTCTGCTTAGTGCTGTAAATATCGATCTCACTGAATTGCGGAACAGGCTCCGGGAAGCAGGAGTGCCAAACTTGTGGATTCCCAAGCACGTCGAGCGTGTTGAGGCAATCCCGGTCCTGGCTTCGGGGAAACTTGACTTGAAAACGTGCCAGGCACTCCTCGCCCACTGATGACGATTGGTAAACGCGGCCTTGTTCTAGGTCGGTTCGAGAATTCAGGAACGTGGGATTGAATCTTCTTCCTTCAAGCGCCACGGCGATATCCTGCCAAAGAGATCGCGCGTTGCGCCGGCGAGGTCTTCCGCCTTTGACACGCCGCTCTCGATCAATGCGCGTCCAGTACTCGCCCAAATTTTTCTTACAACCAGTGCGCCGTTCTCACGCACGATTCGACCAAGATGCTGAACTGCCGCAGCCGTGGCGGACTTGCGGATGAGTTCAGGGGAACATTTTGAAGTAAGCTCGCAGTAACGCCGCGCGACTTCTCCCACTCGCAGCGTGAGGAACGCATTGGCGGCGCCGTTGGAAACACATTTCACAAGGAGCGCTGAAATCCCGCTCAAACCTGGAATTCCTCCTTTCAGCGCCGGAACGACGGAGACCGCCAGCGGGGCCACCATTTCTCCAAGGTCGAGCGATTCCAGGCCGCCGGCCAAGAATGCCGTGCCAGCAACGTTTGCGTATAGTTGCACCAATTCGCGAGGCGACGGGCGCTGTACATAGATACGCGCAATCCGCCCGACCATTTGAATTTGAGTAAAGAGCACGATAAGTCCGTCCAGCCGGCCGTTTTGCATTAGCGCGGTGGTCAGAAACACCGCGCTCGCGGTCCTGCGTACGACGGAGTCCGCTTGAACCGACAGACACCTGATCGCCTTTTCGATTTCATCTTGGCTAACAAGTGGCAAATCCCGCGTCCGCGGATTTGCGGCCAGGCGTATGCGCAGAGCCTGCAAATATTCCTCATACTTCGGACCAAAATGCTCCTCTGGCGCACCGAGCGCAGCAGGAAGCCTCGCGTATGCGACGGCATAGTAGAGCGCAAATAATCCCACAGTCAGGCAAACAGCCCAGAATACGATTGTGCCAGCAACCGGATGGATTCTATCGGCTAATGAGACCAGGCTGGCAATGCCGGCAATAATTAGCGATAGCACGCAAACCGTTATCATCACAGCGGCGAATATGACTAGTCTCTTCGCACTGGAATTTTGAGACGCCCCTGTGGCTTTCACCATGTTGTGATTACTTTGCACTCAGGGCAGCGACCTTCAATGGAAACATTGAATACCGCTTCCACGGTGAGAATTCGTTCGCAGCCCACGTGATCTCACGCGAAACTAACACGCCATGCCAGCCTCTAAATGCGCACGCTTCACTCTTGGTATTGCAGTAGTTCCATTGCTCTTTCTGCACTCTGCGCTTCCTGGAGAAAAGCCAATGATGACAGCCGTCATCGCGCATGAGTACGGCAAACCGGAAGTCTTAAAAGTTGAACAGGTACGACGGCCGGAACCGGCCGAAGACGAGGCCCTTGTCCGTGTGATCGCCAGCAGCGTTAATCCCGCTGACCCGCTCACGCTTAGCGGCAAATACGCGAAAGAATTCGGAACGCATCTGCCACTTATTCCTGGATACGATATTTCAGGCGTTGTTGAGAAAACAGGCGCCAATGTGAGTAAGCTGAAAGAAGGCGACGCGGTTTACGGTTACCCAATGTTCGGCGGTGGCTGGGCCGATTACGTCACAGTTAAAGAATGGGAGGTGGCTGCAAAGCCCAAGTCTCTCAATTTTGTCGAATCCGCGGCGGTGCCGATGGGTGCTCTTACTGCGTGGCAAGCGCTGGTGGATGTGGCGAAATTGCGGCCGGGACAAACCATTCTTATTCATGGTGGGTCGGGCGGAGTCGGCAGTTTTGCGATCCAGATCGCGAAAGCGCGCGGGGCTCGCGTCATAGCCACTGCTTCGACTGCAAACCAGGACCTTCTGAAGCAGCTCGGTGCAGACGTGGCTCTGGACTATACCAAAACGAAATTTGAAGATGTTGCCAAAGATGTTGACGCCGTGCTTGATCCAGTAGGCAAGGAGACGCTGGCTCGTTCTTACGGCGTAGTGAAAAAAGGCGGCATTGTCATGTCACTGGTCGCGCTTCCTGATCGGGCTGAGCTTCAGAAACGGAGCATTCATGGCGCCGCCATTTCGGTTCATCCGGATGCCCGGGATCTGGAAGAGATTGCCCACCTGATCGATGCCGGAAAAATTAAGCCAGTAGTGACGCAGATTCTTCCATTAAGCGAAGCAGTCGCGGCGCAACAACAGGCCGCAACGCATCATACTCGGGGAAAAGTTGTGCTGCGGATCGCAGACGAGCCGAAGAGTTGACCTTGCGTGCGAACATTTGGGTTCGTTTTTCGCATCTACAATGTGCCGTGGAGAACCTTTTCGTCGATTGCCAGATAATCCTTTCGCGGCGGACTGAACGTATCAAGCACGCGCGTCGCTAAAAGCGTTTCTACGCCATGTGAAACATTGCTTGCAAGATAGAACGAATCGCCCGTTGAAAGTTCATGCGGCACGCCTTCGACTATAAGCCGCATCTTACCCTCGAGTATGTGAACTATCTGTTCCTGCGGATGCGAATGTGGTGGCATGATACTACCGGCGGCGAGGTTAGCCACCATTTGATACATCGTGTTCCCATGAGCAACCGTCCGGCGCGTGATCCCGGGACAAAGTTGAATTGCTGGATTCTCTGGTTTCATCATGCGAAGGCTACGCGGAAGTATGAGATGTGCGAGTTTCCGCTGCTTTGTTTCTAACTTATGCTTGCTTCTCGCAGCAGGTAACTGGCAGAGTCGTGACATGAAAATGTTTAGCTCATTAATCACAACTCTATTCGCCACATTGATCCCGACTTTCTCATTTGCTCAAAGCCCCGCCGAATCGCCTGCTGCAAGTACAGGTTATGCAGCGGCTCCGACCGGACAGCCAAACCCGCAGGAGATGATGAAGCAGATGATGGAGATGTCGAAGCTCAACGAAAATCACAAGCTGCTTGCGGACATGAACGGCAATTGGAACTTCGCCATAAAGTTCTGGATGAACCCCGACCCGAACGCGCCGCCGCAGCAATCCAAAGGCACCGCTGTGCGCAAGAGCATCATGGGCGGACGTTACGTGATGATGGATGTAACCGGCAAGATGCAGATGCCGGGTGAAGACGGAAAGATGAAAGATATGCCATTTAAAGGCATGGGTGTCGACGGCTATGACAACGCGAAGCAAAAATTCGTCTCAGCATGGGTCGACAACATGGGAACTGGTATTCAGTTTTCCGAAGGCACCTATGATCCGGCCACAAAGACGCTTACTTATACCAGCGAAATAGAGATGATGCCCGGAATGAAAACGCCCGTTCGCGAGGTGCTGAAGTTCGCCGATAAAGATCATATGATGCTAGAATGGTATGAAACTCATGGCGGCCAGGAAAAGAAAACCATGGAGATCAACTACACGCGCGCGGGCAAGAAATAGACCGTCCCGCGGCGTTTTCATAAAGCGCTGTGGTCAGTCCTAGCTGATCTCGTCGGTTTTAGCTCATGCGCTGGCCTGAGAGCTGGTGTAAATGAGTGGTCTCTCTCTCGATTGCTCCCGCGAAGATATTCGAAGTTGGCGAGCATGGAATTTACGTGCTTCCGGTTTTTGTCGATAAAACCAACGGCTGTTTGCCGCGCGTTTCATTGGGTAGAAAGCGCAGACGTGTCGATGCGATTAGCGCCAACGCAGGAACGCACACTGCCTGCGAATTTGATTATGAGTGAACCAGATCGAATAACGCGGCGTCACGCGATTGGGGCCATTAGCAGCGCAGGTGTCGCTGCGCTGGGAGGTGCCTCTGTGCTTGCCGCGCAAGCAAAAAAGCAATCTATGACAACCAGGCTATTGGAAGACCCAAAAGATAAATACCCAAAACCACCCTTTAAAGAGCAGTCGCAGCCCTGGCCCGGCCTCGCCCGTAAGATGGATCCGCGACCGGACCACGGTGAGAAAACCTACAATGGCAGCGGTCGTTTGTTAGGCCGAAAAGCCCTGATAACTGGCGGCGATTCTGGAATGGGTCGGGCCGCGGCGATTGCATACGCGCGTGAAGGAGCGGATGTCGCGATCAACTATTTTCCCACCGAACAACCGGACGCAGATGAGGTCATTACCCTGATCAGGGAAGCCGGTCGCAAGGCTGTGGCGATTCCTGGTGATTTGCGCGAGGAAAGTTTTTGCAAAAAACTCGTCGCCGATGCCGTGGAGCAACTCGGCGGTCTCGATATTTTGGTATGCAACGCCGGGCGGCAACAAACGCGGCCGTCGATTCTCGAGATCTCGAGCGACGATTTCGATGCCACGATGAAGACAAATGTTTACGCGCCGTTTTGGATCATCAAGGCGGCGGTGCCTCACATGCCGTCGGGTTCCGTCATTATCGGCACAACCTCCGAGCAGGCGACCGATCCGTCGCCAGAAATCTACGATTATGCCCAGACCAAAGCGGCGACAACGAATTATGTGCGCTCACTGGCGAAACAACTTGCGCCGAAAGGCATTCGTGTGAACGGAGTCGCGCCGGGTCCAATTTGGACGCCTTTGCAAGTTAGTGGAGGCGCTACGATGGAGAAGTTAAAACAATTCGGCGGCAAAACGCCTCTCGGTCGCCCTGGCCAGCCGGCAGAGCTGGCTTCCATTTACGTCCAGCTTGCGGCTAACGACGCCAGTTATGCGACTGGTCAGGTTTACGGCGCAGCAGGAGGCTCGGGGCAGCCGTAGTACCTCAATCTGATGAGACAACAAATCGGTTGCCTTCGCTGTCCTTAAACATCGCATAGGTGCCCCACGTTTGTTTTTGCGGCGGCCCTTCGAATTCTACGCCGCGCTTCTTCAGCTCGGCATAGGTCTTGTCGATGTCATCGCAGCTGTAAGACATATTCATGAACGAACCGATTCGTTTTTCGTCGCCTTCGGGAGTGAACAACACCACCCGCGTCTCCGCTTTCGGGATTCGCAATTCGATCCATCGCTGTTTCTTATCGAAGGGCTGATCGGTGATAATTGTGAACCCAAGTTTGTCAGTGTAAAAATCCAGGGCGCGATTTTGGTCGGCGACGGGAATGCTAACGAATTTAATTTGGTTGATCATGGTGCGCCGAACGTAATCTGATGCAAATCTCCTCGTCCAGATGAGAAAAGTAATTGTCGTACGAAACTGCTGTCCGTTTATCGGTATAGCTGCTACACCTCTTTCGCTCTCAATTATTAAGTCCTAACCTCAGCTGCTTTTCCGATGCCCAGGTTCGAGCGAAGCATTCCGGTTGACGATTACGTTCTGGACGTGCTGATGCGCGATTTGATTGGACACGATCAGCAACCCGCTGCGTATCTGGTTTATTTGTATCTTTACGCTCAGGCCGCGCGAACGAAATGGAAACCAGTCACTGCGAGTTTACGAACTCTTGCCGATGCAACCGGGCTTTCCAAGAGCGCCGCCCAGATTGCTCTCGCTACACTTCGACGCCGGCAATTGATCGTCACCACCCGTGAGCATGCCACTACCAGTTCACGTCATCGAGTCCTTCGCCACTGGCGCACAAGATAACTCTGGTAGCTGCACTTCGATAATCGCCGCTTGATCGTACGCCTGATTACACGTTAGCAACCTTGCTCGAGTTGCTCATCCGTTTTTGAATCCGGCGAGTAATCACAAAATGCGCCAGAAATCCCAATGGGA
The DNA here is from genome assembly GCA_035713885.1 of Candidatus Udaeobacter sp. Lineage (GTDB taxonomy): Bacteria > Verrucomicrobiota > Verrucomicrobiia > Chthoniobacterales > UBA10450 > Udaeobacter. Next base: position 1,326 of record DASTMV010000048.1, on the reverse strand, counting down.
ATGCAATCAATGCCACCAGTGGACGAAGCGTAATTGCCACCAACAATTCGGCCACCCCGAATATCCAGACAAAACTTTCGCCACCGATTGCCTGCGACCATTGCGGCTGACGATTTCCGGCGGGAACACGCGGCATGAGCGCGGGCCAAAACCGCGGCACCGCTCGACAATACGCACGATAGGATTTTCCCTGGGTCGTTGATAGAAATTCTTCCTCGCGCAAAATCAGCCGGTAAACAAAGATCCAGTTTGCCAGCACCAGGAAAATGAATCCTGATCGGCTTGCCAGCACTCCGATTCCCGCCGCCATCGGAAGATTTGCGAGATAAAGCGGATTACGCGTGCAACGAAAGGGTCCGTCGGCTACCAACATCTCGGAATGCTGACGCGTATCGTGGACTATCTCCGTCCGCAAATAAGCCGCGGCCCAGGTTCGCAGCGCTGCCGCAAGAAATACAAGTAAAGAACCAAATAGAATCACCATTCGCGCAAACCATTCCGCTTCGGGGCTTGCCGGGGCGACGCCTGGCGCAATCAAATGTCGAAAAGCGGCGATAAACGAGGTGTGATCAATCTCAGACAGGCAAAATCCTGCTAGATAAATCGCGCAGATGATCCAGAAGCGCTTTTCGAACTCGAATCTAGTCCCATGCACGTCCGCATTTCTAGCGGACGCTGCCGTTGACCGCAATTCGTTGGATTCAAAGCCACTCACGCATCCCGCAGCTGGGATCATGCGACTGGTGCCGAACATTCTTCCCGGAGCGATTTCATTTCAGGATGCGGCCGGGTCCCACGCCACAAGTGCTGTGGACAGGTTGAATGAACGCAAATGCGATCGGCTGAACTTAATAACTTTCCGCGCGTGTCCGACGTAATCGGACACAAGATGGTTACGCGGCAGTGGACGACTCCTCGGTGTAATCAACGACATGCTCATCGATGGCGCGGATGGCACAATTGTCGGTTTTGTTGTGGGCGAAGGGGTCCGTAACAAACTAGAGAACATCTTTAACCCGCAGCGCTCGAAGACCCACGTTGTTCTCCAGTGCCGCCATAGACATGTGCGCGTTGGGAACGCCCGGCTACGTTCGCGCCGATGCCGATCTGCAGGTCGGCAAAGAGCTAATCATCGTGCCAGATGACGCACTGATCGAAGAAGAACCAAGTGCGCATGAAGGGGATCACCAACCTGATTTCATAACCTTCCCTAGCCAGTCAATAGCGATCTTGCTACGCGTCTCAAGTCGTCGAGCAGAATCTCCATGTCGTTCAAAGTCGTTCGATAGTTTAAAACACAACCCCGGAGAGCGAACCGGCCGCCGA
>DASTMV010000047.1:0-35462 GCA_035713885.1 Candidatus Udaeobacter sp. | reverse complement strand
CCGTCGTCATGACCACTGCGTCGTACGCGCAATCGCCGACCGAGGAAAAACTCCAGGCGGCGATCAAATCACCGGAGCTCACTGTGGTTCATCTGTGGGCGCCGTGGTGCTCGAATTGCCAGGCGGAATTGAAAAGCGGGGGTTGGAGCAAAATCATCAGCGAAAATCCGCAGGTGAAATTTTGCTTCGTCTCCGTCTGGAATGACGGGCAGGACGGACGCGCGATGCTGACCAAGTTCGGAATTGCCGACAAGCCGAACGTGGAGGTTCTCGCTGATTCCGGTCCGCGTCGCGGTGAAAACAAGATCAAGCAATTTGTCGGTCTGCCGCTTTCATGGATTCCAGCGACCTGGATTTACAAGGGCGGCGACCTCCGCTACGCGTTAAATTACGGCGAAATTCGTTTTCCTGTGCTGCAACAATTTCTGACAGATAGCCAGTCAGAGTGGTCGCACAAAGGCGAACCTTCGATTGAGTGACTTATGAGTCAGAGTTCCGCAGCGCCCGCCATTGCGCATAGTAAGCCGCCCGAGATCCTGTCGCTCATCGGTGATACGCCGCTGGTTGAAGTGACACAGCTGGATACCGGGCCGTGTAAACTTTTTCTTAAATTGGAAAATCAAAATCCGGGCGGTTCGATCAAGGATCGCATCGCGCTCTCAATGATCGAAGCGGCGGAAGCCGACGGGAAGCTGGAGCCTGGCGGCACGGTGGTTGAAGCGACTGCGGGCAATACCGGTCTTGGACTCGCGCTGGTAGCCGGCGCCAAAGGCTATCGCGTCTTGCTTGTGATTCCCGACAAAATGTCGCAGGAAAAAATATCGCACGTGAGAGCGCTGGGCGCGGACGTTCGGATCACACGGTCTGATGTGACGCGCGGGCATCCTGAGTATTACCAGGACGTGGCGGCGCGGCTCGCAGAAGAAATTCCCGGCGCGTTTTACGTAAATCAATTTGGCAATCCGGCGAATCCTTTAGCGCATGAGCGTACGACTGGGCCGGAGATCTGGGAGCAAATGCGGCACGATGTGGATGCGGTTATCGTGGGAGTCGGTTCCGGCGGAACACTGACCGGACTCGGCCGATTTTTCAATCGCGTGAAACCGCGCCGCGGCATCGAAATGGTCCTGGCGGATCCAACCGGTTCCATTTTGTACGAATACGTTAAGACTGGCCAAATGGTGGAATCGGGCAGCTGGGCAGTGGAAGGTATCGGGGAAGATTTTATTCCGGAAATTGCCGACATGTCTCTGGTGACGGAGGCGTTCGCGATTGATGACGAAGAGAGCTTTGCGACAGCGCGTGAGCTTCTGCGCAAAGAAGGAATCTTCGGCGGCTCATCCACGGGAACACTTCTCGCCGGCGCACTGCGTTATTGCCGCCAACAAACAAAAGAAAAGCGTGTAGTCACTCTCGTTCCAGACACGGGCAACAAGTATCTCTCCAAAATGTACAACGACTTTTGGATGGCCGAACAGGGATTCATTCATCGTCCGCCGCAGGGCGATTTGAGCGACTTGATTTCGCATCGCTATGAAGCGGGGGAAGTCATCACGGTAGGGCCGGAGGACTCATTGCTCACAGCGTTCAAGCGAATGCGCGACTCAGACGTCTCGCAGTTGCCCGTAGTTGACAAAAGCGGACGCGCGGTTGGCATCATCGACGAATCCGATCTGCTGGTGATAGTCCATCGCGAGCCGTCGCATTTCAGCGATCCTGTGAAAAAGGCGATGACGGATCAGTTGGAGACGCTGCCGCCTGATGCGAAACTCAACGACCTGCTGGGTGTGTTTGATCGCGGCCGAGTAACCATCGTAATGAAGGACGACAAATTTCTTGGCCTGATTACGCGCACCGATTTGCTGTCCTATCTCCGGCTGCACATGCCAAAATCCGTCACATCTCCGGAACGCGAGTCTGCCTAACGTAGCTAACGACTAATTTTCGAGCGCAAGACAGAGGCATGCGCTACCGTCTCCTATGAAAAAAGAAAAGGGCTTTGCCACGCGCGCCATTCATGCTGGGCAACATCCTGACCCGACCACCGGCGCGGTGATGACACCGATTTACGCTACTTCCACGTATGTGCAGCAAAGCCCGGGACAACACAAAGGCTACGATTATTCCCGGTCGATTAATCCTACTCGACGCGCGTACGAAAGGTGCATGGCCGACTTGGAAAGCGGGTCACGCGGATTCGCGTTTGCGTCAGGCTTGGCCGCGATGGCGACAGTGCTCGAAGTGCTCGACAGCGGCTCGCATATTGTTGCAAGCGATGATCTGTACGGCGGCACCTTCCGGCTGTTCGATAAGGTGCGCCGACGCTCGGCAAATCTTGATTTTACGTACGTCGATTTAACCGACCCGAAAGATCTCGAGCGGGCGATCAAACCGAACACGCGCATGGTTTGGATTGAGACGCCGAGTAATCCGCTGCTCAAACTCATCGATCTTGAAGCGATCGCGAAAATCACGCGCAAACGAAAAATCATTTCCGTCTCGGACAATACCTTTGCGACTCCCTGGATCCAGCGACCGATAGAATCGGGATTCGACATCGTGGTGCATTCAGCAACGAAGTATTTGAACGGCCATTCCGATCTGGTGGGGGGCGTGGTTGTGGTTGGGAAAAATAAGGAACTCGCGGATCAGATTGCATTTCTGCAGAATTCCGTCGGTTCGATCGCTGGGGCCTTCGATAGTTTTCTTGTCTTGCGCAGCCTGAAAACACTGCCGCTTCGGATCGAGCGGCATAGCTCGAATGCGTTGGAAATTGCCCGTTGGCTTGAAGAACAACGCGAAATCAAATCGGTCCATTACCCCGGGCTTAAGACACATCCGCAACATGATCTGGCCCGGCAACAGATGCGGGGGTTCGGCGGCATGGTCACGATCGTTTTAAAAACAGATCTCGCCGGGACCCGGCGTTTTCTCGAGAACACGCATCTGTTCGCGCTGGCCGAAAGCCTGGGTGGAGTAGAAAGCCTCATCAATCATCCCGCTCTAATGACGCATGCTTCAGTGCCAAAGGAGCAACGGCAGAAGCTCGGCATTAATGATTCGCTTGTTAGGCTATCCGTCGGCGTCGAGGATGTTCGCGATCTGATCGACGATCTGAGAAACTCGCTCGAAGCCATTTGATCTTAACGTACCCGAGTAAGCCAGTGTTAATGAGATTGTGATTGGGAGCTAGGCATTTATTCTTGCCCTTGATGGGCAATACATTTGGCCAGCTGTTTCGCGTCACCACTTTTGGTGAATCGCACGGCGGCGGCATCGGAGTCGTGATCGATGGTTGTCCCCCTCGCATTCAGATTGCCAAAGCGGATGTTCAGCGAGAGCTGAATCGCCGTCGCCCAGGCCAAAGCCAACTCACAACCCAGCGCAAAGAGGAAGACCAGTGCGAAATTCTCTCCGGCGTCTTCCAAGGGGAAACGCTGGGCACTCCAATCGCAATTCTCGTTAGGAACAAAGATGCGCGACCGGAGGATTACAGCGAGATCGCGCACAAATTTCGACCATCGCACGCTGATTACACCTACGAGGCGAAGTACGGAATTCGAAACGGGCAAGGCGGCGGTCGTGCGTCTGCGCGCGAAACGATTGGTCGTGTCGCGGCGGGCGCAATTGCGAAGAAGGTCTTATCAACCTTCTGCAACGATTTCGAGATCGTCGGATACGTGCTGCGAATTCACGAGCTCACTGCGACTATCGACCGTTCTACCGTGAGGACGAAAGACGTCGAAAAAAATGCGATTCGCTGTCCGGATGCTACGACTGCAAAAAAAATGATTTCGCTGATCGAAAAAATTCGGGATCAGGGTGATTCCATTGGCGGTGTCGTTGAGTGCGTGGCGCGTGGAGTCCCAGCCGGATTTGGCGAGCCGGTGTTTGACAAGCTTGAGGCAGATTTGGCGAAGGGAATGCTGAGTATACCGGCAGCAAAAGGATTCGAGATCGGTTCCGGATTGGCGTCAACGCGGATGTACGGCACGCAGCACAATGACGCGTTCGAAATCCGCGATGGAAGAATTCGGACAAAAACAAACAACTCCGGAGGCGTGCAAGGCGGGATCAGCAACGGCGAAGATATTTACTTTCGTGTTGCCTTTAAACCGCCCGCAAGCATCGCTCTCCAACAGAAAACAGTCACCATTTCAAGCGAGCACACCGAACTTTCCGCCCGTGGACGGCACGATCCGTGTGTTCTCCCAAGAGCGGTACCGATTGTCGAAGCGATGGCGACCATCGTCCTTTGCGATCACGCGCTTCGCCAGCGCGTGATTGAGGAGTGATTGCAAATTGCAAATCTTAAATTGCAGATTGTGACCTGTGACGCCTGACGAACTAAAGCTCCTGACAAAGCAGTTCGTATTGCGAGTCATCAAGCTCGTGGCCGCAGTGCCGAAAACAATCGAGGGAAGAGCAATTGCCAACCAACTCGTTCGCTGCGGCACATCCGTTGCCGCAAATTATCGTGCTGCTTGTCCGCATCCTCAAATTTGAGATCTACAATTTGAAATCTTCAATTCGATACATCGCGAGCATCGGTTTGGAAGTGCACGTGCAGCTAAGGACCCGTTCAAAAATGTTTTGCGCTTCTCCCATCGAGTTTGGTGCCGAGCCAAACACGCATACCTGCCCCATCTGCCTCGGTTTGCCTGGCGCGTTGCCCGTAATGAATCATGAGGCGCTGCGAATGACGGTGCTGACCGGGTTAATGCTCGGATGCCATATCGCCCCGGTCAGCAAGTTCGATCGCAAAAACTATTTTTATCCCGACATGCCTAAGAATTACCAAATTTCGCAGTACGATATGCCGCTGTGCACCAATGGCAGTGTGCCGCTGCATGACTTCGCTTACCCGAAGGACGCTCAGAGAAATATCGCAACGCGCGACAAGGAAGTGCGCCTGGTGCGCATCCACCTCGAAGAAGATGTAGCAAAGAGTTTTCATTTCGAAGCAGCAACCGGAATTGATTTCAACCGTGCTGGCACGCCTTTGATGGAAATCGTGACGCAACCGGAAATTAATTCACCCGAGGAAGCCTTCGCGTTTTTGACGGCATTGAAGCAGGTCCTGGTGTACGGCGACGTAAGCGATGCAGACATGGAGAAGGGCCAACTCCGCTGCGATTGCAATGTTTCGATGCGCAGCGAAAACCAAGATGAGCTCGGGGCGAAGGTTGAGATTAAGAACATGAACTCGATCAGCGGGGTGCGGCGCGCCATCGCTTTCGAGATCCGGCGTCAGATTGCTATTCTGGAAAGCGGCCAACACCTCGAACAGGAGACACGCGGCTGGAACGACGCGGCGGGAGAGACGTTTCTCATGCGAACGAAGGAGTTTGCACATGACTATCGCTATTTTCCTGACCCGGATCTTGTGCCAGTGGAAACCGAACCGTTGGTCGCAGAGATGCGCAAGTTTGTGCCGGAGCTACCACAAGCAAAACGCGCTCGTTTCATCGAGCAATATCGGGTGACCCCGTATGATGCTGCTGTGTTGGCTAGCGATTTGAACCTGGCAAGATATTTTGAAATAGCGGCAAAAGGCGCAAAGAAGCCGAAGAATGTCGCAAACTGGATTCTCAATGATTTGCAGAATGCGCTTGGTGCCGCTAGCCAACAGATAAGTGACTGTTCAATTGCGCCAGAGAACATTAAGGAGCTGATCGATCTAATCGACAGTGGAAAGCTCAGCGGGAAACAGGCCAAAGAAGTTTTCGTGGAAATGTTTGCGACCGGGAAGCGCGCAGCCGAGGTCGTGAAAGAAAAGGGCATCGAGCAATTGAGCGATGTGATCGCGATTGAAACTTTTTGCAATCAAGTCATCGCAGCGAACCCGAAACCGGTGGCAGATTTCAAGGCAGGCAACGCTGCATCGCTGAACTTTCTCAAAGGACAGGTCATGAAATCATCTAAAGGAAAGGCCAACCCGCACCTTGTGGACCAAATTTTGGAAAGGAAATTGAAAGAGTAACGCACTCCGTCATTCCGAGGGAAGTCGGGGAATCCCGTGATGTAAGCATTGCGTAACGCTGCGGGATCCTTCGACTTCGCTATCGCTTCGTTCAGGATGACACATTGAGCGCTGCGACTTGGTTGTAACCGTGAAAATCTTCATCGCTCCCGATAAATTCAAAGGTGCCCTCAACGCGCGTGAGGTCGCGGAACACATCGCGAAAGGGTTTCTCGACGTATTGCCGGATGTGGAAATCGAAATCATCCCAATGGCAGATGGTGGTGAGGGAACTGCGGAAGCGATTTGTGAGGCACGCGGCTGTTCCTGGGTTCAATGCAAGGCACACGATCCTCTTTTTCGCGAAATCGATGCGCGCTACGGCTGGATCGGTCAGGAGAGACTTGCAGTGATGGAGATGAGTGAAGCCGCTGGCATGCGGCGGCTTTCCGAAGCTGAACGCGATCCAGTCCGCGCGACTACTTTCGGGGTTGGCGAAATGATTTTGGATGCAACCAGGCGTGGCGCAAACGAAATTATCATCGGTCTTGGCGGCAGCGCGACTAACGACGGCGGCTTCGACATGGCACGGGCTTTAGGATATCGATTTGATTACGAGCAGGGGCGTGAGCAAGAGGGGCAACGAGTGATCGATTTGATCAAGCTCAAAGGAATCGAAAAGCCGCGGGATTTGAAATTGCCGCAAATCATCGCTGCCGTTGATGTGCAGAACCCGTTGCTTGGCGAAAACGGCGCGACGCGCATTTTCGGCCCACAAAAGGGCGTGACAAAGGATAACATCGACATCTTGGAACGCGCCCTTGCCAAGCTAGCCACTGTTGTTACGGAACAGTTTGGGTTTGATCATCGCAACGAACCCGGCGCCGGGGCCGCAGGCGGGCTTGGGTTTGGGTTGTTGAGTTTTTGCGAAGCGAAAATTCGTCCTGGATTCGAAGTTGTCGCAGAAGCTGTGCGCTTGAAAGACAGGATGAAAAATGCCGATTTAGTGATCACGGGCGAGGGGAGTCTTGATCGCCAAACGCTTGAAGGAAAAACGCCCGCGGGTGTGGCGCGATTGGCCCGCGCCATTGGCAAACCGGTGTTTGCAATTGCCGGCCGCGCAACGAGCGATCGAGAGGTTCGCGATTTGTTCGATGGTGTTTACGAGAACGCGCGCCCGGGGATGAGTCAGGAAGAAAACATGAAACGCGCAGCTGAGTTTTTGCGCCAGAACGCGCGCGAACTTGCAGAAACGTTTGGCGTCGGGCTGTGAAGTGCCCGGTGCCTTCCTTCGTCCGTTTAAGGCGTTTTCTTTGCGTTTCGAGGATCGTCGGCGGGGTTCACGTAATTGATTTGCCACGGACCAATCCCGTGAAGCTGGATTATGGTCACGCCGTCAAACCAGGCAGCGTGCTTCATCCCAGCAGGCCAGAGGCCGTACGTGCCAGCATTCAAGCTTTTTGCCGCACTCCGATCGAGATTGTCGCCCATGGCCAATAGCATTGTTCCGGAAAGCACCGTCACACGTTCGATCTTTGGGTGAGTATGCGGCGCGATGTGATAACCGTCAGGAAACTGAAAACGGACAACGAATGGGCCTTCTTTCGTTGGGTCGCCCTCAAGCACGGCCATCTTTGCCCCGGGAGGTATAGCCACCGGGCCGGGTTTCCATTCGATAGACGCCGGAGCGTAAAAGCGCATCTCTGAGGACTGTGTCTCCTGGGCAAATGATCGCTGCGACGAGAACACGGTGGCTATCAAGGCAACTAACGCGGAACTCAAAATAGCGTTCATGAATACATCATCGTTTCTTAGTTTGGATAACAAGTCGTTCAGTAAAATTCTCGGTATTGTTTGGCTGTTTCGACATAGCTCCATGCCCAGCGCGCGATATCTTTTTGCTCATCGAGCGCTAACTGCCGGCGAATTTTTGCCGGCGAGCCGAGCACGAGCGAACCGGGCGGGATTTTCGTTCCCATTGTGACGAGCGCATTAGCGCCGATGATGGAACGCGCGCCGACTTCTACATCGTCGAGAATAATGGCTCCCATGCCCACCAACACTTCGTCGGCGATGGTGCAGGCATGAACGACCGCAGTATGGCCGACCGTGACCAGTTCCCCCACGGTTGTCTGATAATCTGTCTCGACATGAACGACTGCGTTGTCCTGAACGTTCGACCGCGGTCCGATAACGATTCGATTAATATCACCGCGCAGGACTGCGCCGTACCAGACGCTGGATTCTTCCTCCAGGATGACGTCCCCAATGACTGTCGCTCCGGGCACAACCCACGCGCTGGAGTGAATCGTGGGATGTTTTTTTAGACGGGCGACGATGCCGTTGTGTCCAGTCGGTATTGAATCCGGCTCGATATGCATTTGATCCTTAACGTCTAGCATCCAGTCTCCAGCCGTCCAACGTTGAAATGCCTGAATGGGATTTTCTTATTTGGCGACTTGAGCGATTATACGCCGCGCATGGCTGAGTTTCCTCCTGAACAGGTTACACCGTTTGTTTTTTCTGATCCTAGCGGTAAACGCTGGCCGCGGCTGCGTCTGATTCTGCTTACCGGTGGTGTCGTGTTCTTTATTGCGCTGGTACTTTTCGTTCAAGCGCTCTTTGTCACGCCGAAGATGAATGTGCCGTTTTCGTTGCGGCAGTTAAAGGGTCAATTGCGTGCGCTGCAAAAGCAGAATCCTGCGGGTCAATTATCGGCCGCTTCTCTGCTGTGGCAGAAATTCGGTGCTACACGGCAGGCAGCGAAGAAGCTCGCCGGAACGGCACCAGCTACTTCGCCGCGCCCGCGGAAAAAACCGCCTGCTAACGAAGTTCGACTGGCATTTTATGTGAATGACGACCCGGACAGTTATGCGTCGCTCCAGCAACACGCGACGCAGATTACGCATGTCTGCCCGGAATGGATGGCAGTGACCAATGGGATGGGGGACTTGCAAATTGATTCCGACGGTCGCGTCTCAAAATTGGCGGCGACCAAAGGAATCGCGCTGATGCCGCTGCTGACCAATCTGGTTGGCGATACATGGCAGCCAGAAGCCATTGAAAACCTGGCGCACGGCCCGGCTAAAAGGCAGGACCATTTTATCGAAAATGTGCTTTCGGTTTTGCGCAACGCGAAGGCCGCCGGCGTGGTGGTTGATTGGGAACAAATCGATCCCGCTTACAAGAAGGATCTCACCGCATTCATCGACAAATTCGCCGACGCGTTACATGACGATAACAAAGAGCTGTGGCTATGCGTTCAGCCCGGGCAGGAGCTCGATTACGTCGATATCGACGCGCTCAGCGACAACGTCGATCGGTTCGTAGCGATGTTGTTCGACGAAACATCGGAAACGGACCCGCCCGGTCCACTGGCCTCCCGCTCATGGTTTGAAGGCTGGTTACACGTGCTGCTCGAAGATTCCGACACCAAACAATGGATCATCGCGATTGGCAGTTATGGATACGACTGGGCGATCGGCGCTAAGAAGGCAGAGCTGATCAGTTTTTCAGAGGCAATGAGCCGCGCGAACGACGCCGAGATCCAGAGCGTCGATGTCCAGGGACCGAGTTACAGCCCTTACTTTTACTTTGAGGATGAAGACACCGAACACGGCGTTTGGTTTCTGGACGTTGTGACATTTCTTAACCAGTTACGAGAAGTACGTCATCAGAAAGCTGGTGGATTTGCGCTTTATCGGTTAGGCAGTGAGGACCCGGCAATCTGGGATGCGCTCAGCGTGCCGCGCGATTTCAAACTCGACAACCAAACCCAGCACGCGCTCGAACTCATCAAATCGACAGACACAATCACCGACGTAGGTGATGGCGAGATCGTCACTGTTGACGAGGATCGCACTGATGGGACGCGAAAGCTGGCTGTCGATGGCGACGGCTATCTCACCGCCAAATACGTCAAGTTTGCAGAATTTCCCACGCTTTATCATCAGGGCGCCGGCGGGGAGCATCAAGTGGCGATCACTTTTGATGATGGCCCCGATCCGCAATGGACTCCGAAGATTCTCGACATTCTCAAAGCAGCAAATGTGAAGGCCACCTTCTTCGTCGTGGGAGTAAACGCGGAGCGCTACCCATCGTTGGTCCGTCGGATCGTTGACGAAGGACACGAGCTGGGGAATCACACGTATTACCATCCAAATCTGGCGCTCTGCTGGCCGGAGCACATCCGGCTCGAGCTGAACGCGACCCAGCTGTTGCTAGAAACAATTACGGGCCGCGCGACAACTTTGTTTCGGCCGCCCTATAACGCGGACACAGGTCCGACCAGCCTTAACGAATTGATTCCGCTGAAAATTGCAGAAGACCTCAATTACCTTGTCGTCCTCGAGAACATTGATCCGCAAGATTGGGCGAAGCCGGGAGCAGACATTATCCTGCGACGAATCAAACAACAACGGCATGATGGCAGCGTCATCCTGCTGCATGACGCGGGTGGCGATCGCTCCCAAACCGTCGAAGCGCTTCCGCGCATTCTGGATTGGTTGCATGCTCGCGGCGACACGATCGTTCCGTTGAGCGCATTGCTGGGAACGACGCGCGACGGGGTAATGCCGCCGGTGCAAAGTAATGGACAGTCCCTTGCCCGTTTCGTGAGCAGCACCGGGTTTCGCGTCTACCACAGCATCGAGGAATTTCTTTGGGCTTTTATGATTGTGGCGACGGCGCTCGTTGTTCTTCGCACCCTGATTGTGATCTGGCTTGCCTTCCGTTTTCGTCGCGAACCGAAATCAGATTTTTGTGAGCCGGTAAGTGTGGTGATAGCGGCGTACAATGAAGAGAAAGTAATCGCCGAAACGTTGCGCGCGCTGCTTGCCACAGGTTATAAAGGCCAACTTGAAGTAGTCATCGTGGACGATGGTTCGCGCGACCAAACCGCCGCGGAAATTGAGCGCATTATACACGGCGAACCGCGTGTCCGATTGTTGCAGCAGCAAAATCACGGAAAAGCGCGTGCATTGCAACGTGGGCTGGCTGCGGTGAGGCACGGCATCGTTGTTTTCATTGATGCTGACACACAATGTCAGCGCGACACGCTCCCGCGTTTGCTCGAGCCGTTTGCCGACAAGAACGTCGGCGCGGTATCGGGCCATGCGAAGGTCGGTAATCTGCGCAAGTTCATCGCGCGTTGTCAGGCACTGGAATACACCTGCGGTTTCAATCTGGACCGTCGCGCTTACAATCGCTGGAACTGTATCACAGTCGTCCCGGGCGCGATCAGCGCTGTCCGCAAAGATGCCATCGCGGAGGCCGGCGGCCTTAGTCTGGAAACACTGGCCGAGGACACTGATCTCACTCTGGCGTTGCATCGACAGCGTCAGCGCATCGTCTATGTGCCTGAGGCCATTGCGTGGACGGAGGCGCCTGAGAGCGTGCGCGCGCTGACGCGGCAACGTTCTCGTTGGGCTTATGGGACGCTGCAATGTTTATGGAAACACCGCGACATGGTGTTCAATTGGAACTATCGCGCGCTGGGTTGGTTCAGTTTGCCGAACATTTGGTTTTTCCAAATCGTGCTGGTAGCCGTTACGCCAATGGTAGATTTGTTCCTGTTAGCGTCGCTGCCATTTGGCGTCTGGCGGGCGGTGCTGCCCTTCATCATCACATTCCTTGCGATGGACGTGCTTCTTGCCACGCTCGCGTGTATTTTGGAGCGGGAACCGATACTGAGCGCCTGGCGCATCCTGCCGATGCGCCTGATCTATCGTCCCATGCTAAGTTACTGCATCTGGAAAGCCATCCTTCGCGCCATCAAAGGAGCCTGGGTCAGCTGGGGCAAACTCGAACGAACAGCGAGCGTGCCAGCGCGAGCATAGCGACTCTGGCTATTCGCCGCGTCTCGCGATCGCGGAAACGTAACCAATAATCGAATGTCACTCTTGGCGCGTGTGCGAAGCTTTTACGCGCTGGTCCAGCAATTCTGGTTTGTTTGCCGGAGGATTACTCGCTAGGCTTCCAAGCATGCGACTGATTTTGCATTTCTTCCCGATGAACTCAAACCTGATTAGGCCTAAACATTGGAATACTTTATTAGGTCCAAAATTTGGTTCTCTTTCCCATTAGGCCCGCTTAGCCATGCTCAAACGCAAAGGTCGCAAGTTGGGACGCTGTCTCTGCGGCTCAGTCCGGTACACGGTCGTTGGCCCTCTTCGTCCAACCGTCATCGCGTGCCATTGCAAGAACTGCCGTCGTTTTTCGGGAGGTCTTTTCACTGTCACGGCAGCTAGGAAAGAGCATCTCGTGATCACGAACAAGGGCTCTTTAAGGTGGTTCCAGTCCTCGAAGCACGCTAGGCGCGGCTTCTGCGGTAAATGCGGCTCTAGCCTATTTGGGGCCTCGGACCAATGGCCGTTCGTTTCCATTTCCGCGGCCTCGCTCAACGAGCCCACCGGGCTAAAACTGGCGGTGCACTCTTGGACGCAAGAGAGTGCAGACTACTGGTCGTTTGACCCGAAGCTGCCGCGGAAGCGTGGTCCTTCGGGTCTAGGCGGTCCATCGGAAAACGTTCAGCAATGAAAATCGCAGGCTAACCAAGCGATGGAGCGAATGGCGGATCGGTGTACGCTCCAATTCTTGAGATGACTTCTACACTTCCATTCCGAGCGATGCGCGGCCTCATCCGCCGTCGCTCATCTTGCTCTCGTTAGACGATGAAGCTTTTCTCACTTCTGGTGTTTGCAGTGTTCTGCCTTTGGCCGGCTAGTTTCACCCTTCCCGCTGGTGAACAGACGCCTTTCGAGGTTTTCAAAAGTCTTCAGGGTCAGTGGGCAATTAGTGCAGGGGATAAAACTCTGCCTTTTCACATGACTTATGCCCTGGGTTCCAGCGGTTCAATAGTGACCGAACAGTTCGGTAAAGAATTATCGGTGTTTTACAACGACAAGGGAAACCTGTTGATGACCCATTTCTGCAATCGCGGGAACCAACCGCGATTGAAGTTAAAAGCGGGCGGCGATGCCAGCCGCTATGAATTCGATATGTTCGACATCACTAATCTGAAAAATCCCTCAGATGACCACGTTCACGTAATGATCTATGAGGTTCTTGACCCGCAGCATATGCGTCTGGAGATCATTTGGAAAAAGGGCGGTGGCGAAGAATCTGAGAAATACGTTTTGACCAAGCTACTTTAGGCCTATAACCAACCGCTGAAGTGAACCGCTGACCGGTGCGAAGATTTGATTTCGACGACTTCAACACTAAAACTCGAAGCACAGCTCGCTTTCGTCAGCGGTCGCCCAGCTTATTATCGTTAGGTAAAATCGTTTGTGGCTGTGAAATACCTTGTCTGGCTTCTGCTCGTGGGATTGCTCAGTATCGTCGCGTCCATCATGGCCGGCTATTGCCTCTGGTTGACCACAACCTCTCTTTCGTATGCGCGCGTGCATACTGTGGAGAATGAGTTTTTGCTGTCTCTCGCCGTCTTTTTGCTCGCATTGGCCGGTTCAATAGTGATTATCATGCTTTGGGCTCGATCAAGGCGGGCGGGGCGTAGTTCGAAAACCATGTGAATGCCGAAACGATCTTACCAATCGTTGCAGCTAACGCTCCAATTTTGGAGTGCGTTCAGCCCGTTTGCCGCGACACTCTACCGCGGCTTATCTTGCTGTCATCAGGTTATGCGCCGCTCACTGATTTTCCGCTGATTGGCTCGATTACAGTCGCCGTTGACGTGACGACGATCGATTCTAATTTGCTTATGCGATCTCAGGGCATATGACGAACAAAATGCATCTCATCCGGTGGTTGGCTGCATTCTTTCTCCTGAATTCCGGCGTTGTTTTCGGGGCCGGATTCAGGACCAAGGTCATTACGACTTCGCAGTTCACAATCACCGTCCCTGAAGATCATTTTCTTAAAATCACAAATTTTACTCAGGAAGGCGGGACCGACCGCGGCGTCGTCAATGTCACGCTCAGTGGTGATGGAGGCGGGACCACGAATGTTCTTAGCGCGATTCGAATTGATTTTAGCACCGGCATTAATTCGCAAAATTTCCCGGAAATAGGTAACCAGATAATCATCACGGGTCCGGCGCAAGCGGAAGTCGTCCCGGTAACGGGTGCAACGCTTGCTATCAGTTATACAAAGGAACTAAATGACGGATTCAAAAGCAAGATCATTACAACTTCACAACTGAACATCCCGGTCCCTGACGATCGCTTTCTTAAGATCATAAATTTTACCCAAGACGGAGGTACCGAACACGCCGTTGTCCGTGTGCCCCTAAGCGGTAATGCTGGTGGAGTGGCGAATGTGCTTACCGCGACTCGAATTGATTTGAGCACGGGCATTAACTCGCAAAATTTCCCCGAAGTCGGTAACCAGGTGATCATTGCCGGTCCGACTGAGGTACACGTGCCCCCTGTAATCGGTGCGACGCTCTTTATTACTTATAAAAAAGAAGCAAATGAAGGGGGAGGGGGAACAACTTCGGTAGTTACTGTTAGCCCTACTCCGGGCGGTACTCCTGGGCCGAGTGTTTCTCCCACTTCGACGCCTGCTATTAGCCCGACAGCCACGCCAACGGCAACTGCAACGTTTACGCCAACGCCAACTGCGACACCGCGGCCTACTCGGGCACCGCGAGTTCCTTAGCGTGACGAGTCAATGTGTTTGCCACCGCAGTGTGTCATAGGTCATCTCGTTCTCGTTAGGGTTGCGTATGAAACTACTCCTGGCGCTGTTGGCACTAATCAGCGCGGGCTCAGCTGCCGGTGATTGTCCGAAGCCCGCGGATTGGGCTCGCGCCTTCTACTCTCAACATTATTTCTTCTACGCGGGCGCACCAGATCCTATCTTGCAGTTCACCACGGCAGAGTTCGGAGCATTGCTTAAGAAAGAATGGGCCTACTCGAAGGGAGAGGTCGGGCATATGGATTACGACCCATGGCTTGGAGGGCAGGATGGCAAAATTGGTAAACCCGTTCACTTCTCCGTCGAAACGGAATCGCCGGACGTAGCAATCGTTTCGATGTCCTATTCCTACATATTGGACCGCAAGGGTCCGCCGGAACGGCACGCGGTGCACTTGGTACTGCACAAGCGAGAACACGACTGCTGGTACCTCCATGATTTCATCACTCCGCTGGGTGAATCACTGTCGTATGTGTACTCAGCTGCGCAGCCGTAATCCCCAGCGGCGGCAGATCGTGTTCTCGTGGAACCATGGACCCGTTCGCGACCACAGCCCGCTCTATGATGAGATCCGTGTGCACAAGCTTTATTTGTGCTTTGGTTTTGTCTCCTTTGCACGCAGAGGCGCCTTTGGATGACATTCGCTCAGCTTGTTTTCGTTAGGCGCGCTGCCATGTCATTTTCCGCGACTACATCATCTTCAAGTCTCTCGCCGCCCGCACGTTGGTTTTCCCTGCTGGAGTGTGCCTTCGGCGTCTTTGTCGTTGTTGGCCACAACATTTTTCATTTTCTGCCGAATGAAGTTCCTATCCTTTTCATTCTCGGATGGATTTCGCTGCGATGGCGAAATGGTGGTTGGAAATACGCAGGATTGAGGCGACCGCAGTCATGGTGGAAAACCATCGCGTTGGCGATGGTCGCGGCGGCGATTCTCCTGTTGGGCAGTGAACTAATTGTGGAACCGCTGTCACATCGCATCTGGCCAGGAC
This sequence comes from Candidatus Udaeobacter sp., assembly GCA_035713885.1. Taxonomy (GTDB): domain Bacteria; phylum Verrucomicrobiota; class Verrucomicrobiia; order Chthoniobacterales; family UBA10450; genus Udaeobacter. The sequence continues at coordinate 19,853 of DASTMV010000047.1, read as the reverse complement.
CGGAGCACGTGTCCCATATCATCCAGTCAGGTGCATCGGGCTGGAGGCAAGCGCTAGTCGGGCTGCTAATTGTCTGGACGTTCGCTTCGTTTGGTGAAGAAATGTCTTACCGTGGTTATTTACTCACGCGCGCATCTGAGGTGTTAGGACGTTCGAGCCTCGCTTACTGGGCAGCCATGATTCTTGTTTCACTGCTTTTCGGATTTGGTCATTACTATAAGGGTCCATCGGGCGTGGTCGATAGCGCATATTCTGGCCTTGCGCTTGGCGCTGCCTATCTTCTGGCTGGCCGAAACCTTTGGGTTCCGATCCTGGCACACGGCGCCGCTGATACAGTAGCAATTTTTGTCGTCTTTATAGGTTGGGCGCATTAGGCTGAATGACGAGTGGGCAAAAACAGGCCTAATCAGTCGCTGGAGTTATCCGCTGGCCGCTCTGCGGCGAGGATCAATTAAAACGTTCTCGTTAAAGTCATTGTATGGTCGTCTCGAAACAGCACTCTATGATGCTTAAGTGCGCGATGGGCGGAGTAGCAGTTGCCGGGCTCACGGCAATTCTTCTATGGATTCCATCGGCAAGCGCGATGGAACAGATCGCGTTTGTCGGCACTGTGTGGACGGTTGTCGATACGGAGACCGCGGAGGCTATTCGCATGTCAGCCAGACTTGCGCGCTTCGCCTCGTTCGAGGTGCGGACTACGCATGCCAATGGCGGCAGAACCTGGACCGGCCGGGAAGAGGCGATCGGCCGTTCGACGCTTCGGATCGGGCGGGGCGCAACCGCTTCCTGGAATTTCGATTTGCCGAGCGCCCGCGGTGGACACCCTTCTCCGACTAACAGCGGCTTGTCTTCGCCGCGTTAGCTGGTGGAAGCTCTCTTTGAGCGTATGCAACTCGTGCGTCCCGACGTCGAATACCTGGCGGGCTATGTCGCGGCACTCGAAAGTGGATGGTCTGCCGACAATGAACGCGGTATCGAGGCTGCACTCGAAGAACTCGCCCGCATCGACGCGGACGCACCGGCGTTTCTCGCCAGCATGGAAGACCGCGAAGGCAAGGGTGCTCCGATTGTCCTCCCGGACGGTTCGACGGCCAGGCGCCTCCCCGGCTTCAGGCGCTGGCTCTGGGATGGCGAGTTCTGCGGAAGCATCGGGTTGCGTTGGCAGCCAGGCACCACGGCGCTACCGCCCTACTGTTTGGGTCACGTTGGGTATGCCGTCGTGCCATGGAAGCAGCGTCTCGGGTATGCAAAGTCGGCGCTGCGTCTTATGCTTCCGGAAGCGAAGGCGGTCGGGCTTGCGCATGTGGAGATCACCACTGATCCGCACAACATCGCGTCACAGCGAGTCATTGAAGCGAATGGAGGCATTTTTGTGGAGCGCTTCATCAAACCGCAGCAGTTCGGTAGCAAGCCTGGTCTGCGTTTCCGTATCACTTTGACATGACGGCTTCTAACGAATGGCCGGAGCTAACCGTCGCGAATCTGCCATCGGCCTTAGTTAATGTAACAGTTTCTGCTCGCGAGAGTTTAGCCGCGGCCCCAAGGTAGGCGATTATCTCCCGTGCGAGTCTCAGGTGCGCATGCAAAGCTTTATGCCAATTGAATTCCATTTCTACGTGAGTGATGCCGATGTTGTTTTTCGTTAGGCTACCGTTAACCTCAGTGTGTCATGCATCCGAGAGCCGGTGAGCTTATCCAACTGCTCAAACTCGAGCCGCATCCTGAAGGCGGTTACTTCGTCCAGACTTTCCGATCGTCTCTGAACGTTAAGCCCAGCGACTCGCGGGACCGGCGCACAGCTCTTACTGTAATCTACTTTCTTCTTCTTCAAGGCGGCATCAGCCGCTGGCATCGCGTTCTTTCGGACGAGGCATGGCACTGGTACGAAGGTTATTCACTCGAACTTTTCACAGCGCCTTCGGACACCGGAGTTGTTCGGAGTTTCGTTCTCGGTCCACTTTCAAGTGGCACCGCGCCGCAACAGGTCGTTCCTGCAGGTCACTGGCAGGCCGCCCGCGCAACCGGAGCCTACTCTCTCGTGGGGTGTTCTGTAGGACCAGGTTTTGAATACTCCGATTTCACCCTGCTCGCCTCCTTGCCGGATTATGAGAGACCGCACCTAACGCCGAGTCTTCTTGCTACGGAGCTCGTTTGACACAGGCCAGTCTAACGTTTCCACCGACGAATCCTGTTTGTGTGTTTGTTTTCTGCCGCGGAGGTCGGCCTTTCTATTGAGCCCGACCGATGCAAGTCGCGATGGTCCGCTGCTCGAAAAAGGTGAGAGCAGGAACCCACAGCAAGCGAATAATAAAACATCTTGTGCACTTCCGGGTCACTGAGGTAGTCTTCCCGCACCCCCAGAGCCATGCCCCAGAATATCGATGGCATTCTTGACGCCGCGGAGCAGCGGCAGGCGAGTGACGTTTTCCTTCAAGAGAACGAGATACCGCGACTTAAAATCAATGAACAAATCATTGTGTTCGGAGAAGAACCGATGTCGCTGACACAAATGAGCGCATTCTGGCAGTCATGCGGCGGCAACCTAAACGGCGACGGCGAAATGGATCGAGACAGCGGCTTCATCTCGCGCACGCATACGCGCTACCGCGTAAATCTCCATCGCACCATGGGACGACTGGGTGCAGTCCTGCGTCGCATCAAAACGAGAGTACCAGGCTTGCAAGCGTTGGGAGCGCCCGAATGGCTGCTGACTCGATGGGGCGCTCGCGGCCATGGTTTGATTCTTGTGACAGGACCAACCGGCTCAGGCAAATCCACGACACTCGCCTCTCTCCTTCAATGGATGAACGACAACCTGGTGCGACACATAGTAACTATTGAGGACCCGGTCGAGTATCAGTTCACCAGCAATCGCTCTCATTTCACCCAGCGACAGGTCGGGCGTGATACCGGCAGTTTTGCGACCGGATTGCGAAGCGCACTTCGCCAGGCGCCGGATGTGATCTTTGTTGGTGAGATTCGGGATTACGAGACGGCGTTGACGGCCCTTCAGGCTTCGGAGACGGGGCATCTTGTTCTTGCGACGCTGCATTCGGAAAAGGTTGCCGACACGATGGAGCGTTATTTGAATCTTTTCCCAGCCGACGACGCAAAGCATGGCACCAATCTTCTGGCAAACCAACTTTCCGGCGTGTTGTGCCAGAAGCTGGTTGAGTCTGCTGATGGAGGTTTGCATTTGCTGGTCGAACATGTTGAAAATGCTGGGGCGATGCGCGACTGGATTGCCAGACGCGAGTTGCAAAATATCGATCAGTATATCGCTCGCGGATCCGATCCTGCAGCAGTTTCATTTCTGCAATCCACAATCAAAGCTCTCCAGGCGAAGATCATCACCGAAGCGACCGCCATCGCTTCCGTCAGCAATGAATCTGAGCTGCGTCGCGCAATGAGAGGGATCGCCTAACGAGTATTGCATCTGGTTAAATCGTTATGACCAAACATGATTTGATCGATCTTCTGGTTCTTGCCTGCGAACAGGAGGCTTCTGACCTTCATTTAACACCGGGGGCGCCACCAACCATGCGGGTCGCTGGTGTCATCCAGCCGTTAACGGAACAGTCGCTGTCCCCGGAGGATACACGGAGGCTCGTGATCGATGCTTTGAAGGAGGGGCAACGGGCGAAGCTGGAAAATGAGTGGCAGCTTGACTTCGCATTGCACGTTGATGATCTCGGGCGATTTCGCGGTAACGCCTGCTATGTGTCAGGTGCGATTGAGGCCAATTTCCGACGCATTCCTTCTGAGATCGGCGATTTAAAGTCATTGGGACATTCTCCCGTGGTGGATCGCTGGTGTGATGAGCGAGCGGGCCTGATACTGGTGACCGGCTCAAGCGGTTCGGGCAAGAGCACAACGCTGGCGAGTATGGCCCAGACAATAGCCAGCCGACGTTCCCTCAACATCGTTAGTATTGAGGACCCGATAGAATTTCTTCATTCACAGGGGCGAAGCCTCGTGAACCAGCGCGAAATTGGTTCCGATGCGCGCGATTTCGCGTCGGCGCTCAAGAACGCATTGCGACAAGACGCGGACGTCATTCTTGTGGGCGAGTTGCGGGACACCGAGACGATCGAAATTACAATCACGGCGGCCGAAACGGGGCACCTTGTTATTGGAACCATGCACACGAACGATGCGCCCACAGCCATCGGCCGATTTCTCGATGCGTTTCCAAAGGAACGCCAGCAGTTTGTCGGGTCTCAACTTGCGTGGTCGCTGTTGGGAGTGTTGTGCCAGTACCTGCTACCGCGAAGCGATCAGTCGGGCCTGGTGCTGGCTACCGAGCTGATGACCGTGAACTCGGGAATCGAGGCGTGCATCCGGGACCGTCGGCTTTCCCAGATACCAGGACTAATGCAAATCGGAGCCGCAGACGGCATGCATACAATAGACGACAGCTTGATTGAATTGCTTCTGGCTGACCGCATCAGTCTGATGGACGCCATGGCTCATGCCAGGGATCCTAATTTTGTGAAGGAGCATTTCCAACAAGCTCTGAAGACCAATAAAAAAGGGTGGTTCGCAGGTATGTTCGGAAAATGATGCGCCGACATGGTAGCGTTGAACAGACTCTCTGGACAACATTACGGACCCGGAACTCTTCCGCGTAGAACAGTGAGCGAGTAGGGCGGAAGTTCGTAAAATGATGATGCCTCTCGCGTGAACTGCGCAGGCGGAAGGCTTCGAGTTGGGTGGCCATTTGGTCCGTCAGCGCGCCAGGAGTATTGGGCTCGTGAAAACTGGAGTAAGTCAATCCGGCCGGTAAAACTCGACGGCTGTTTTGTACCCGGAGCCTTGAACTCCACGCTGAGTCTCGCAATTCGGTTCGGACTCTTATTAACAGCAAGCAGCGACCACTTTTGATCCGGCCGCTGCACGGCATATACTGTAACACGAGGCAATGACTCTGACTTGGTAGCTCGCGCCGCTCTGTCTGCGCCATTTTTTGTTGTGTTAAGGATTACACGAAAAATCTCGTGCGGTTCGGCTACAGGTTGCATCCATTCTTCGCTGATGAGCTGAGCGGCGTAGTAAGCCGACAGACGATTGAGCCCGTGGTTTTTTGGATTTAGCTGAAGCATCATGAGATTGCCCCAGGAACATTTTAGCTCGTCTTGTAGATAATTCGGCTCGTAGCCATAGAGGTACGGCTTGGCACCGCCTAGCGTCAGAAAAGCACCTACCGTGTCGGCGTTGAAAAGTGCGCCTTCGATATCGACTTCAGGGGCCCCGGCAAAAACCGAATAGCCGTATTCTGCCAGCAGCCACGGGATGTCTGAGGAGACGCCGTCCGCCCGCAAGCTCCTCATCATCGCGTCGAGCTGTTTTGGGACTCTCAACAACTGCGGTGCGGTATCGGCGCAGATGTTGTCGAATGGATAAAACTCGAATGAAAAGAAATCGAATGGGACTTTCGCGCTTCGAATGTATTTAAGAAAACGATTCATCCAAGAGCGATTACCTGATTCATCTGCCCAGGTGAGCAGTTGGCCTTCAAAATTCTGCAGGCTCGGTCCGCCAAGTTTTAACTGTGGATTGAGCGGGATAAGGCGGTGCGCAACTTCGGTGTAAAGCGCGGCGTAATCTTCTGGAGAAGCCCATTGTCCATCGGGTTCTTCGCCCAGTTCGATTCCCTCGAGACTATAATGCCGCCGCAGCAGATAATTGATTTCCGCCGCAGCATTATCCGGTGTGTCGTACAACACTCCTACTGGCACAAGCACAGGCAGGTTATTCGTGAGTTTGCTGCGGAGAATGAAGTCCAGGCCAGGCTGTTCAGTGCTGGGATCAAGATCCTCAGCTCGATGCCAGGGATCGGTGGAAGAGGCATAGACGATGGTTTGGTGATGCCGATTGGCAGCGTGGTGGACCAGGTCGTGAAAGTGTCCACTTATATCTATTTGTCCGAGTTCGATCTCACGAATGGCGAAGCCTAACGAGTCGCGAATATCATCCGAGCTTTTCGCAGTCGTGTGAGAACTGTTGCTCATAACGATTCGCAGGAACTGGATCGAGCGTGAACGTTCAGCGAGTCGGATCAGTTCATCGCCGCCTTGCGCATTCTCAATGTTTCCATATGAGAACGACTGCCACTCATCATCATCTTCCGCTTGCAAGTGCATCGGATCGTCGCCGGGCCAGTATTCGACTTTGCATCGCTTCGCGTACGGCGTTGCCCAGTGAATGCGAATAGCGTTGACGGACTTTCGTGCACCAAGATCTATGATCAGCCACTGCGGATGGGCGCCTTCTGCTTCACCAGTAAAATGTGGATCCAGATACGGATTGCTTTTCCAAAACGATTCCGTGTCACCATCGACAATCCGGGAGTAACCGTCATCGTTTGCCTGATCTATCGTGTTTCCGCGCCGCGGCAGATGATACCCGTAGGAGACATCGATCGGTTCGCCGAGCGAATCGTCCGAGATCCAGTATCCGGAGTTGTGAACCGGGTCGCTCCACCTGCCGCGCGAGTTCCAATGCCAGACTTCGTCGCCAAGCTCGGTCCGCAGTCGATATGTCAGCGGCCCGAGCCCGGCTGATAACATTTCTGCGATGTTCTTGTTAGTGAACATCTCAGCGCATTCGCCTCGCTCGTGACCGTCCACACCCGCGCCTACTGCCTGCGTTGGTATGCATTGATTCACCGGATGATCGGCCAGAACCTCGGCAGAGATTGTAAATGTCTTGTCCCCGGCATGGGTTTGTGTCGGGAAACCGGCTTGAAGAGTGATCGACACAACTGCGGCAGTGCATAGATATTTTCGCTGCAGGGATTCCGCGAATTGCGCATTCTTCACCCGCGGTATCTAAATGCGGATCGCCAGGAATCAACGCAGGGCGAACGGACCGCCCGACCTGCCGTCCTCTGCCACGTTTGATTGCTAGCGCGGTGCCTTCTCCAGTTGCCGTTGCAGCTGCTTTTTTTCGCTGCGGACATCACTGAGGTGACTCTGAAGAAGTGGTAACTGTGATACGAGCGGGTTGGGGTGATGGTGCAGAGACTTACCTTCCCGGTACGCCGGTCCGGGCCGCTTCGCCTCACCAATTTGAACAAGCAACTGATCCTCCTGCTTCTGAAGCTCAACGTAGCGGGCCTGCAGAGCCTCTGTGCGATTTGTCGCGGCTTGTTGCGCTGCGAGCGTCGCGTTGTTTTTCGCCTCTGCGTCCGCCCTTTGACGCCCAGTTTCCTCCTGCTGCTTTTGGTATGCCGCGTAATTTGCAGCCTGCTCAGCGGAATAGGAGGCAGCGTTTTGCGAATCGTAATGAAAGCGTTCCTGAACGTCTTTCGGCAGTTCGGTGAAGTAGAGTTTCGTGATTCCCGAGTTCGTCTTGAGCACGATACCATCAGGCTCAAGGCGCGTGATCGTCACGTCCTTATATTCTTTTCCATTCAACGTTTTGAAATCGTCCGCGACAGCGGCTGATAAGAACGAAAATATTGAGAAGGTGAGCACTTTTGTGCTCATTGTTGAGCTCATGGGGGCGCTCTTCCTTTTGATATTTTGCCTTTGTCAGGTCAAGGAAAATTCTCAGGTGCGATTTGCTTCACTCTGTCACGTTGTCATTGAGCAAAGAGAAACATCGTTGGTCTAATTCGCCTGAAAGGAGCGGTTCAAAATCGATCAGAGATTCTTTTCCTGCGAGTGCGCGATTCGAACGACAATATGAAATGGCTTGTCGCACTCAGTCTTGTGTTGATCCTTCCCGGATGTCGCAAGCCGTTGCCTACGGCGCAAATCGATCCGAACGGCCCGGTCGAAGTGGCGATTCCTGAACACGGCGCTTATACCGGTGCGTTTATGGATTTCGGAGATGCTGAAGACGATGTGACGCTTGAGACCATCGAGGATTTCGAGGAGATGGTGGGCAAACATCAGGCCATCGTCGCGTCCTCGAGCTACTGGGGAGAACAAAATTTTCCAGTGGACAATCTGAATGTTATTTGGCGCCATGGCTCGCTGCCGCTGGTCTTTTGGTCGCCTTGGGACAAACCTTACGAGGAAGATCACGGTCCGGACAAGTTTAGTTTAGCTGAGATTCTCGCAGGAAAATGGGACGCATACATCGATAAATGGGGCGATGCAGCGCGGAACTTCGGGCACCCGATAATCGTCGTCTTTGGCGTCGAAATGAATGGGACTTGGTTTCCGTGGTCTGGCGCTTATTACGGCGGCGGCCACTGGGACCCGGAGCAGAAGAACTGGAAAGGGCCGGATACCTTTCGTCGCGCTTATCGCTACGTAGTGGACCGTGTCCGTGCGCGCGGCGCGCGGAATATCCAATGGATGTTTCATACCAATAATTATCCATACCCATACGAAACCTGGAATTGCGCGCCTGCGTATTATCCCGGCTCCGATTATGTGGATTGGCTTGGGCTCAGCGTTTACGGGCAGCAATACAAGGACGAGCCGAATCCGGACATTCCTTCATTAGTTGACTGGCCGTATGAGGAAATGAGCCGACTCGACCCGCACAAGCCGATCATGATCGCAGAGTGGGCAACTGGCGAATTTTCCCTTGCGACAGCAAAGCCGAGTGCCATTCGTAAGCCGGCATGGATTAAACAAGGCCTGGAGCTTTTTCGCACCCGCTATCCACGGATCAAGGCAGCGCTTTACTGGCACGAGCGTTGGCAAAACGCCGACGGCTCATATAGCAATCTCCGCGTCAATTCTTCCGTGGAATCGTTGCGGGCATACCGTGAGGGAGTGGCGCACCCCGATTGGCTCGGCGATCTGATTTTGCGCGCGATTCCAAAGAAGTGACGTGGCGGGGCGACCGCCATAAGGCCCGAGCCGTCAAAGGGCTTTTTGGGGGTGGCGCAAACAAAATCTGCACTTGGCGGCGTCTTGAAAATAAAGACCGTGAAAAGGTCATGGAGTCCATTGCCCGCCATGAGAATTGGAAGAGCTGCTTTTCTGAAGTTGCGCCCGGATTACTTCTATTCGCACGGCAATGGGTGCACTCAGCCGCCGATGCGGAAGACGTTGTACAGGAAGCCTTCGTTAAGTTTTGGCGGCGAAATCACAACGTTAATAATCGCGCGTTGCTTTACGCAGCCGTTCGTTCTATCGCGCTCGATTTTGTCCGTCGTGATATCCGCCGCGCGCGCCGCGAGACGACTGCTTTTGGCGAAGCTGATCCGGCGATTGAGCCGCAGTTTGAACTGGACGATGACACCCAGTCAGCACTCGCAGCGGCCGTGGATTCTTTGCCGGGCGAGCAGCGGGAGGTTCTGGTATTGAAAATCTGGAACGAACTCACGTTTAGTGAAATTGCCGGCACGCTCGGAATTTCCCAAAACACCGCAGCTTCGCGGTACCGGTATGCTTTGAGCAATTTGAAAAAGACCTTACAACCGCAATGAACGATTTTTCGGATCTTGAAAATGAGCTCAGAAAACTGCGGCCAGCGTCGCCGTCACCGGTTCTTTTTGAGCGCGTTGACGCGGCTCTTGAGGATTGTCCAGCAGGCGCGACGCCTGCCATTAATCCCAGGAAAATTTCGTCATTGCCCTGGAACTGGTGGTCCTTAGGCTTCGGCCTCGCTGCTGCTGCGGCCTTGATCGTTTTTCTGATAATCGGTTTCCAGTCGATGCAGGAGCGACCGAAAAGAGTTGCTGAGAGTTCGGCTCCGCAATCCGAAACAACACCCGTTTCGCGCCGATTGGAGAAGTCCACATCACTTGGCGAATTTGTTTCTGCCGGCGGCGCGCACGTCGTGTACAACGCGCGCGATGAAGGGTTGCAATTTGCTCACGGTTCCGAGCGACCGTTACGACGCGTGCGGTATCAGACGCAGCAAACCTGGCGGTGGCGTAATCCCGAGACCGGTGCATCACTTCGTGTGTCGTATCCCAGTGAGGAAATCATGCTGATCCCCGTTTCAGGCCAATGATTTAACAGAATAAACCATGAAAACGAAATCCATATTCACCATCACAATGATGACGTGGCTGCCATTAGCCGCGCTAGCGCAGCCATCTACCGCCCCGCCACAACCCCCACAGCCACCGCATCCGCCGGGAATGCCAGGTCACCACGAAAAAGGACCCAAGGTTCCGGTTACTTATCTTGGTGTCGAGACGTCACAGGTTCCAACCGTTGTCAGCGATCAGCTTGGCCTGGCGAAAGGCTTCGGGTTGGTTGTCGATTACGTGGAGCCGAACAGCCCGGCCGCTACGGCTGGCGTTCAACAGAACGACATTTTGAAGATGTTGAACGACCAGATCCTGATTGAGCCGACTCAATTGCGAAAGCTTCTGCAGACATTTTCGGAAGGGGCAGACGTGACGCTTACAATCTTGCGCAAAGGACAGGAACAAAAGTTGACTGTTAAGCTCGCCAAAAAAGAAGTGCCGCAGCGACACAGTGTATTTCCTGGCGGCGACCACGACTGGCATTGGGATTTCGATGAGACAGGCGACCTCGGTGAGCAAATGCAGGATTTAAAAGAACAACTCAAAGAGCAACTCGGCGATGCGCAACGTGGCATAATTCGCGGCGCGGTGATGAAAGCTCATGAAGCGGCCAAGCGGGCGCGCGACGATGCCCGTCGGGCAGCGGACGAGGTTCGCATTTTTTCTGAAGACAACGGCAGCTTAAAAGCCAGCAGGATTGATCTCGGCAAGGCGCAAATCGTCTTGTCCGATGAGAAAGGCGAGTTGAGATTGCAAAACGTTGATGGCAAAAAATTGCTAACTGCCAAGGATCCTCAGGGCAAACTGCTTTTCAGTGGTCCTGTCGAAACGAAGGAAGATCTCGATAAAATGCCCGCCGATGTGCGTGAGCGATACGAGAAGCTACAGAAAAACGAGTTGCGAACAATCGCACCGCGATCCGATAGCGATACGGACAACGGCGTTGATGCCGACGACGCTGAGCACGATAACGACGACGAAGATGATGAAATCCCTGAGCCATCGTCGCAGCAGGTATCCATTAAACCGTTTCCACAGCAGCCTGGTCCCATTCCGGTTAGCTTTTGACGGGCAGATGAGGAACTCCGCCGGGCATTTTAACCAGGACTAGCCAGCCGCTACGACACGGCGAGTGAGGCTTCGACGCAAACCGTGAGTCTTAGCCCTGCGCGGGTAGATCACCACACCGCCACACTCCTCCATGAAGGTTCTGTGCTGATTGCAGGGGCTCCGAAAACATTGTTACCGTGCTCGGCAGCGCCGAATTGTTTCGCCCGTAACTTCCAAAATCGCGACCAAGAGACGCCAGAATATGGAACTGTGTAGCGTATTAGCGACCGGTCGGGTTTGCGCCGCACTAGCGAGATTCTTTACCTAAACGTCAAATCGAACGGCTGGCTACCTATGTTTGTGATCGGCGCCAAGAGGCTCTGAGTTCGCAGATTGATGACGTCGAGCGTGCCTCCTCCAGAATCGCCTGAAGTCTCTCGAGAGTTGGAAATGAAAAGCTTGTTGTGACTCGGATTAACAGAGGAGAAGAAAGGGCCGTTGCCGATCCCGTCTGCTGACGTAAGTGTTTTGAACACGGTATCAGTAGTGGTGTCGATGATGGAAACGGAACTCGATGGGATACCCGAGCCGGTGTTGGAGACATAGGCGTAGCGGCTGTTCGGGGCTGGAGGCACCAGCACCTGCCACGGAGTGTCGCCCACGGAAATGGTGCTGGTGACAGTAAAGTCCGAATTCCTGATCACTGAGACCGTCCCCAACGTGTTCACGTTGGTCACGTAAGTTTTTGTACCGTCGGGCGTGATGGCGATCCCTCTTGGCTGATGGCCAACCGGGATATTCTTGAAGAACGTGTTGGTGGCGGTGTCGATTACCGTGACCATGTCACCCAGGTAGTCAGTTGCGAGGACATACGCGCCGTCTGGTGTCATCGCGAGCCGGCGAGGCCCCGCCGCCGCTGGGATACTAGTCACCCTGTTGCCGGCAACAGTAATTACATCTACGGAACCGTTGGCGTAATTAGCAACATAGACAAAATTGTTATCGGGGCTTGCAAGAATGTCTTTAGCTTCTGCTGCCCCAGTTGTCGGTGGGATTGTTATCTGTTTGATTACGGCCCCCGTGCTGGGATTAATAACAAAAACGCGATTGTCAGAAGAATGAACCACGTAAAGACGCTTGCCGTTAGGAGTGAAAGCGAGCTCCTGCGGGCCAGTTCCGACGGGGATTCTGGGTAGTATTTCCGTCAAGGTCTGGGTGTCTATCATCGAGACTGTATTGTCACTGTGGTTGGTAACAAATGCGCGTAACCCATTTGGACTCATGGCGATTCGAATCGGATGCGATCCGACCGGGATATACTGGGCGACCTGCTGGGTAGCTGAATCAACCGCGGCGACCTGGTTTGAATCGGTCGCGGTCACAAAAAGGTAAGTCGGGGCCGCCGGGGAAAAAATATTCGCCTCTGCGTAAGATACGGAAGCGGTGAACGGCAGAAGTAAGCTGACGGCCAATGAAAGCTGCAAGAGGAACGAATGATGACGAACATTAATATTTTGTGAACGCAATGGTCTATTGGATTTCATGTGTGTATTGGAGCGCATTTGGAATCGCTACTAGTATCTAAGGGAAGTAAAATGACAAGTTCTTCAAGAGAGATTGTTTGTTGCCGAACGCGCAAAATACCCTGGTCGCGTCTCCTGGGCACGACGGGAATCTTTCCCGGATATGGATGTTTTTCAAGCCGTCAGCCGCGTATTTTCCCTGTACGCGACGCAGCGTGCGCCTAGAGTGCGCACGCTGCAGAGTTCAGAGCTTGAGCGTTGTGGGCGCTCGCTGGTTTATTGTCCGCCGCCGCGGCCCGCCATGCTTTGAGCTTGCCGCTGCAAGTCCTCGGCGTTGGCCCTTTTGACATTCAACGCGCCTGCATTTGCAGCGCTACTATCGTCAACTTCGACCCAGCGTCCGCCCATATGGCTCCCTGTTTCTGCCGGCACCCAGACCATGTGCTTTCCTGACTTTTGCTGTGCATTGGCTTGCCCGGTCGGCACTGGCCTCAGATCAAAGTTTAGTTGGGTTGCCTGATCCGACCTGGTCTTCGTGTTCGTGATGGACGCCTTCGTGACGCCATTCACTACCAGCGAAACCCGGTAGACGCCAGGCTGTAGACCTTGTGAAATGTAGCGACCTTGTGAATCGGTCTTAACTGTATTGAAGAGCTGCTTCCCATCTTTCGATGAAACCTGAACACTAGCCCCTTTAATTGGTTGGCCTTTTGCGTCCTTCACGATCCCCTGAATACTCGCTGATCCAGCCCAAGCACTCGCAACACAGAAGAACAATCCCGCAAACCCAATCTGCAATGATTTAGTAAACATAGATGATTTAAGTATAATGGTTCACTGCTTCTTACAGAAACCAGGAGGCGAAGTTCCGGAAAAAATTGCTAAATGAGCGAAAAACGAAGTTTCCGCGATGATTGTGCTGTTTCCCAGCCCTGTAAAATTCGGGTGCGGCTTACACGACCATCGCTGCGGGATTTAGGCCTTCTTCGGCCGGTCTTTCAACAACGACCCTCGATGCTGGTCGTCGATTAGTCGTAGGCGTTTTCAACCCCCTCAATGACGAACACTGTATGTCTGAATGTTGGAATCGAAATGTGCGTTTCCTTCGTCGTCGATCTCGACCCAGTTACCGCCGATATGGCTTCCGGTACGATTTGGCACCCATATCATGTGCTTTCCGCCCTTTGCAACATTACTCACCTGGGACGTTTGCTTAAGATCGAAATTCAGTTGAGTCGGTTCATTCGCCTTGGACTCCGTGTTCATAATCGATGCCCTGATCGCGCCATCCACCAGCAATGTTACCCGGTAAACGCCCGGTTGCAGTCCCTGTGAATTATAGCGGCCTTTTGGATCGGTCTTAAGTGTGCTGAACACCTGTTTGCCGTCTCGGGATTCGATTCGAATGCCCGCGCCCTTAATCGGTTCACCCTTTGCATCTCTGACGATTCCGTGACTGGATGCCTGCCCGTCCGCTGTAATTTTGTTCGTCCGCAGGTCGGCTTCCAAAGCACGATGAGGGACACTGGCAGTAGTTACTGTTGCTGGAGTCGGGTTAGCCAGGCCATTGTTGAGGTGGTGCGACGTTTTCTCGGCAGCGAATCCAGTGTCTGGACGCGCGGCGGCCACCCGAGTATCCGGTCGACGCGCGTCGGTAGCTTCCGGAGAAGTGGAATCCGGAGCCGGGGGCGGATTCGAGGGATTCTGTGAGGGCACACTCGTGACGATACTGATTGTTTCTGGAGGATGAATTACATCCGTGAAAAGCCGCTGTAGATAAGGGTCGTATGCGCCATCGGCCATCTGTTGGCGGGCAGAAAGCGGAACATCATCGTCGCGTTGTTCGTGCGCGGAAAGCCGCACGCCGAGCTTCATCTTGAGTGCGTCTACAATGGACCGGGCAATTGCGTCCTGAAGTGCAAACGCGTCGTCCACGGGACGGTCGTAGGTTTCGGTCCAAACGCGAAAACCATTTCGGGCATCTATTAATTCAGCCGTCACACGAACGCGGTTAGCTTCGCGGCGCAAACTTCCTTCCAGCACGTTGCCAACATTTAACTTTTCGCCAACGTCTCTCGCGTTTGCATCGCCTTTGAACGAAAACGATGAGGCCCGGCCGACGACGCGCAAGTCATCAAGCCCCGCAAGTCGGTCGAGAATTTGCTGGCTGATCCCGTCGCCCAGATATTGCTGGTCTTTGGTCGTGCTCAGATTCACGAACGGCAGGACGGCAATGCTCCTGTCGGGTGGATTAAACGGTGATTGTCGAGACGGTTCGCCGTGAAAAAACCAAACCACAACTGCGCCAAGCAGGAGACCGGCGACACCTGCTCCAACCAGTTTCGGGTTACGACGCGACCAGCGCCAAATCCGCGTTGGAGCTGACACCGGACGAGCGACGATCGGACGGCCGCCGAGCCAGCGCTCCAGATCGGCAGCGAGACCTCCGGCGGATTGATAACGCGCCTTTGGGTCGCGTTCGAGACAGCGTGCGCAGATCGTCTCCAGATCTCGATCGAGCGATGGTGCAAACGAGCGCAATTTGGGAGCCTGCGTTTCGGACGCTTTGCGAATCACGGAAACCGGGTTGGAACCCAAAAATGGCGGACGGCCGGCAAGCAGGTTGAACAGAACCGCGCCGAGACCGTAAACGTCGGCGGGTGCGGTGAAATCTGCGGCTGCGCCACCGGCCTGTTCGGGGGCAATAAAGCCTGCGGTTCCGAAGGTAGTCAGCGATTTCGTAAGATCGCTGTTCGCGTCCAGAAGTTTTGCTAAACCAAAATCGCTAACGAGTGGCTCGCCCCGGTCGTCGAGTAGAATGTTTCCCGGTTTGAGATCGCGATGGAGAACTCCACGACTGTGCGCGTAGTCGACAGCGCCCGCGACCTTTGCCATCAATTCCACGCACTTCCGCGGTTTGTCGCGGAGAGAAGCAGCATTTTCTTGCAAACTTCCTTTCTCCGCGAACTTCATGCTGAAAAACGGCAGGCCGTCATCGCTTTCACTCACTTCATAAATCGGAAGAATGTTCGGATGATCCAAACTGGCGATCGCCTGTGCCTCTCGCCGGAAACGCTCAAGCGCTCCGTGTGAATCGGCGCGATAGCTAAGAATGCGCTTCACCGCTACGATGCGCCGAGAATGTCGTTGCCTCGCGCGATAAATCACGCCCATGCCGCCGCAACCGATCTGCTCGAGAATTTCGTAATTTCCCAGGAACCAGGGTTTGTGCGTCGCGTCGACCTCGGCGAGGACACTTTGATACAGTCCCTGAGATACATCGTCACCCCCTTCCAGTCCCTCGCGCATGAGGCAACTCACGCATACTCCGGTGTCGAGTCGCATGGTTGCTCCACAATTCCCGCACCGGGCGTGCTCTTTGGCTTCGCTCGGAAGCAGATCCGACTGTGAATATGAATCTGTCATTGCAATTATGCGGTTCCTGTCGCGAGCGATGCACAGAGGTATCGTATCTCGTCATCCACATCCGCCGGGTTCTCGACCGTTTGTGAGACTTCAGCGCGCAGCAGACTGCGGTAACGCTGACGCATGTTGTGCAGCTGTTTTTTCACGGCAGTTTCAGGCATTCCCAATTTTCCCGACAGTTTCGCATACGAAACTTCATCACGCACGTCTGTAAGGTGAGGACTCAGAGCTTGGAAAAGCCAGAGCTTGCCTTTACTTTCGCATTCTTCGCGCAAGCGTTGAAGCGCGTGTTCCACGACAGTGGTCGCCCAACTTAGATCAAAAATGCGCTCCGGTGGCAATAAGGCGAGCGCTTGCGATGGAAGCGACAGGTGCGAGGGCGCTTCAGCCAGCCAATCGTCCCAGGAAATAAAATCCACGTTTCCCCCGCGTTTGCTCGCGTTTCTTTTCACGGCGGCGTTGATCAAGAAATTTTGCAGCGATTTCAGCAAGAGCGATCGGAAGCGACCGCGATTGCGATCGGCGTGTTGCAGCCAGTTGTCCCTGAGGATTGTCGCAAAAAAATCCTGAGTGAGGTCTTGGGCATCCTCGATTGAATGGCCGCGCCCGCGCACGAACAAGAAAATGGGGCGCCAATAAGTCCGACAAAGCTCCGCAAGCGCTTCACGCGCCTTTTGCTCCTCACTTTCCAAATTGCCCGCTGAAAGGATCAGACTCCACCGCGTGGTCACAAACTCACGCGGTTCACCTCCGCCCTCGTGCCCGTTCTTACCGTTCACGAATGAACATTGTGGCTCTCTCTTGTGCATACAAGCATAAAATGCTGTATGCAGAACGGAGCGCGTTGGCAGTAGTTCGGGGCGATCACGCCAACCATGCAATTCAGCCGGAGCGGCAAGCGATTTAGCGCTTTCGGGCAGAACATTTACTGCTCTGACACCCTGTCTCTTTCGGATGTGACGATACTAGATCATTTAGCTCGTTGGTTCTGCAAAAACTTGGGGACAGCACGTCCGCCCGAGTGGCTGTAGAGCTTGCAGCCGCAGTTAGCGCGTTTCAACCCCAAAGCCGCGCGGAGAAAATGGAGACTGCCGGCGGAGGGGCTCGAACCCACACGGCCTTGCGGCCACTGGATTTTGAGTCCAGCGCGTCTGCCAATTCCGCCACGCCGGCGCGAAGAAGCTGAAGCTACGAAATCAAAAGCGAAGCTCAAGTGCTTCCCGCCTGCAAATCGGGCGAAATCAGGCTGGGTTTGGCCGTGCAACGAGTCACCGCGATCTGGCTGACCTTTTCGGTGTTTTCGCTTTTGCTTGGGAAGCCTGTCTGCCGCTAATGATGCAGGCCGGTAAGTTGAGCCACACAAGCCGACAGATTGCTTTGCAGCGCGTATCGCGAATTGGTTTATCCGCGGAGGCGGAGCGGTACTAAGTATTCAACCAACGGTAGAAGCCGAGAATGTTGTGACTTTCAAAATTAGTGTTTGAATTGCCCCGGACCTGGCCTCGATGCAATCATCTTATGCTTGAATGGAGCTCTATCTTGCATAGAAACATCGAAGCGCTTTTTCGCCGAATCGAAGCCACCAGCCAAATATAGGGGCGACAAGTTCACCAACAGCTAAGAAGAATCCAAATGAAAAACAACTATCTTCACACGAGAAATACGACGAAGAAATCATTGACGCGAGCGAGGTCCGTCTTTCGTGTATTCGCGGTAATTGTGGCGGTCACTCTGGCCGGTGTTGCTTTGCGTGCCGCTTTGGCGGGTGGCCCCGAGCACCTTATTGTCCGGAACAGCAAATCGCAGATTGTTAGGGGGAATCCTGACTCTTCAGACAGTCACGGTCTCGCGTTGAGCGGCAAGAATCCAATCGCTGAGAAGTACAATACCTTGGTAATGCGCGTCTACTTTCGCGACCGCACTGAGCGTGACCAGCTGGCCCAGGAACTCAATGCTGAAGAAGTGCCCACAACAGGAGGCTATCTCACCGTAATCCGCAATCGCGACCTCTACTATGATCTGATAGCGCGCGGCCTTCATGTTGAGATTGACGAGAACAGCAGTCGCAATCTCAGTCACCCTCAAATCCTACCCTTCACCTTCTACGGCGGGTACAAAACGGTGGAAGAAATATACGCCTTCCTCGACGAGAAGGTGACAGAGTTCCCCGATCTGGTCGAGAAAGTCGACATCGGTGACTCCTGGTGCAAGGCCAATCCGGGCTCATGCGTGCTACCCAGTCCTTGGAACGGCTACGACCTGTTTGTGCTACATATCACGAACCGCGCCATACCCGGTCCGAAACCGGTCTTCTGGGCGGACGGCAATATACATGCTCGCGAAATCGCGACGCCAGAAGTCGTGATGCGCATGATTGATTACCTCCTCGATAACTACGAGACCAACGCCGACGTTCACTGGCTCGTGGATTATCATGACATCTGGCTTATGCCTGAAGTCAATCCCGACGGCCACCACATCGTCGAGGCGGGAGGCGGCGGCAACAGCCCGTACTACTATCGCAAGAACGGCGACAACGTCGGAGGCGACGGATGCTCCTGGCCACCTACAGCATTTGACCACTTCGGCGTAGACAACAACCGCAACTTCCCCTTCAAGTGGGGCTGCTGCGGCGGCTCGAGCGATTTTGTTTGTGACCAGACCTATCGAGGCGTGTCGGCGGGATCGGATCCAGAGGACATAGCTATCGTCAATCAGATTCGTAAGCTCGTGCCCGACCAGCGCGGCCCAGGCGACACCGACCCGGCGCCTATCACTACCACAGGCGTTTACCAGAACATGCACACAAATGCGCGAGTCAACCTCTTTCCGTGGGGCTGGGCGACCACGCGGATGCCTAACTTCGCTGAGACGAACAACATCGCCGCGCACATGGCCGCGCCGAATGCGGGCGGAAATGGTTACCCCTTTGGCTCCATCATCGAAGAGTTGTATCCCGTAGATGGAGGTGCGATTGACTGGGCGTACGGTGAGCTGGGCATGGCGGCCTTCTCCACCGAGTTAGGCGGCGACGACTTCCTTGTCCCCTACTCGTGCATAGATAATCCAGGTTGCGGCTCGTCACAGGGTCTCTGGCCTGAGAATCAAGGGATGCTTCTTTACCTGGCAAAGATAGCGCGCACTCCTTATCTGACTTCGCACGGACCAGATGCCAACACCGTTGTGACCAATCCGCCATCAGTACCCCAAGGCGTCCCATCAGGGCTAACCGCCAGCATTAACTTTGCATGGTCAAACAACGCATTCAGCCAGAACGTGGGCGCAGCAGACTATTACATTGAC
Source organism: Candidatus Udaeobacter sp. (assembly GCA_035713885.1). Classification (GTDB taxonomy): domain Bacteria; phylum Verrucomicrobiota; class Verrucomicrobiia; order Chthoniobacterales; family UBA10450; genus Udaeobacter. The sequence continues at coordinate 605 of DASTMV010000047.1, read as the reverse complement.
ACGCCTCCCTGGGCTGGCGGCACGGCCATCCCAATGAACGGTTCGTTCAATTCGCCCACCGTTCCCGTTGACGCAACCATAAACACTGCCAGCCTGTCGGTAGGCCGCCACGTGATCTTCGTACAGGGACGCGGGGTGAGTGACTTCCAAGGCTTCCAGACCTGGGGACCGATCAGTGCGGCGTTTCTGGCTGTGACAGGTGGCGCAACACCAACTCCAACTGTAATTCCCACTCCAACGCCTTCGGGGACACCTACTGCAACGGCAACAGCCACCGCCACGCCAAGGCCAACTCCTTCACCAAGGTCTCGTCCGACACCGAGGCCCCAGCCGACTCCGGCGCCAAGACCCTGATACGCTACCATTACAGCCGCGCGCACAATGCGGTGATTCAGCGGGCTTTGTGCTCGCAAGCAATGAGCACGAGGTTATTCCAGGGAGGTATAGGACGGTCTTTACCGAATGGGGCTAATCGGGACCCCGGCCCCACTGATTTCATTGTCTCATCAGGGGGTGAGTCATTTCCTCCTCTTGTACTCAAGTGGTGTGCTGCTCCATGCAGAGATGCTTGTACCGTGGATGTTCCGGTTCTCGACCGACGTACA
>DASTMV010000046.1:0-11622 GCA_035713885.1 Candidatus Udaeobacter sp. | reverse complement strand
CTTTGTCAATCGGCATCAGCGCGGGTTGAATTGTAACTTGTTTAATGCAGACTTCCCAGCGTTGTTCTGAAAGCCTTTAGCCCAGCTAGCTCGCTATGCCAACCTACGAATATTCGTGCGAGAAATGCGGTCACACTTTCGAAGCATTTCAGTCGATGCGCGATGAACCGTTCCGCGAGTGTCCCAAGGAACTTTGCCGGTTGCCAAAATGGGGACATGGGAAGGTGAAGCGTTTACTCGGCACCGGTGCAGGTTTGATCTTCAAGGGCTCGGGATTTTACAGCACGGATTATCGCAGCGATTCGTACAAGGAAGCGGCGAAAAAGGAGTCAGCTCCGAAAGCAGCCGAGGCTGGTGAAAAGTCCGCGGGTTCGAAAGAGGCGGCGAAAACGCCTTCGGCTGGGCAAGCTAAGACAGGCGAGAAGAAATCAGCGAAGGAATCAAGCTGACGCTCTGGCCCCAGTTCCGCGTCATCTGCTCTAGGCGCGAAACTATTCCGATCAGGGGCCGGTTATCCATGTCGCAATTTTTGCAGCTGCGCAATAAATGCCTCCGGCCCGCCAGGGAAGTAACCGTCAAACTGCCAAAGCTTCTGGCCATCGCTGTTGAGTACAACGATTGTTGGAAACCCAAGAACTTCGTACTGCTGCGCGAGTTGCAGATTCTGTTTTTTAACTTCGGCAGACTGATCCTTTCGGCGGGGAAAATCCAGCTCCAGCAGCACGAGGTTATCGCGCGCGTAATCTTTGAACTGCGGCTGCGACCAAACCTCTTTGTCGAACTTTATACACCAGCCGCACCAGTCGGAGCCGGTAAAGTTTAGCAGCAGAAGCTTCTTGTTCGCCTTCGCCTCGTCCTGCGCTTTCTTATAGTCATTCAGCCAGACAGATTCCGCTCGAGCGAATGGCGCAAACAAAACAGAGACCGCGACAGCGGAAAGAAATAATCGACGGATTTTCACTCGAGCATCTTCGATGAGGTTGCAACCGGGCGCAAGAGCGGTACGGCGCACCGCTTGTCGCGCCCATTGTTTTTTCAGGCCCAAAGCAGTCCGGCGCGGCGACGCCGGGTTGTCAACGGAGTTCTGATCTAGCGAAGATGTTTCGAGACGAGCTTGGTCATCTCGAACATGCTCACCTGGCTTTTGCCGTTAAATACCGGCTTTAGCTGGTCATCGGCATTGATCATGACTCTCTTCTTTTTGTCCTGCAGACCGCGCCGCTTGATGTAAGCCCAAAGCTTCTTGGTAAGCTCCGGGCGCGATAGCGGCTGCGACCCGACGACTGCAGCAAGCTTATCATCGGGTTGGACCGGTTTCATGAATGAAGGATTCGGTTTGCGCTTGGAAGTTTTTTTGGTTTTCGGCATGGACGCTGACTAGCGTTTCGCTCGCGGGAGAGCAAGAACTAAATTTGAGATAAATAAAAATTTTATTACTGGGCCAAGCGGCGCACTGCGATGGCTGCAATATCGTCAGGAGCAGTATTTCCAGAGTCTGCGAAGTTCTCGGGGGTTGTTTGCACCAAAATTGCCTTCAGCAGCGCCTCGGCGCTGGGTGCAGAATGATCCAGCATTTTTTGTAGTTGTTTGGGACTGAGCCGGTGCCGTTCGTCTTTGCTCCAGCGCAAGAGCCCATCAGTGTACAGCAGGAATGCATCACCGGGGTTTAGCTCAATCGATGTTTCGGTAAACGTCGCCCGCTTCATCAAACCCAGTGGAGGCGCTACTGAAGGGACAGAGTTTGTCGTTCCATTGTGGCGAACAATCAGGAGCGGCGGGTGCCCTGCGCCCACAATGATTGCCTGTCCGTTGCGTGGATCCAAAGCGACACACATCGCGGTCATGAACGAGCGTGCGCCGAAGATACTCCGAAAATCGTCATCCACAGCTTCCATCAACCTGACTGGCGTATCGTGTTCACGGGCGTGCTGGAAGAGAAGTTTCGCGAGAGTGGTAAGCAATGCGGCAGCCGCGCCGTGGCCCGTGCCGTCGGCGATCCAAAACAGAATCTGCCCGTTTTTCATTTCCAGCCATCCGTAGATATCGCCGCCAACCTGGATCACAGGCCGGTAATAAGTTGCAACCTGCCAACCGGGCATTGTTAGCGGTTTTTGCGGGATCAATGATTGCTGCGTCCAGCGCGCGGCGGCCAGATCGCGCTCCAGATCGCGGCGCCATTTTTCCAGTTCATCATTTTGCCGCTCCAACTGCCTGCGCATGGAACGGAGCCGAAGCTGTGTTTTGATTCGGGCCGCCAATACCGAGGCATTTACCGGCTTCGTCACAAAATCATCGGCGCCGGCTTGGAGACAGGAGACTTCGCTCTGTTCACTGCCATGCGCAGTAAGCATGATAGCGGGAACCTGAGAGACGGCGGCATCCTCGTCCGAACGAAGACGCTTGAGCACCTCAGCGCCATTTAATCCAGGCATATCAAAATCCAATAGCAAAAGCGCGGGTGGTTTTGTGTGAATTATCTGCAGTGCTTCAGAACCATCCTTGGACCCCCGACAATCGTAACCAGCAGTACTCAACAGTTGCGCCAATATCCTGCGACTCATGGCGTCGTCGTCCACGATCAAAATCTCGGGATGTGAATTCTCTGGCATCTGTACTTCGGATTCGGATGACGCGCACCGTCGCATTGTATTGATGTTGCTATTTGTCAACAAATCCCGGACGCTCGAACAACGCATCATTTAATGATTGGCAACGACTGCGAGTCCGGATACGATTACAAAAAGTTTTCACTATGAAATTTTTACTCCCTTTTGCTCTCCTCGCGGGCTTTTTTATTGCCTCATGCGCTGAGGAGCCGCCACCGCCCGTAGCACAACACCACCGGGTCTCGACTTACGCTTCCACCGAGACGCAGGAATACCCGCCGCCGCAGCAGCCGTTCAATCCCAATGGGCCGGCACAGCCCGTGGGAACGCCTCCGCCCCCGCAGCAGCAAGTCGCATCTACGCCTCCGCCTACAGCTGCGCCACCGCCGACGAAGGTGGCGAAGGGAGATTATCCGTACGGCATCCCAGTGCCCGGAAAACCGCACTTGGTAGAGAGTCCGTATTCGCCCGGCAAATATATCGATGTGGAAGGGTTCCCTCCTGGCACCGAAGTGAAGGATCCTTACACGGACAAGATTTTCCTTGTGCCATAACGCGAGCGCCTTTCCGAGTTCTGCTGATGCGGGTTACTGAATGCCAGATCGGCTCCGCACAGGCTGTTATCCGGGGATTCGGGATGAATATCGGCACATTCTTTTAACTATATGGAGCTGCGAGTAAAACGAGCCGGACGAATCGATCTCGAAATTACTGTACCCGGCGACAAGAGCATTTCACATCGCGCCGTGATTGTCGCTGCTCTCTCGAATGGCGTGTGCACCCTGAACGGATTTCTTCCCAGCGAAGATTGCATGCACACGGTGAATGCCATGCGCGCATTGGGAATCAAAATCGAGCAGCCTGAGCCCGCCAAATTGGTCGTCCACGGAAAAAGGCGAGTGCTTACTGCGCCAACGGGTGATATCAATTGTGGTAACTCCGGTACCACGATGCGTCTTCTCGCAGGTCTGCTGGCCGGACAAAAATTTGAGAGTCGCCTGGTGGGAGATCCGCCGCTATCGAAACGTCCAATGGACCGGGTCATCGCTCCGCTTTGTGAGATGGGGGCAAGAGTTGTGGCCGAAGGTCCTGATGGAACGCCGCCGTTACGTGTGTCCGGTGGCTCACTTCGGGGCATTCAGTATCGTCCGTCTGTGGCGAGCGCACAGGTAAAGGCCGCGTTACTGCTGGCAGGGCTCTTCGCCAGAGGCAAAACTACGGTCGAGGAACCGACGCCTACGCGTAATCACATGGAGAAGATGCTCAATTATTTTCTTGTGCGTACCACTACAGAAAGTGACGGCAACGTGACGGTTTTCGGGGATCAAGTTCCGGAGTCTCGGGATTTTGATATTCCCGGCGATATCTCATCAGCGGCTTTTTGGCTGGTTGCCGCCGCCGCGCAACGCCGCGGTCACCTGCTTATTCGCAATGTTGGTTTGAACGATACGCGAACGGCGATTTTAGGAGTCCTGCTCCGGATGGGCGCCCAGGTTCGGGAGGCTGTCGAGGATGTTGAACAGCTTGAGCCCGGCGGCGTTGTCGAAGTCACCGGTGCCCCGCTCAAGGCGACCGTCATACAGGGGAAGGAAGTGCCGCAGCTGATCGACGAGCTGCCGGTTCTCTCTATTGCAGGTGTTTTGGCAAGCGGTAAAACAACAATCCGACATGCAGAGGAATTGCGCGTTAAAGAAACTGATCGCATTGCGGCGATCGCCCACAACCTCCGCGCCATGGGTGCGCAAGTTACTGAGTTAAGTGACGGTCTAGAAATTTATGGACCGGCGCCGCTCCACGGCGCCCAATTGCCAAGCTTTGGCGATCATCGTATTGCCATGGCGTTTGCCATAGCGGGTTTGTTTGCTGAGGGCGACACCGTCATTCAGGACGCCGACTGTATTCGCGAATCGTACCCGGGATTCGAAGCAGTACTTGGGCAATTTACGAACCCCAAACGGATGCAGGTGAGTACGCCCGTGATCGGGTCGCTCGCTCCCGTATCGGCAGAGGAAGGTTAGTTGATCCCGTTCTTCATTAAATACCCATGGGATCAAATGCTTCCGAGGCGCGCTCAAACCGTGTGATCGCCATTGATGGTCCCGCTGCTTCTGGAAAAAGCAGTGTTGCACGGGAGCTTGCCCGGCAACTCGGTTTCATCTACGTCAACTCTGGTGGATTTTATCGCGCGATCACCTGGTATCTCATTCAAAAAAACATCCTGCAGGAGGAGAGCGACTGCATTGCCACTGTACTGGATGCAGCAAGTTTTATCTGCACCGTTCAAGACAGCGAGTCGCGCATCCTTGTTGACAATACCGATCCTGCGGAGCATTTGCGTGACGATCGTGTGAACGAAAGCGTTTCTCGCGTCAGCAGATTGCCGCGTGTTCGCCAAATTGTTTCACAAAAGCTTCACGACTGCGCCGGCGGATGTGATGTCGTAATCGAAGGGCGGGATATTGGCTCAGTAGTGTTCAAAGATACGCCTTACAAATTCTACCTTGATGCTTCGCCTGATGTCCGCCTTCATCGTCGCATCGCACAAGGGGAACGCGATGAAATCGCCATGCGCGATCGCGATGATGTTTCGCGTGCGCTTTCGCCACTGGTGATTGCGGCTGAGGCGCACGTGATCGACACCTCACACTTCACAATTCAGCAAGTCGTAGACGAGGTCATAATACGGCTGAAGCAATTGGGTTTGGCTCTTGGTGATGCTCCGCTCACCACATCACGCGCTCGGTGAATGAATTTCTATTACTGGGTTGGTTATCATTGTGCCCGACTGGCCGGGCGATTGTTGTTTGGATTTCGGGTGATACATCGGGAGCGAATGATTCAGAGTGGGCCGGTGATTCTTGCAATGAACCACCAGAGCTATCTCGATCCGCCGCTGGCCGGGACTGCGTGTGATCGCGCGATTTATTTTCTGGCTAGGCGGACGCTCTTGGATGTGCCGTTCTTGGGTTGGCTCCTGCCGAAATTGAATGTTATCCCAGTCAATCAGGAAGGGGTCGATCGCAGCGCCATCAGGGCTATAATCCGTGTTTTACAGGCTGGGAACGGCGTCCTGATTTTTCCAGAGGGGTCTCGGACGCTCGACGGCACCTTACAACCGGCTGAACCAGGATTGGGTTTGGTGATTGCCAAAACGCTTGCGCCGGTCGTCCCAATGCGGATTTTTGGCGCGCACGAAGCGCTGCCGCGCGGCGAAAATCGCCTTCGTTTCACGCCAATAGCCGTTGTCGTTGGTCATCCGATTGTCTTCAGCGCAGCTGATCTGGATTCGACAGAAAAAAAACCCTATGCGCAGCTGAGTGAGCGTGTCATGAAAGCGATCGCGGCGTTGCGTCTCGATTGATGCGCTAGCTCCGTTGCGTTTGCAACATTGGCTTGGATAGTACCAGATGGATTTGTCAGAATCAACGACGGAACAATATCGACAGCGCCGAGTTCCCAAAGTCGCCGTGTTCTTGATGCTGGTGATAGCGGTTTGTTTGACGATGCTCGCTGTGTTCGGCAACGTCCAGCGTTTTTGGCGCGGCGACGCGGAAGTAGTCGTCACAAGACGGGCAAGTTTGCCCACGCCCGGGGCGAGGGCGCACTAAGTTTTGTTTGACATCGGGAAGTGCTCCGTTTTCTTCGTTGAGCGTAAGACCTACTTCACTGCTTATATGAAGAAACTTTTCGTCTTTTCGATGCTGATCTCCGTTGCGCTGTTTTGCTCGTGTCAAAAACAAAATTCAACCGCTGAACAGGAGCTTGCTCAGCGCAAGGCGGAGCTGGACGTCAGGGAAAAAGCATTGGATCAAAGGGAAAAAGCCTTGGCAGCACGGGAAAATCTGGCTGTGAAGCCCAGGATCCCTGCGGTTCCCCGAGTCGGTTCCGGAGAACCTCAGCGCACCGTTCCGCCGGAACTCAAAGGCCTCATTGGAGATCCATCTAATGCAAGAGCCGAGCGAGATCAACGAATGCAGGAGCGACTCGCTGAAAGGCAGCGCAGGATGGAAGATATGCAAAGGATGAGGGCAGCTCGTGCGCTATCGCGCCAGCAGGCAACAGTTCCCGCTACGGAAGCAGCTTCGCCGACTCCGTCGCCGACTCCAGAGTAGTCGACGTACGCTTGTTAGGCGTTCTTTTCGAAATGGCTCGGCGAAATCGACGACTGCCTGGCAAGCTCGCGCGCGTACTGGATTGTGTCGATGGAATCAACGTTCTTGTCGCGTCGAATCGCCTTGATTCTTGGGAACCGTAGCGCCAATCCACTGGCGTGACGGGTGCTCGGTTGGATTGCATTGAATGCTATTTCAAGCACAACATCCGGTTTGACGGTGCAATATCGGCCGTGATCCGCGATCGTGTTTTGTTTGAAGTGCTCCGTTAACTCCGAGATCTCCACATCTGTTAACCCGCTGTAGGCCTTTCCGATTGGCAAGAGTTCGCCGGAGATTTCATCGCGCACTGCGAACGTGTAATCACTTAGCACCCTGTTTCGTTTTCCATGGCCAAGCTCCGCCGCCACTACCACCACATCCAGCGTTGCTAATTCGCGCTTCAGTTTGAACCAGTGCATTCCGCGGGTGCCCGGGAGATAGAAGCTGTCCGGGTCTTTGATCATCAGGCCTTCATTTAACCGCTGCCGCGCACGCTGAAAAATTTGCTCGATCTCTTTGGAGGAATGCGCCGCGGTTACGTTCGCTCTGAGAAATTTAGGCGGCAACACGAGCCTGCCGAGTTGTTCTCGTCGTTGCTGCAGAGGGTTCTCCAACAGCGAGCGCCCGTTGATCCAAAGAAGATCGAACATTACAAATACGACCGGCACATTTGCTGTCGCGCGCGCAAACAGGTCTGCGTTCTCGTCCTTGCGCCCGAGTCGCTTTTGCAAATCGAAGAAGGTCAATCGCCGACCTTCGGCAAAGGCAATGATTTCGCCATCAGCAATCAGTTCCGGGTCGAATTTCATAGCTTCTTCAACGAGCTCCGGGAATTGTCCGGTAACGCGCCTCAAATCACGCGAAAAAATTTCGATTCTATCTCTGGCGCGATGGAGTTGTGCGCGAATGCCGTCAAACTTGTCCTCAACGTATACTGTGTCTTGGCTTGATGAGCCCAGTTCGCGATCGATGGCAGAACTCTTTGCTTCAATAAAGCGGCCCCAGACCGCGTCGGCGTTTGGTTCAGGAGTAGCGAGCATGCATTTGATGGGACGAAACATCGATAGTTCCGCCCGCTTCAATTCCTTTTGGGAAGCCAGCAGCGCGGTGCTTCCGATATCGCCTAATAACATGTTGGCGTGTTTGACTTCTTCGAGCGAAGCACCGAAGCCCGTGGCGATGGCTTCTTCGACTAGGCCCTCACGCAAACCGATGCGAAGATCGCCTGTCAAAATCTTGACGACGTACTGCCCTTCGCGCGCCGACAAAATCGAAAATCGCTCTTCTAGAAGTTTTGCCTTTGCGATCGGGCCGCGTACGCGTTGAAGATTGTTGAACAAGTCGGCCGACTCAACAATGCTAAACGGACGCGGCGCTGTTCGCCCCTCGAGGGTTTCGAGAGCGGTTTTGCCGGCGTCGCCATGGGAGGCAGCGATGCGATGAAATTCAGCATCGTCGATTCTCGTCGCGGCTTGCAGCGCCCGAAAGATTACCGCCCATCCGATCTGCAACACCCGTGCATCGCTTTGCGCAAATGCCCTTCCGGTGAAATATCTCGCTGCTATCGGAAGCTGCTCGCTGGGGAGGCTTCGGATGTAATCGGACACTAAACGGATCTTCTCCGATTTTGCGGGCGTCGCGGCAACGGCTTCACCCACACGGGCAAACCGCAAAAATTCAGACTCCACCATCGGTTCGCGCGGAGTTGGGGATGGTCCAACAGGTATTGCGGCACATCGCGGTGGGACATCTTTGCTTTCGAAGTGCAGTTCCATTTGGTTTTCCTGGCTCAATGCCCAAGCCTCGATACCGCGGCGGCGGAGATCGCAGGCAAATGCTGCTGCAAATCCATGCAATGTCAGCACCCGTCGCGGCTGCACTAACTCGACGTATCGAAGCAAATCATCGTAGTCGGCGTGATCGGAAAGGGGAAATGCCGCATCGACGCGATGGCGATAAATCGTATTGGGGTCCACCGCCCAACCACTGACGAGCGCTACACGTTTGCGCGGGATTCTTTCCAGCATTTCCGAGCAATTTGCGCTCGGCGGACAAATCAACACCTTCCCGGCGACGTCATTCGGGTTGTATCGCAGGTATTTGCAAAATGATTGACCAAACTGTTCGTAAATACGGGTGATTCGAAAGATCGAGCCGTGTAGCATGGGCATTAAGCCGACGCCATCCAGAGAGCAAAGGATTTCCTGCGCTTTGCCTAACGAATACCCGAGCAACACCGGGACTTCTCCGGAGTCGATGGCTTCGCTGCAAAATGCCACCATTTGATTCATCACCAATTTCGTTGGTGGGAAGCGATAACGCGGGAGTCCAAAAGTTGTCTCCATCACGAGTATATCGGCATGACGCCACTCCGCTTGCTCGGCAGATTTCCCGGGACGAAGCTTAAAATCGCCGGTGTACAGCAGCGTCCCTTCGTCGGCGCAAATCAGACACTGTGCTGAACCAAATATATGCCCGGCAGGTATCAACGTCAGATTAACCCCGCGAACAGAGCGGTTTTCACCAAATGCCAGCGCGTGCTCGATCCGGTCGCCCGGCAACCGCAGTCGCATTAGGCGTGCTGTGCGTTCAGAAAGGACGATCTCGCTGTGCGGCGCGATATGGTCGCCATGCGCGTGCGAAACGAACGCGAACTCTTTTGCCTCCCATGGATCCATCCAGACATTCTGCTTCGGCAGGTAAACTCCGCGGTCGTAATGAACTTCAATCACGGAAAATAATACTTTCGATCGAGGCGAGTTCCATGATTTCCGTCGAGGGCGTAAGAACCTGTGTTACGCGTTGACACCCGGTTGAACGAGCCGCTTTATTATGGAAATGAGATTTGCCACGGCAGTTTTCGCTTTGATCTTTCTGGCCCTTTCAGCTTCGGGCAAGGAGACTCGGCCAGAACCGAAAGTGATAGAAAAAGTGACGCCGTTACCGATGGCCTTGGACAAGGACTTCCAATTTAAAAAGACGAAACTCTTCTTTTTAAGCGAACAAGCCCCCAAGGCAAGCGAAAGAGCACACCAGACGACGAACAAGATTGGCGCAAAATCAAACTCCCCAAACCAGAGAACTGCGACCGTTCAGGACGCTCCGATCATGTTTGAACGCCAATATCGACTTTTCGGTGCTGTCAGTGCTGTGGATCAACGGCAGCGTTTTGGAAATTATTTCGATTTCTTTTGGCAGGCCAGGCGCCCGGCCGACGTGACAGTGCGTCTGGAGTATCGGCAGGAAAAATTGCATCAACACGTCCAGGCTCAGGAAATCACGTATAAAAACGTGCGCGGTACTCACAAGACGGAATTTAAGGTAATTGGGGACGATTACTTTGACGACGGGCGAGTGATTGCCTGGAGATGCCTCTTAGTCGCCAATGGGCGAATTGTGGCGGAGAACCGCTCATTTCTGTGGAGTGAATTGTGACGGCGCATTATCGTTGATCCTGATTGCGACAGGATGCAATTACTCAAGCAGCCATGCAGATTTGCCGCACCTGTATTTCGAAGTGTTATAAGAGTTTCCAACCGGGCTGGAAGGTTTGACAGCATGGCGGCGAGGCTGGTATCGTTTTAAAGAGTAACTGTGGACTCATCTATTCAAGTTGGGGTAAGAGGGCCGACCGTGTGGGTGAAGGTGGAGGGAAGAGGTAGTTTCCTTAATAGCGGCAACCTGAAGGATTTCGCGCGCGAAATGTTGAACCGTGGCTATCGCGAATTTGTAGTTGACCTTGCAGATTGCGCCATGATGGATTCCACCTTCATGGGTACCATGGCTAGCGTGGCATTGCGCCTGAAGGAACTCGGGCATGGCCATCTTCATATTGTTCATTGCGGAAACCGTAGCGAGCAACTGCTTTCCGGACTCGGATTAGATCAGATATTCGACATCCATAGCGATGGCACCAGCGCCCCGGAATGCGAGGCACTGGAGCAAGCCAGAAAAGATCAATTAGCGAATTCCAAAAAAAGGGAACAGGCAGAAACAATGCTGGAGGCTCACGAAGCGCTTTGCCAGGCCGCGCCGGAAAACATCTTTCGCTTTAAAGACGTTCTCGATTTCTTAAGACAAGATCTTCATCACGAGACGTCCTCGAAGTAAGCTGGCCCTCCGCAATGTGGCCGACCTTTCTCCTTGGACTGCTTGTCGCGTCTGTGGCGGCGTGGGTCGTCACTGCTTACCTCCAGATGCAGCGCATTCGTAGGCTGGAACGTTCGCATGAGGAGATTCAAGTCGAGGAAACACTCGTTTTCGATTTCCTCCACGGGCTCGGCGAAGCCTTCCGGGAAACAATTCGACCGCAGGAATTACATCGGCTGATCGTTGAGGGTGCTACGCGGATTCTTGATGCACACGGCGGCGCACTTTATGTAAGTGATCGCACTGGTGGGAAGCTCACGCCCGCGTTCATCTCCAAGGGCTGTCCACCATTGGTTGATGTTCCACAAGATATTCTGCAACAGGCAGCTGCCAATCCCGTTGCTCTGGAGAGCTTTCTGCGGCTCCATGCAATTGGTCCGAGGGAAGGCCTCATTGGACGCGTATGGCAAACAGGTCAGAGTGTGTGCCTAAACGAGTTCTCTGAAGCAACGGAATTGGCGAGATTGCGTGGAAGCGCCTTTGGCAGCGTGTCAGTGATGGCTTCGGCGCTGCGGTATGGGAACCAGGACATGGGAGTGCTGGCGTTAGCGAATGGGCCGATGGGTGCGCCGTTTTCCCAGGCTGATTTTGTGGTTTTTAAATCGATTGCCGAACAGTCCGCTTTCGCTCTCTACAACGCCATCATTTATTCAATGGCCAATGAAAAGAAGCGCTTGGATCACGACTTGGAAATCGCCAGAGACATTCAGCGT
>DASTMV010000045.1:0-14801 GCA_035713885.1 Candidatus Udaeobacter sp. | reverse complement strand
AAACGGCGGAAGCGCATGACAATGTTCATGTGAACATATTTCAGCAATAGCGGCTATTGTCCAGATCAAGTTTGGTCGCGGTTACCAGATTGAATTGGCGCGACCCAATAGCCCGCCTTCTTGAGATTCTCAGCCTTATTGAAGGCATTATTGGCGCAGCAGTACGCCCCCAGTGGCTCTGGGTTCCATGCTCAATGCCGACGCCCCACGTAAGCCGTGTGCCGCGACAGTACGCAGGCGAGACGCCTGCCACTACAATGGTCTAATGCGCAACGGCGCCGAGTCTTTCCACCAACGTTTTGCCTTTTTGCCGATCGTTGATTACGAAAGTGTTGTTCTCGCCATGCGTTGACCACGGACCGCGCGGCACTTCACTGAATTCCACGAATCGCCAATCGGTCACGTCGGTTGGTTTTAAGCCGAGATAATCGCGAACGGCAGGCGACACATCCAGTCCTGCGCCTTTGTTCAAGTTAGGTTTGGGCCGGTCGCTTCCGAAGACGTATTGCCAGTTGTCGGTGCGAAATGGTCCTGCGTCCTCCCATTGCGCGTAAGCGACGCGATTGCCTTTGCGAATGGCGATCCATCGGTCCTTGCAAGTGGAAACAGCCGGCCCCTGGTACGCTTCTTTAAACCAGGGAACAACACGGGCCGCTTCGGGCCGATGACCCTCACGTGCTTTGTCGTTGTACGGAAGCGCACAATAAAACGGATTGAGACGCGGCGTGAAATTTACCGGAATATAATTGGTGCGATGACCGGGATCAGGGTCGTCGATTCCACCGTAGTTTTTGGTCCAGTCCTTGTCCCATGAGCTCGTTCGATTCGGAACCGGATTATTGCCGCCAGGTTTTTCGCCGACCCAGAAGACAGTGGTCACAATGTCGCTTCTCCAAGGGTAACGCTGCCCTGGATGATCGCCCGAAAGTTCTCTCGGCGAGAAAGCGATCGATCCGGCGTCGAACAGACGATCATCTGCTGTTTTATCAGATTTTTTGCTGAATTTCGTTTTGGCCGGTTCCGCATTTGCATCCCCGCCGTGCGCGAAAAGAGATGTCACGGACGAGAGCAGAACGGCGATCGCGTGAGTGAATTTTCCAATTTTCATTGTGCTATTGTGTCAAGGCGGCGCAAAACAAAGACGGCGTGCGTCTTTTCTTTTTGGTTCGTGCACGAGGACGCGGATGCGCGTCAGTCGCAGCAGATTAGGATGCGCCTAAAAGTAGTAGCGGAATCTCGGTGCTGCTGTGGGGGAGTCAACGGAAATTTTGACTTTGCACGTGAACAGTAGAAATAGATGTAAACCGTGAAACACTGTAGTGGCAGGCGTGCCGGACCCGCGTCTTAGGAATTGCAGCCGATCCTTTGTAACGCTTCAGCGTGGCAAGCACGGCTGCCTGGAGAACGGTGAAGCCAACAGAGTGTGCGGTTCCCTCAATTAGAGCGTCTGCGGCATCTGTAATGGGGTAGTGGAAGCTGGGCGGCGATATTTTTCCTAAATATTTTTAAACTTTTTTCGAAACCTTACGCGGCCATTCCCGGAGAAAGAGATGAGAATCATGGATAAAGTAAATAAATATCATCAAGTAAATCACAACGGTCGCCGGGTTAATCGTCGAAAACGGCGGAGTAAGCTTGATTTGAGGGCAGGAACGTCTCGTAGGGCGCCGGCTGTTCAAATACTGACGATCAGCAACGTTCCGAACGATGTTTTGGATGCGATCGATCAGCTCGCTGCCGGGCAGGACCGCAGCCGCTCAAGCTTCGTCCGCCGCGCGTTGCAACAGATCATTGCCGGCTACGAGGCCAAGGCAGCTTAATTGGGAGGCTGTTTCCCCGGGCTCGGCTGGTTCCGAGTCTATGCAGAGTTATGTACGCTGCGCTTCGTCCTTCTGGTGGTGGCGGCGCAATATCACCCGGTAAACTGATCGGAGTTTTTTCCGTATCGGCAGGAGTCTGGCCTGCGGGCCTTGGAGATTGTAGTGACCGGCGTATCGCTGCGTTTTGCAAATTGCAGCCGGTAGGGCTGCCTTTACAGAGACGCTCGATTTAGAGTCTTCCGCTTCTGATTCGTTCCAGCTCGAAAAACTCTTCTGTAGCGGCAGGCGTGTCACCTGCGTACTGTAGCGGCACGCGTATCGCATGTGGATCTGGAGAATTGCAGCCGACCCGCCTTTGCAACGCTTGAGCGCGGCAAGCACGGCTGCCTCCACAGAGGAACTTTCTTCTAGTGAACAGATGCTTCCGCCACGGCGACTTGGATGTCGGTCCCGATATCAATCCCGAAGACATTCGCTTCGGTCACGATGACTTCAATCATCCGAACCTCGATGCTGTTCGAGTTCTGGATAACCCGGTGTAGCCAGAGGGTTCCCAAGCCGGCGATGCGCAGCCTGGTATTCGCTGGGACATCATCACCGATGTGCGGGAACCCTGTAACGTGCAGGCCGACGAACATCGTCCCGTCGTCACTAAAGGTCGATGTTCCACCCTCATTTGAAGCATGCGCATCGGCTTTCACCAAGGTCGCCGTGACCAAGCTTGAGACGACGTCAATGGATTGGATTGTCGATGTCAGCTCACCCGCAGCTGATGTCGGATCCACTGTGCCTTGTGCAGTGTCTGTGACTTCGCCAACCGAGAACAAAAGAGGAACCTGAACACCCGCGACGGAGTTGGTTTTGAGGGCGCCATTGGTGCCCAGGCAGGAGATGTGCTCAAGAGCCGTGGGACCCGACGTGACGGTATGAGCCACGCTAGCTTTCGTCCCGTAAGCTTGCCCATCCAAGGTTGCCTGCACTCCAGAGTTCAACCCACTTGAGGCGTGAGAGACGATGATTTCCGCCCCGATGGGGATGTTAAGGATGTTCTGCTGTTCGATGAAAACGTGGATCATGTTCACAGCGAAAGAGGCTGACCTCGACCTCAGCGTTGTGACCTGCTCGTTTAGCACGACGCGGCCAAAACCCGGGAGCGCGATTTCGGTGTTGGGTGCAGGACTAACAATGATCGGGATCCCGGCGACTACGAGATTAACGAACGTTGAGCCGTCGGCGTTTGTGTGGAAGCCGGTGTTATCATGTGTCGTAGTACTCACGGCCTCAATTTCATCCGCGGTGATGACTCCTCCCAGCAATGTGATCAGCAGAGCGGCGTCGTGGACGTCAGCCGTGGCCGTGGCCTGCACTTCGCCGGTCAACGCCGTGGCGTCGGCTGTGGTATTAACGACTCCGGTAACAAGCAACGGCGCGACGTCTGCGCTCGCGACGGTGTTTTCACTATGCGCCGGTGGTTCCACGACTCCACACGATCCTAGCGTTGCCACTGCCGTTCGACCTGCCACGACTGTGTTTCCGACCGTCGCTTGCGTGCCGTAGGCGTCGGCGATCAACTGAAATCCGGAGCTTTGCCCATGGGCGAAGTCGGGGGTTAGCAGAAACGCCGTGCAAACGGCAAGAATAGTAAAAATTATTACTGAGGTATTCGTTCGTGTTCTCACTTTATTATTCCTTTCTCTATTTTTATTAGGATTTGGCTCGCCAAAGTTCCCGAAATTCTCGCATCGCTCGAGAAGTCCTATGAGTTCCTGGGAGGGGTGAATATTTGAAGGCGGACATTAACTATTCGCCGCGCGGTTTGCCTATAGGGGAGAATCCCTGATTTTTTTACGATGTCCCCTTAAGGGGTGTGTAGCGGGGGCGTGTCGCCTGCTTACCGTAGCGGCGCGCGCATCGCGTGTGGATCTTAAGAATCGCAGCTGTCACAGCTGCCTCTACAGAACTCAAGACACATCAATCACTGATGATGTCGCGAGTTTAAGGCAAATCGTTACGTGATTTGCAGTCTATCCTGCATGAAATACACTCTGCGCATGAAACGACAAAACTATCATCTCCGTGGTTTGCTCCTTGTGTTGTTTGCGTGCTTCGCTTTTGCAGGCTCACAAATTAGCAGTTTCGAAGCTTCCGCCGCAATAGCTCCCACGGGTGTATCCAGCAAAAACGCTGGCCATCTAACCATTCGCAGGGCCCCGAAGTTTGGAACGCGTGTACGGCTGAACGTCTCCGTAGATGGGGCGCAAATAGCTTCGCTTGGAGAAGGTGAGTCCTACAATGGCGCGTTGGCCGCAGGAAAACACGTCATATCTGTAAATGTGACACCGGGCCGTGGTCGTAGCGGGACAGCAACAAAGCAAGTTACTGTGGAAGCGGGACAGAACTATAAATTCACCGCCACATGGAGTGGCGACCGCGTGGTCTTGATGTGAGCTGTCTCCTTGGGCGACGATCCCGGTGAACCGAAGCGGGATACTTTTTTGCGTTCGTCCCGCTTGGGAGCTCCCTCCCAATTCTGAAGTGTCGTGAGCTTGTGATCGGCACCGGGCGAGCGTTAGACCAATACCTGCTTCGGGTTGCACAACTGACGAATCGTACTGGCCAGTTGTGTTTTCGCAGCCTGCCTGGAAAGACATCTTGTGGCGTTGTTTGCGTATGCCAGCGCTTCAACGTGTTTGTCATCGTCACGAGTAATTACAATGACAGGCATATTCTCGCGTAGCACGCTGATCGCTCTAAGCAGCGTCATTGCGCGGGGGCCGTGTTCAAAATCAATGATGACGATATCGAGATCGTTCATCCCGCAGATAGTGTCCAGGGCATCGTCAGCATTGCGTCTGAGATGGCTTAGACCGCCGATCTCTGACAAGGCATGGGTCACCAAATCCTCCAATTCATCGTTACTACTAAGCAGAAGCATAACTGGCATCTTCATCATGTTGTTTGTTACGGATCCCCCTAAATTTCACTCGGCAAAAATTGCGAAATGCTATGCATTTCTTGCGCTCGGCGCTGTGCCGGGCTGTTATTGCGCTCACTTTCTGAATTTGCGCGGCCTCCTGTCTCCAAAAAACGATGGCAGATGGTTTCGCCGAAGGGCCCAGATATCAGGCCCCCAAAGCCGCACGTTGGCCAACGCGTTTTAGCTTAAAGAAATTTTCCCGGATTCAAGATTCCGTCCGGATCGAGTGCTTGCTTGAGCTGGCTATGAAGGTCACGTGCGACGTCGCTGGTCGCTTCCGGCCACCAGCGTTTCTTTGCCAAGCCGATTCCATGTTCGCCTGTGATCACGCCGCCCCACGCCAGCACCTGAGCAAAAAGATCGTCGAGCGCGTGATCAACTTTCTCGCGCACAGCCGCTTCGCGATTGTATTGGTCTGCCATGATGTTGACGTGAATGTTGCCATCGCCGGCGTGACCGAAGCAGGCGATCGGAAATCCATGCTTTGCCTGCAGTTTGTCCGCGAATTCCATCAAGTCCACGAGATGACTGCGAGGCACGACTACGTCCTGGTTTAGTTTCGTCAGGCCGGTTGCGCGGAGCGAATTGCTGAACTGTCGTCGTAATGCCCAGAGCCTCTCGCAATCGGCTTCGCCATTAGCGAGCTCGACTCTGTTTGGGTTTCTCTTCGCGACCAACTCGCAGATGGCCGCGGCTTCGCTGCGAACGCTTTCCTGTTGCCCATCCAGATCGACGAGCAGATGCGCATTTCCTGCGGGTACGATCTTTGCGCCGAGGTCGCGCCTAGCTGCCTCCAGCGTGAAATGATCGGCAATTTCCAGCGCCGAAGGCAGAAACCCCAATGCAAAAATTGCCTGCACGGCTTCGGCAGCTTGCGTCGCGGTCGCGAACGCAGCCGACAAAGTCGCGCGTGCAGGCGGAAGCGGCAGCAAACGCAAGATGATTTCGGTGACCACGCCGAGCATTCCTTCCGAGCCGACGAAAAGGCCGACTAAATCGAAGCCGGTTTTATTTTTATGTACGCGCCCACCTGTCCTCAGGACCTCGCCATTTGCGAGAACGACTTCGAGGCCGATCACGTAATTCCGTGTTACGCCGTATTTCAAACAGCGCGGACCACCCGCGTTTGTGGCGACATTTCCACCAATGGTGCAATCCTTCATGCTCGCCGGGTCCGGTGGATAAAATAATTTCTGCCCGCGAACCGCAGTTTTCAGATCAGCTGTCAACACGCCCGGTTCGACGATGGCAACCGCATCGGTAAAATTGATTTCCTTGATTCGATTCATGCGCATCAGCGAAAGCGCGATCCCGCCGCGCGCCGGGACGCATCCGCCGACATACCCAAATCCCGCGCCGCGCGCCGTGACTGGAATTTTTTCGCGCGAGGCGAACTGAAGAAGTTTGCTCACGTCGTCTGTCGATTCGGCGAACACGACAACCTGGGGCGAATGCGCTGCGAACCATTTATCTCCGCTGTGCGCCGCAAGCGTTTCGGCATCGTCGGCGACGAGGTCGTTGCCCAGAAGTATTCGTAGCTGCGTAGCCGGGTTCATCTAAGGCAACGTCGCGCAGGTCAGTTGCAGGGCAAGCGAGTTGCCAGGTGGATCGACTTCTTCGAATGCGATTCGTGCAGCATTCGCCAAAGGCGCAAATATATGGCGCAGCAGCCTTGTAGTCTTAACCAACGCGGCCGGAGGTTGCGTTCCACCTGCGCTGCTCGGGTGCTAGCACGAGCATGAGCGCGCAAATCAGATTAAGAGTCGGAAGAAGCGGAAGAGATTGTCACATCCCCATTATCTGATACCCGCCATCGACGTAGATGACCTGGCCCGTGATCGCCGCAGCGGCATCGCTGGCGAGGAAAACTCCGGTCGCACCGAGCTCGGCCGGATCACAGCTGCGCTTCAAAGGCGCGCGCTCCTGATAATGTTTTAGCATCGAGGTGAACCCGCTGATTCCACGAGCGGCAAGCGTTTGCACCGGGCCCGCGGAAATGCAGTTCACGCGAATTTTTTTCTGGCCAAGATCGTAGGCAAGATAACGCGCACTCGCTTCCAGGCTGGCTTTGGCAACGCCCATCACGTTGTAATGCGGTACAACTTTCTCGGAGCCGTAATAAGTCATCGCGACGATGCTGCCGCCATTGGTCATCAGAGGGGCCGCTTCACGCGCGAGCGCAACCAGCGAGTACGCGCTGACGTCTTGCGCGACGCGAAAAGCTTCGCGCGTCGTGCTGACAAAATCGCCTTCCAATGCTTCGCGCGGCGCGTACGCCAGCGAGTGCAGCATCAGATCAACGCGATCCGTTTCTTTCTGCACGCTATCGAAAAATCGTTTGATTTCCTCGTCGCTTGAAACGTCGCATGGAAAAAACGGTGTCTTTTCCCCAAACTCAGCTACGAGTTCCTCGACATTTTCTTTCAGCCGTTCGCCTTGATAATTGAAAATCAGCCGCGCACCGGCCGCGGCCCATGCCTTTGCGATCGCCCAGGCGATACTGCGCTTATTTGCCACGCCAAACACAACACCTGTTTTTCCTGCCAGAACCTGCTGCATCATAAGTCGCAAAAGATACGCGCATTTTGGGCATCGCAAGATCCCAGCAAAGCGCGCCTGCGAAACAGGAAGAAACGGATCACCAGCAGATGGCTGGAAAGTAAGACCAGGAATGGCCTTACTTTCCGTCACCAATTCCGCCGGTCTTCGTTTCGATGAGCTTGGAGTCTGCTCCGGATAGACCGCTAACCCTGATCCTCAGCATTCACGATTTTAAGAATCTGGCCGCCGGTACCGGAAGGCCCGATACTTGAATCGATCAGAACGTAAATCTCATGGCTATCATCCTGGCCGAAGCCTTTTAGGAAAGATCCAGTCAATGGATTTTGTTGACCCAGCTGGAATTCGAAAACGGAACCATTTCCCAAATAAGTATAGAAGAGGCGTCCGCTGCCGGCGTTTCCAGCGAGGTCACCGAAAATATACCTGCTGGCTAAGACTGGAATCCTGCTTCCGCGATAAGTGAAACCACCGATGACTGCGATGCCATCAAAATGACTGTACTCTGCGACTGGGTTAACAAGCCGAGGATCCGGATTTGGATCAACCTTAATCCTGCCGTCATCAGGATTGAAGAGAAACGTTCCTTCCTTCCGATGCCAACCATAGTTAGTACCCGAAACTCCCAGATCGATCTCTTCGATGTTGTCCTGGCCCACGTCACCGATGATGAGCTGGTCCAACGTGTCGTCGAAGGTGAACCGGAACGGATTTCTTAGGCCATAGACGTAGATCTCACGGACTGCGCCCGGCTGGTCCAGGAAAGGATTCGTACGCGGAACACGATATTTCCCATTAGCGCTGATTCGGTCCTGACTGCCCCTGGTCAACGTGGGATCGAGAGGATCGATGCGCAGGAGCTTGCCCAGCACATTGCTCTTATCCTGTGCGTTGCCTTTTACAGGAGTGTGTCCGTCGCCGACGTCATTGGCGTTGCCGCCGTCGCCTAACGAAATGTAGAGATACCCATCGGTAGCCCTGAAGGCCAGCTTACCGCCGTTGTGATTGAATTGAGGGTGGTCGATCCGAACGACTTCACGGCGCGTGGAAGGATCAATCACATTTGGATTAGTTGCTGAAACCTGCCATTCAGCCAATACGGACTGGTTATCGAACGCGCTGGGATCCGGCACCGTAAAATCAGCTGGACCATCGACTGGCTCGCTGGTGTAGGTATAAACCTTGTGGTAGCCCGGAGCGGAGGGATTGTTGAAGTCCGGGTGAAAAGCCAGTCCTAACAGACCGCGCTCATCGTATCCTGCCATTAACGGGACCAGCCGGCTTGAGAGGTCGAGGAACGGGGTCGGCAAAACGACGCCGCCTTGCAGGATCAGAACCTGGCCAGTCTGCTGCACGATGAAGAGGCGACCGCTGCCATCCGAGGCTGAGGTGAGGTCGACTGGCGCTGTGAGCCCAGTGGCTACTGTTGCAAGCTTCAGCCTGACCGATCCTTTTGGGATGAGTGGCACAGGAGGTGTGGCTTCGGGACTTGCGACGTTGGCCGTGGGTACAGTCACTGCCATGACGTTGGAGAGAAGATTGGCCCAGTGATACGTGCTTTGCGCCGCCATCAAAGGCGCAATCGAGGTAAGAAGCAAGGTCGTGACCGCGCAGGTGCGCGCCAAACGCCTCAGTGCTCCGGGAAGGGGGGACTCTGTTGCTGCAGTTTTGCTTTGTGATTGCATATGGTTCTCCGGTTGAGGTTTCATTGAACGGCCGATTGCGGTTTGGCTAGAGACCGCGCCGTGGAGCAAAGTGCGGGTAACATTGCCAACAGCTTCCTTCCGTTAAAGCCCATTCGTGTGTGGATCGGTCATTGGCGGGTAAAGATGGGTAACAGTTCTGTTACTTTTAATCGTGCACGACTGAATCAAGTTGGTTCTATTCGGGGACAACGGTTTCATAGATCCGATTGTTGCCGACGCCTACGAACCAAACGCGCAAGCCGTCGCCTGCGGTGATACCCACTGGCGCGCTGCCCGCGAACTCCTGAGACTCGGTAACGACTCCGTCGGTCGTGATCGAAGCGATCTTGTTAGCACTGAACTCTGTGAACAGCAGGTTGTTCCCGTTCCCCGGTCGAATGATCGTCGGCGTTGCCGGCGTCGGGAAAATCGTGAGGGCGAGCATTGGAGTGACTCGCGCGATTTGTGGTGTAAAAGCGCTGGAAATCCAGAGATTCCCGTCGGGCCCGGCGGCAATGGAACTGGGAGCGGTCAAGCCAGTGAATTCGGTAATCCTGCCATCAGGGGTGATGCGAGCGAACTTGTCCACTGCTTGCTCGGTGAACCACATGTTCCCGTCGGAGCCGGTGGTGATATCGCCTGGGAACGAATTGGGCGTCGGCGTGCGGAATTCAGTAAATGTGCCGGTGGCGATATCGAAACGCCATACGGCATGATCCGTCTGATCGGTAAACCAGATGTTGCCGTCCGATCCGGTCGTAATGCCGACGCTCACCCCAAAGAACGAAAACTGATACTCGGTAATAACTCCATCCGGTGTGATCGAAGCAATCTTGCCGGTAGAGCCTTCACCAAACCAGATGTTGCCATCAGGCCCCGGTGTAATGAATGCGGGATTGCTCAGGCTTGGCGTCCTCGAGTAGTTGACGGTACCATGCGCCGTAATGCGGCCGACTTTGCTGCTGTTGGCTAATGTGAAGTAGATGTTGCCGTCGTCGGCCATGGTCATTGCGAACGGCTGGCTGCCTCCACGGATCGGGAGGATTCTTACCGGTGTTGTCTGGGCGGCAGCGCCGCCGGCCAAAAGGATGAGGGCGGCCATGCCGCAGGTGAATTTGAAAAGAAATCGACGTCGGGCGGATACGAAACCTGCAACGGCGGATTTGAGGGTATGAGGATTGGTTTTCATGGGCCGTAACTTTTGGCAGTGGTTCGAAAATCCGCAACGCGTACTTGTTTACACCGTTGTTACTTTGAAGCGCATGGAGTGCTGGGAACACTTCGCCGGTCGAGGAGATCCGTTGACATTCGGCGAGCCACCGGAATGTGGTCGCTGCGCCGACCGTTCCTAAAAGAGCAAGCGGGGACGCTTGCCCTGTGATGGTACAACGCGATGATAGGAGGTGATGAGTAATCGAGCCGTATTGGTCTGCGTTTTCCCGTTTCTGATTTTCAACTCTCTATCTGCTCAAGAGACGCCTTCGTCTTCTCCTGTATCCATCGCATTGCCAAGCGCATCGCCTTCTGCAACTGCGACTACTTCGCCTGCTGGGCCGCGACTCACAGACGCGCTTTTCAAGAATCTGAAAGCGCGTGCGATCGGTCCGGCGGTGATGGGTGGCCGCGTGAGCGACATCGCGATTGATCCGCACAATCCCTTTGTCTTTTATGTGGGCCTCGCGCACGGCGGCGTTTTCAAAACGAACGACAACGGCGTTACGTTTCAGCCGATCTTGGACAAACAACCGATGCTCTCCATTGGAGCGCTTGCGGTTGCGCCATCGAATTCTGATGTAGTCTGGGTCGGAACCGGCGAAGCCAACGACCGTAATTCATCGGATTGGGGCGACGGCGTGTACCGATCGACCGATGGCGGCGAGACATGGCAAAACATCGGGCTAAAAGAGAGCCGGACGATTGCACGCCTCGTTGTCGATCCGAAAAACGCTGATGTCGCGTACGTCGCGGCCATGGGGAATGTGTGGAAAGACGGTGGCGAGCGCGGATTATTTAAAACAACTGATGCTGGCAAAACCTGGAAATTGATTCTGCACGCCGCATCTCCGCACGACACGCGGACCGGTTGCGGGGACGTGGCGCTCGATGCAACGAATCCGCAGATTGTTTATGCGGTGCTGTACGCGCGTCAGCGGACGCCGTGGAGTTTTACTTCTGGTCCTGGCGTGACCGGTGGTGAAGACGTTGGAGGAATTTTCAAGAGCACCGATGGCGGCGGAACCTGGAAAAAACTCGGAGGCGGTCTTCCTGCGCAAACCGGCCGGATTGGTTTGGCAGTCAGCGTGAGCGATCCAAAAGTCGTGATGGCGGTGGTGCAGAGTTACGAAGGTGGAATCGGTGCGCTCGACGATCTGCGCAGCAAAGGTGGGGGAGTTTTTCGCTCTGAGAATGGCGGCGAAACATGGACGCGCATGAGCGCCATGGATCCGCGCCCGTTTTATTTCAGCCAGATTCGCGTGGACCCCGCGAACAATCAGCGCGTGTACATTCTCGGCTTCGCATTGCTCGTCTCAGATGATGGTGGAAAAACTTTTCGTGAAGATTTAACCGAAAAGACGCATCCCGACGATCACGCGATGGCGATTCAGCCAGGCAGCGTGCTACCGCCGAAACCGCCGAAGCCCGAAGACAAAAATAAGCCGCCAAAACCTCAAGTTTGTCAGCGTGTGCTACTCGGCACCGATGGCGGTATTTATCAAAGCTTTTCCGGCGGAAAAAATTGGGACCACTTAAACAAGATTCCGTCGGGCGAA
Organism: Candidatus Udaeobacter sp.; assembly: GCA_035713885.1. Taxonomy (GTDB): domain Bacteria; phylum Verrucomicrobiota; class Verrucomicrobiia; order Chthoniobacterales; family UBA10450; genus Udaeobacter. The sequence goes on along the minus strand of DASTMV010000045.1, from coordinate 2,989 downwards.
TTTTATCGGATTTCGCTCGACGATACGAAACCGTACTTCCGGATCGCCGGCGGTCTTCAGGACAATGAGAACTGGGTGGGACCCAGCGGTACACAAAGCAAGGAAGGGATTCGTAATTGTGATTGGATCGCACTGGCAGGCGGCGACGGTTTTTATGTGCTGTTCGATCCAACCGATCACGACACTTTTTACGCCGAAAGTCAGCAAGGTGAACTGCACCGGATCAACCTGCAGAATGGCGAGATCCGTCGTTTGCGACCTGAGCCGGCTGAAGGCCAGCCGCGCTATCGTTTCAACTGGAATTCGCCAATGATCATGAGCCGGCATAAACCGGGCGTAATCTACCTGGGCGGCAACTGTGTATTCAGGTTGACCGATCGCATGGAGAAATATTCCGTGATCAGTCCCGATCTAACGCGCAACGAACCCGAACGCACTACTGCCGCCGGAAGCGGCGCAGAAAGTTACGGCACCGTCTTTTCGCTGGCCGAGTCGCCCAAACGCGCAGGATTGCTGTGGGCAGGGACAGATGACGGCCGGCTTTGGATCACAGAGAATGAAGGCGGCAAGTGGACCGAACTAACGAACAATTTGCCTGAAGCAGCGCGCGGCCAATGGATAGCGCGCATCGAACCTTCTCATCTTGATGCCAATGTGGCGTATGTTGCCACGAATGGGTATCGCCAGGGTGACGAGCGTCCCGCGATCTTGCGGACAGCCGATCTCGGCAAGACATGGCAATCAGTCAGCGGCGACCTTCCGGCGGCTGATCCTGTCGAAGTTGTGCGCGAAGATCCAGTCAACCCGAAACTGCTTTACGCGGGGACGCACTTCGGAGTGTTCGCCTCGTTTGATCAGGGTGCTCACTGGGTACGGATTGGCGATGTTCCTTCGGTGCGCGTCGATGACATTCAGATTCATCCGCGCACAGCCGACCTTGTCATTGCTACACACGGGCGGAGCATCGCCATTCTCGACGACAGCGTTCCGTTTCGCGAGTTCGCTCCCGACATTGCCTCACAGTCAGCTCACTTGTTCAGTGTGCGTTCTGTTACAGCCAGATATCTGCAACCCGGATTTGTTGACTCGAACGGCAAAGGTATTTATCGCGGTGAAAATCCGGCTGAAGGCGTGTTATTCACGGTGTGGGTGCGCGACTTTACCGGCGACGAAATCAAGATCGGTGTTACTAACTCGACAGGCCAACCGGTGGCGAATCTCAAGGCGCCAGGCACCCCGGGCTTCACTCGTTTGAATTGGGACCTGCGCCCGACCAAGGATGTGCGGGTAGAATATGGCGGTGAAAAGGCCGATCGCTTTGTCCCAGCAGGTGATTACACAGCCGAGCTAACTTTCGGCAACACGAAAATGAAACAAACTTTCCATATCGATCTTGCCGAAGGCATCACGCCACGGTGAGGTTTGTGTCGTGACTGCCATCGGCAACAGCGACCTTCAACACTGTTTAAGGTGCCAAATATAACGAGCGGGATGTAAGGCAACGCATTGTCACGCGAGGAGAGAAAACGGCAATCGGGACGAGAGTGCCAGCGCTTCGCTAGAAGCATAGAACCAGCTTGTGAACAGGATTGAGGAGCTCTCGTCGGTAACAGACGTCTCAATGGCGGATGAGTGGTTTGATCACGCTACAGCTGATCACTTCTGGATGCAGTGGCGACATGAACTGCTGGTTCGTCAGCTAATCAGAATCGGGCATCCGATCGAAAAAGCGCTCGACGTCGGATGTGGTCACGGCATTGTCCGTCAGTTGGTCGAGCGAGACCTGGGGTTCGTAATAGATGGATGCGATCTTAACCGGCGTGCCTTGGAGATGGCAGGAACAGGCAAAGGGCGCATCCTCCTTTATGATATTTTTGATCGAAATCCGGCTTTGCTGGAAGCCTACGATCTTGTGCTACTTATGGACGTTATTGAGCACGTTGACGATGATCTTGGCTTTTTAAGCGCGGCCATCGAACACCTCAAACCAGGCGGCATTGTGGTTATCAATGTTCCAGCCCACATGACCTGCTATAGCAAGTATGACGAGGTCGTCGGCCATAAGCGCCGATATAACATCGCTCAAATGGAATGGTTGTTTCGCCAGACGAACATCGACCCATTGAGTATTGCCTACTGGGGCCTTACTCTCTTACCCCTTCTGTTCGCTCGAAAGCTAGTTGTTCCCTTCGTTTCCCGTGAGCGAACAATCCAGACCGGTTTTGCGGAACAGAATGTCGTCACTCGAAAGATTCTGAGAATCATTCAAAGGCTAGAACTGAGCGCTCCTTTCCGGATACCGGCAGGAACATCCTTAATGGCTTTTGGTATTCGAAGCTGAAAGTAATTTGCACTGCAGCGGACCGGCTGCTGCAAGATTCGACTGTGAGAAACTCGAAGGCAGGAAAGCGGCGGGTTAAGGAGGCTACCGATGCCCGAGTTCTGCGCTTGCGAGAAACACAGAACCGTCGCGTCCGCATGCGACCAGCACTCTACCATTGCGCAGCAACGTCGCGGTGTGGTTAGAGCGAGCATGGACCAGGCTACCGGTACCAGACCAGGTTCCGCTTGCTGGGTCGTACAATTCTGAGGTCGCTAGATAATCACTGTAGTTCCAACCGCCCGCGACTAATACCTTACCGTTGGGCAGCAATATTGCGGTATGGTCATTACGTGCTGTGGCCATGCTGCCGGTGAGCGTCCAGATACCCGTGTCTGGATCGTAGATCTCGCAGCTTACTAGAGGAGGGTAATAAGGCACAGCTCCGGATGCAACGAGCACTTTGCCGTTAGATAACAGGGTCGCCGCGGTATCTACTCGTTGGGTGCTCATGCTGCCGGTAGGCGACCAGGTGCCGGTTGTTGGGTCGTATAGTTCGCAGCTCGCGAGGGCGCCGTAGCCGCCCGCTACCAGCACCTTGCCATTCTGCAGCAACGTCGCCGTATGGCTGTTACGTCCGATAACCATAGTGCCAGTGACCGTCCACGT
>DASTMV010000044.1:0-4063 GCA_035713885.1 Candidatus Udaeobacter sp. | reverse complement strand
GCAGAGTCTCGATTTGCTTTTGCTGCTCCGCCAGCTTGAACTGGAAGTCATTCTTAAGCTGTAAGATTGTGACCTCTTGCTCTTGGACCTTCTTGTGTTCCTTAAGAAACTCATTCAGTAACATCGCGTTCACTTGATCGTAGCGCACCGTGTAGGGTTTGCCTTCTTTATCACGAGCGATCAGGTCAGGATTGACCTTTTCCACATCCTCGGCGATCAAACCAAACTGCGGCGTGTTTGTCTTGTCCCCTTTGTAGCGAAAGGTCACCGGCTTGAGAGCCAGGATGGTTTCGCTGGCTTTGCCCATTAGTTTGATCTCGTTTTTGAAGCGGCGCGAGGAACTCATCGTGCCGAGCTGACCCGCGGAGTCGATTACAACATTGACAGCGTCCCCGTTTCCCGTTGTAACGCCACGAATGCCGGCGATGAAGGTGGAATTCTGGGTGGCGCTCTCGCCGATGCGGATGGTTTCAAACTCCGTGGCGACGCCCGGACTGCCGATATAGATATCGCTACCACCATTGGTGAGGTTTAATCCGGCGCTATCGCCCACCGCGATGTTGTCGCCTCCTCCTCCGGTGAGCTGGGCGAGCGCTTGAAAACCGATGGCCGTATTATGAAAGCCAGTGGTGTTGCTTTGGAGTGCTAGGTAACCGACGGCTGTGTTATCGGAGCCGGTAGTATTTGTCTCGAGCGCACCTTGTCCCGTCGCGGTGTTGCTGTCACCAGTACTATTACTAACAAGAGCGAAACCACCGATGGCCGTGTTGCCGTCGGCATCATTAAACACCAGTGCGTTCGAACCCACAGCCGTATTGAATTGACCGCCCTGGCTTTGGCTACTGGCATCCTGACCGATTGCGATGTTGTCATTACCCGTGCTGTTGTTTCGCAGCGCGCTGACGCCAATGGCTATGTTGTGGGCCCCGGTCGTATTCGTAAGCAGGGCCCCTTCACCGACCGCCGTGTTTCGATCGCCAGTGGTATTGCTCGCGAGCGCCCCGTTACCAAATGCGTTGTTAAAAGGCCCTGTCGTGTTGCTAAAGAGCGCTTGAAAGCCAAATGCGTTATTATTGTTCCCAGTTGTATTACTGAAGAGAGCCAATGCGCCAGTGGCTGTATTTTTGTCGGCGGTGTTGAGGAGGAGCGTTCCGGCACCAACGGCGGTGTTGAAGCTCGCGGTGTTGCTTGCAAAGAGCGAATACCAGCCAGTTGCTGTATTACCGACGCCGGTGCTGAGATTCTTAAGGGCGTTGGTGCCTTCTGCCGTCGTGAAGCCTGAATAGCCGCCGCCTGGTGGCGGATTCACCGCTCGCGTTTGTGGCAAAAACGCTAAGCAAAGGATTAACAAAATCGGCGCAATGTCTTTCATTATTTGATTTCCTTTCTTGTCCCCCGAAGCCTTTCGGTCATTTCGGTCTGGTGACTGGTGTTCATCACTACCTACAAAGGCAAAAACGCGGGAGCGTTTCAGAAAAGATGGCTTCGCCTCGTTAAAGCGGTGAAGCGGTGGAAGACCGCAGATCAACAAACGAACGACCAGGCCCGACAGAATAGCCAATCGAGCGATTGGGCAAAATTCCGCTACCTTCGTGGTCTTTGTAATCTTCCCTTCAGGAAAGAGTCTGCAGCCGACACGACTGCCACTACAGATGGCCTTATCTAGGCGCGAGGGAAGCGACGAGCTTTTCAAAGCGCGGGTCACCCCGCAACGGATCCCACCAGGGCAGGAGCTTCAATTCACCGTAGCCAACCCAGCTTGGAGGGCGGACAGCAATGGCCAGTTGCTCGCATGCAATATCTTTATCGCCAGCCCAGGCGGCGATCATTGCAAGGAACTCAATCATCATCGGATTTCTCAGCGCGTCTTTTTCCACCGGACAAACTTCAACGGCATGCCGGCCTTCGCGCAGTGCCTCGTCTTTTCGGCCCAGCGCAGCGTCGATCAACCCCAACACGCACCATGCCGGCCCGAAATCGGGCTGAGCTTGGACGAGCTTGTCCTGCTCCTCGCGGGCAGTCATGAAAGCAGCACGCGCCTTCTCATCGTTTTTCACCAAACGAGCGATAAGGCCTTCGACGAACGCGTGGCTAGTTGTTATATCGGAGAAAGGCGATTCTCCTCCCGCATTGAAGGCCTCTTTCACGGCGGCGGCATCGCGTTCGGCGAAACTGCAAATGAGCCAATCACTCGCAATCCGTTTTACGCTATCCGGATGTTTCGCGCGGACTTCATCGATCGCTTGATGTGCGGGCCGTGTGTCGGCCTTCCAACCGAGATCTAATAACGCACGCACAACTTTCAGCTCAACGTGATTTGGGTCGATGGTCAATGCGCGGTCCAAGAGCGATGCTTCTTGAGCGTAGTCGCCTAACAAGTCGCAACTAATTGCAATCTGCCGCACTAGCTCAAGGTCACGCGGGTTAAGCTCAAGTGCACGTTCAAAGTTTCGTGTAGATTCTTTCCAGTGTCCTTGGAGCCGTTGGACGCGGGCCATCAATTCGAATACTCGAGCATTGTTCGGTAGGCTTTGTCGTGCAAATCCCAGTTCTGTTAAAGCATTATGGTAATCTAGATATCCGCAGTAGAAATGCTGCGCACGTGCCAGGTGCGTTTCGCCAGCGTCCGGGCGTAGGCGAGCAGCGGCCTGAATAGCCGCTTCCGCCAAGGCAAGGCGCGCAGGAGTGCGATCGTGCCCGCGTATGTAGATCCGATCATGAACACGGGCGAGTTCACAATACGCCTGAAAAAACGAGGAATCGCGACTGAGTGCCTGATTGAGAAGGCCAGCTGCCTGGAGCAAGTAGTCGCCTCTCACGTTATCACCAAACGTTGCCGCCAAATCGAGATTATTGGCGCGTGTGTACAGGTCGTACGCGACGAGATCCTGGGTGGGTTGTTGTTGAATCGCCAACGTTTCGAAAGCTGACACATTAGCTCCCAGTTGGCGTGCGACCGATTGAGCGAGTTCCGCCTCGATTGCAAATACTTCACTCAAATTGCGCTCGTATTCTTCGGCCCACACGTCAGCGCCCGTACGCGCGTCCACTAAGCGCGCGTTGACGTGCACGTTATGGTTGAAAGGCCGCACGGTTCCTTCCAGCACGTAAGAAACACCGAGTTCGCTACCAATCTTGCGCGAATCCTGTCTGCTACGATACCGCATAACGCTAGTGCGGCTGATTACTTTGAGATCGGCTATCTTCGCTAGCTTCGTCAGGAGATCGTCCTGCACGCCGTCCGCGAAAAAGGTGTGCTCTTTTTCGTCGCTTAGATTTTCAAATGGAAGTACTGCAATGCTCTTCTCCGGCACGGCCTCGGTCGCCGTGTTCAAACTGGGCTTGCGTTGGAGAATGTAAGAAGCTCCGAGTGCGGCAATGATCAGCACCACGGCTGCCAGCCCACCGTAGGCGATTAGTCGATGCTGCTTTTGCTTGGCTGCGTCAATCGCCGCCATACATTTGTGAAGTTGCTCCTTTAAAACCGCCGGTGATTGCGGCCGCTTCGCTGGGTCTGGCTCCAGCATGCGCTTGATCAGATCGACCACCGGGCGCGATATTCCCTTTAGTTGATCGAGCGGCAACGCATCACTCAGTTGCCTCCTGTGAATTTCCTCACGCATGCCGTCGTACGGAAGTTTGCCGGTCAACATGAACCAAAGTGTGACTCCCAGGGAATAGATGTCGGACCGGGCATCGGTCCTTTCGCCGGCAAACTGTTCTGGACTGGCATACTCCGGTGTCCCAATAAATCCGGTTCGAACTGACCGGCGGGTGACTTCATTCGAGTTGTCACTGGACGGATCTGGTTTATCGGCGAGTTGGCGAACAGGACCGGAGGCTGCGCGTGCGAATTTCTCGGTGATTCCTCTGACCAGGCCGAAGTCAATTAACTTCGCAACGATTGCGCCGTCGGCTTCGGTGCAAAGCATGATGTTAGAGGGTTTGACGTCGCGATGAACGAATTTGCGATCACCCGCGGCGATGAGCGCACGCGTAACTTGCAGCGTGATGTCGAGCGCAGTTGCGCAGTCAATCGGGCCTTTCCGGCGAACTCGACCGT
>DASTMV010000043.1:0-8389 GCA_035713885.1 Candidatus Udaeobacter sp. | reverse complement strand
CTGCCCTGGGATCGCTTCTCCGCGACCAAACGTGTGGGCATTGCGGCGTTACCCGACTCATCCGTGTAGAGATTCACGATCGAAACGCGCGTGCCATGCTTTACTTCGCATTCACCGAGATCGTGAAGAAACGGCTGCCACCGGGGAAAATGCTCAAGGTCCTCCGCCACATGTTTCGAAAGCAGAATGTGACCGGCATCGCCGCAATCCATCACGCGTTGCGCAATGTTTATTCCCGCGCCTGCGATATTGGCCTGCTCGTTTAGATCTGTGACCGCATTAACAGGTCCACTATGAATTCCCATTCGCACTCGAAGCTCGGGATTGTTTTTCAGTTCCTTCGCAATTTCGAGCGCGCACAATACCGGTGCTTCAGGCGTAGTCCGAAATACAAGCGCCCCGCCGTCGCCCGTAGGCAACCGCAGCAATTTGCCCTGCGCCTCAGCCGCGCGGAATTCCGCAGTGCTCCGCACGATCGTTCGCAAGGTCTCCAATTGCTCGCTCTGCTGCGTGATCAGCAGTTGCGAGTAGCCCACAATGTCGATGAACAGCACATGCCCAATCTCGAGCTTTACTTGTGATGGGATGTTAGGCGACATACGTGGTTAAAACGCCATCATCTCGAACGGTTGTACGACGATTACAACGGCTCCAGAGTTTGGGACCGCCCAATTAGGGGTCTGATTCATCCGTGTTGCGCTGGCATGAGGACTGAATTCGGAACAAGATCGAACATTATTTGGTATCGCCTCTACAGCAAACTGGCTTGAAAATCTAGACGAGCCGACCAAGGTCATGAACCTCAAACATTCATAATTACATGGCACACCAATCTACTCCTAAAACACGACTTCTTTCTTACGACATCGCCGACTGGGCTTGCGCGCTGAAATACGAACATTTCTCGCCCGAGGCGATTCAGGCTGCGAAACTATTTTGGTTCGATTCCATCGGCTGCGCGCTGGGCGGAAGCCAACAGGAGGACGCGAAGATTTTACTGAAGCATCATCGCGCGATGGGCGGCGGTAATGGCAAAGCCACCGCGTTCGTTTCCGGATTCAAAACCAATCCCGTCGATGCAGCATTCATGAATGGCCACATGATTCGCGCGATGGATTACAACGACATTTACTGGAAAGCCGACCCGTGTCATCCGAGCGACCTGATCGCCGCGCCGTTGGCGCTCTGTGAGGCTGAAGGGCTGAGCGGCAAAGATCTGATTCTCGCCACGATTATTGCCTACGAAATTGAAATGCGCCTTTGCGAAATCGGGCGCCCCGGTGTGCGCGAATACGGCTGGCATCATGCAACGTTGAGCGCCTTTGCTGCGCCAGTTGCTGCAGCCCGCGTATTGAATCTCACGCCCGAACAAATGGTCTGCGCCATTGGCATTAGCGCATCCCGAACATTTTGCCCAGGTGCAGTCACAGCGGGCAAATTAACGAACATGAAAAACACGGTCGACCCATGGGCCGGACGCATGGGTGCGGAAAGCGCGCTGCTTGCACGCGAAGGATTTTCGGGTCCAGAGCACATGATCGATGGGAAGGAAGGTTTGTTCGCGGTGTTCAGCCACGTCCAATATAAAGGCCAACCTGCAACGTTTGATGGCGAAGGGTTGATCAAGGATTTGCCGAATTCACCGAAGTCGCATTACAGGATCCTCGATTGTGGGATGAAAAGTTTTCCCATTGAAGCGCTCAGCCACGCGCCACTTACCGCCATGATGAAGACGGTCAAGGAAAACAAAATTAAGGCGGACGACGTCAAGGAAATCAAAGTGGAAGTGATCGCTCGCGCTGCGGATATCCTAGGCGATCCGCACAAATATCGACCTGATTCAAAAGAGACGGCTGATCATTCACTCCCGTACTGCATGGCGGTTGGGCTTGTTGACGGGATGGTAACGCCATTGCAATTTCGCGAAGAACGCGTGCGCGACCAGTCGCTGATTCCGATCATGGACAAGATCAAAGTAGTCGCGAACGATGAGTTCGAAGCACTCTTTCCCAAGTTCCAGCCGAGCCGCGTAACCATCACGACGAATGATGGCAAAGAGCATTCGACGCGCGTCGATGTGCCCAAGGGGGATCCGCGTGATCCAATGACCGAAGAAGAAATCGCGGTAAAATTCACCGCACTCGGTGGCGATGTGATCGGAAAAGAGCAGTGCGAAAAATTGCGTCATTGCATCATGAATTTAGAAAAACTGGCGAAGCTCGATGAACTTCTCGCGCTAACAACGACGCGTTCCCGGTAGCCACCGGCCTGTGGCCGGTCTCACGTCTCCCTTTTTCTCAATAATGGGATGGCTAGGGGCGTGGCTACAAGACCGGGGGAAATATTTATGAGGAGTTGTGTTACGCCGTGCTGTCGCTGGTTTTCGGCAACGGACAATTGCTAGCTCCCGCGGATGTTTGATACATTCGGCAGTCTTTCCATGTCTACGGAAGCTGCAACGGATCCAAAACTCGAGATCGGACATGTCCTTTTCATGGACATCGTCGGTTACTCAAAATCGCTGATCGGCGAACAGAGTGATCTTGTTCGGCAACTGAAGGAGGTAGTCGCCACAAGCGAGCACTTCCGCCGGGCACAAGCGCAAAACAAACTGGTTACGTTACCGACCGGCGATGGAATGGCTCTGGTTTTTCGCGACGAGGCAGAAGCACCTGCGCAATGTGCGCTGGAGATCGCTGAAGCGCTCAAGAGCCACCCCCAATTGCAGCTTCGAATGGGTATTCACAGCGGACCGGTCAATGTCCTCACCGACCTCAACGATCGATCAAACGTTGCCGGCGCGGGGATCAATATGGCACAACGGGTGATGGATTGCGGTGACGCAGGTCACATCTTGCTCTCAAAACGCGCAGCTGAAGATCTCGAGTCGTACGCACGTTGGCGACCGTACTTACATGACCTGGACGAATGCGAAGTTAAGCACGGTGTACGAATTTCATTGGTCAATCTTTGTGGCGATAACGTGGGGAACCCGAACATTCCCGAGAAGCTCAGGCGAGCAAAGAGAGAAGGAGCAGCCGCCGCCCGGCGCGGACGCAGACGTATCCTATTAGCGATTGCTATCCTGGCGGCCGCCCTGCTCGCTGCCGGGTATTGGGTAACCCGTCATCAAATCCAACAGAAACAAGCAAGTGAGTCAGCTGCGATTCCGGAAAAGAGCATTGCCGTGCTTCCATTCGAAAACTTCAGCACAAACCAGGAAAACGCGTTCTTTGCTGACGGCATTCAAGATGAGATCCTAACGAACCTCGCCAAGCTGGCCGATCTCAAAGTAATCAGCCGGACGAGTGTAGAGCAATATCGTGATAAGACAGCTCGAAACATTCGCGAGATCGCACGGACATTGGGTGTCGCGAATGTGTTGGAAGGCAGTGTCCAGCGAGTGGGCAATCGAGTGCGGGTAACCGCGCAGCTCATTGATGCGCGGACAGACAATCATCTTTGGGCCGAACATTACGATCGTGAATTAGCCGATGTGTTTGGAATTCAGACTCAGATTGCCGAGGTCATCGCCGAGCAGCTTCGCGTCCGGCTCTCACCGGCTGAAAACGCAGCGCTTCGCGAACGACCAACCACTAACCTGCAGGCATATGATCTTTACCTGCGGGCTAACGAGTTACTCTTCAGCGTCTACGTGGAGAATACCGGAGCTCGCGAAAAGCTTGGTGAAGCACTTCATTTATTGGAGGACGCCACAAAACTCGATGCCCACTTTCTCCTTGCTTATTGTCGGAGCGCACAAACACATTTGAGCTTCTACTGGTACGGCTTCGATCGGACCTCCGCACGTTTGTCACTCGCAGATGCCGCGATCCAAAGGGCCCTGACGCTCCAACCCGACTCCGGTTGGGCGCATCTGGCTCGTGCCTGGTACTTCTACCAGGGTTTAGGCGATTACGACAATGCCCGCTCAGAGCTTGCTCTCGCGCAGCGCACATTGCCTAACAACGCGGATGTATTTTCGCTGCTGGGTTTCATCGGCCGCCGCGGAGGCCGTTGGAATGAATCAACACGGAATCTGGAGCGCGCTGTCGACTTGGATCCTGTGAACCTCGGCAGACTGCAGCAATTGAGCTCGAGCTATCATCTCCTGCGGCGTTACGCAGATGAAGCAGCCATAAACGATCGCGCATTTACTCTCGCGCCGCGAGATAATGGGATACGACAGGTTCGCGCCCAACTCTCCCTTGATGCCCGAGCCGATAGTCGTGACTTTCATACCACGCTGGAAGGTATCTTATCCGAAAACTCCGGTGCAGCGGAAAGTATCGTGGATGGATTGCTTATCTGCGCATTGTGCGAACGCAATCTTCCTGAGGCGCAGCAAGCGCTGGTTGCCATTCCCGCCACTGGCGTCGGACTGTCGAATCTGCAATACCCGCGGGCTTATGCGGAAGCACTTGTTGCTCGCTTCCTCGGTAGTGATCAAGCGCTCGCCCAAACTGCCTTTGGCACAGCACGCGCGGAGCAGGAAAAAATTGCGCTCACGCAACCCGACTACGCTCCGGCCTTGAGCGTGCTCGGATTGATTGATGCAGGACTCGGACGCAAGGACGAAGCTCAGCGAGAAGGGCAGCGCGCATGTGAATTGCTTCCCGTATCCAAAGATGCACTCTACGGCGCCGATCTGGTGGTGAATCTCGCGCTGATATACGCCTGGACCGGCGATAAGGATCGCGCCATCGCACAGCTGAGCAAAGCTGTGCAAATCCCGGGCAATCTAAGTTATGGCTTGCTCAAGCTGCATCCAGAGTGGGATTCACTTCGCGGCGACCCGCGCTTTGAAAAGATAGTGGCCTCACTTGCCCCAAAAAGCTGACACATTCAGAGACAATGCGCTAAGCGGCTGAGCTTCTATCGCCGCGTGAAATTGAATTTCCGCGGGCAGCGGTCGCCTGCCGGAGAAATTGATCGTGTTCGTTTGACGAGTCCTGATATTCTCACGTCAGCTCTCATGTCTGCGGAACCGGCAACGCGCGGCTTCGATATCGGCTACGTCCTGTTCATTGACATCGTCGGCTATTCAAAACTTTCTGGTGAAGAGCAAAAAAGAGTCGTTCGCCAACTCAACGAGACGGTGCGAACGACACCCGAGTTTCAGCGTGCGGAAGCTGCCGGTCGGTTATTGCGTCTGCCGGCAGGCGACGGGATGGCGCTGGTATTTTTTGCGAGTCCCGAAGCGCCGGTGCAATGCGCCCTGGAGATTAGCGGTGCGTTCAAGCAACAGCCCCACATGCAGGTGCGCATGGGTGTGAACAGCGGACCGATCGATCAAGTGGAAGATGTTAACGACCGATCGAATATCTCCGGTGCGGGGATCAACATGGCACAGCGGGTCATGAGTTGCGGTGACGCCGGGCACATCCTGGTGGCCAAACGCGTCGCGGATGATTTGGCCCAATACGAAAAGTGGCGGCGATATTTGCATGAACTGGGCGAAGTCGAAGTGAAACACGGACTGAAGATCGACATCGTCAATCTTTGCTCTGATGGGATCGGCAACAGTGAGTTGCCGAATAGGATTAAAGAATCGCGACGCATCCAGAAAGTCGCGCGGCGAAGACGGGTGGCACTGGGCGGAGCGTTGCTTTTGATAGCTTCGCTTCTGTTGTGGGCGGTGTATTACCAGGCACAAAAGCGCAAAGGCGCACTTGCGACCATTCCGGAAAAAAGCATCGCAGTCCTACCATTCCAAAATCTCAGCCCGGACCCGCAGAATGCCTTCTTTGCTGATGGCGTGCAGGATGAAATCCTAACGGACCTCGCCCGAATTGCTGATCTTAAAGTAATTAGCCGCACCTCGGTGATGCAATACAAGCCCGAGACCGCGCGCAATGCACGCGCCATCAGTCAGGCACTGGGTGTTGCCAATCTTTTGGAAGGCAGTGTTCAGCGCGAGGGCGGGAAAGTGCGCGTGAACGTACAGCTCATCGATGCGCGTAGCGACACTCACATCTGGGCGCAAACGTACGACCGCGATTTGGCCGATATCTTTGCCATTCAATCGGAAATCGCGACAACAATCGTGGATCAACTCCGGGCAAAGATCTCACCGAGCGAAAAACATGCGCTCGATAAGCCGGTCACCACAGATCTGGCGGCCTACGATCTTTATCTCCGCGCGCTTGCGCTTTATGCCGACACTACCGACACAGTCCATGCCAGGGTCAAACTCCCAAAGGCAGCAGAGTTACTCGATGAAGCAAGCACTCGCGATCCACAGTTCCTGGCTGCATTCTGCCTATTGGCGAAGATTCACACCACAATTTATTGGCAGGGATTCGATCATACCCCGGCGCGCCTTGATCGCGCGAATGCAGCGGTGCAAGCGGCGCTACGATTGCAACCGGAATCTGGGGAAGCGCATCTCGCGTTGGCTGATTACTATTACCGAGCGTTTCGCGATTACCAGAAAGCGCTGGTCCATCTCACACTCGCTCGGCGGAGCTTGCCGAATAATCCGGATGTGTTCGCCTACAGTGGTTACATTAAACGACGGCAGGGCCACTGGGTCGAAGCAACGCGTGACTTGGAGCGCGCAGTCGAACTCGATCCACGGAATTTTCTTATCCTTCAACAGCTTGCCATCACTTACCAGGCGCAACGTCGCTACAAGGAGCAGGCTGTAACATACGACCGCGCCCTCGGTATCATCCCGGGCGACCCCATTACTCGAATGGCTCGGGCCGCAGTGGCACTCGACGCTTACGCGGATGTCAGACCGATACAGGAAACCTTCGCGAGAATCGTCGCGGAGGACCCGTCAGTCATTTCCGATATTGCAGACGTTTTCTCTACCATGTGCGAACGCAATGAAACCGCTGTCCTTCAGGCATTGGAACACACACCACCTGAAGGAACGCTACTCAATGGGTTCATGTGCCCACGCGCTTATTGGGAAGGCGCGGTCGCGCTTTGGCGAAAGGACTTTGCAAAAGCTAGCCAGGAGTTCCAAGCGGCGCGCGCCGACGTCGAACAAGCGTTAGCGAAACAACCTGATTTTCCCGCCGCTCTCAGTGTGCTCGGGATGATCGATGCGGGACTGGGCCGAAAGGAGGAAGCAATTCGCGAGGGCGAACGCGCCTGCGAGCTCATGCCTGTCAGCAAAGACGCCCTTGATGGTTCGGCCTTTGAAGTAAATCTGGCACAGATTTATTCCTGGTTAGGCGAAAAGGATCTCGCGATCGAGCAAATAGAAAAAGTGGAACGGTCGCCGAATTACCTGACTTACGGCTTCCTTAAGCTGCATCCGTTTTGGGACCCGCTTCGTGGCGATCCACGCTTCGAGAAATTAGTGGCCTCGCTCGCGCCTAAAGGCTGAGGCTATGACCTGACTGCGCTTGATGGGCGCAGCCTGCGCCCCAGACGCCACTGGCTATCAGGATGCGACTATGCCGATTAGGCTCGCTCGAACGCTGACGGACAACGCACGCGAGAGCTATTCCGCTTTGAGTGGATCATTGTTCTCATGATCACTAGTCCGCTCATACTTTTATTCCGAGTCGACTTCTTTTTTGGTGCCTCTGATCAAGGTAAAGATCGCACCCTGAAGGCCGATTTCTCGATATACAAACTTCTTGTCGTTCAGCGTGACGATTGTGTGAGGGTCGCTATCCCAGTAGAATTTTCCATCTTTTACGGCCCAATGGTTCGTTGTTGTGGCATACTTCCGTGGACACATATAAACGATGCCGTCCGCCGCGATATGATAACCGTGCCGTGGGCTGAACCAGTAGCCGAGCAGTTTTTGCTTTATCTCGGCGTCAGACATCTTTCCGTCAGCCATGACGAAAGAGGTCATGAATAATAGCAGACTTAGGATCGGTTCCAGTTAATGCGATGATCTTTAGCGATCGCCGAGTTCTTTCGGTTCAATGCGGATGCGGCAAAGTTTCCGCAGCTGAGTTCGATTCGATGGTTGGGCACATAACTGGGCTTCAGCGTAAACGATCCAATTTATTAACAACTTCACCGAGCGAGACCCTCAGCTGTTTGGTCGGCGGGTCCTCCCCCGCCGTCGAGGGAGCCTGATAATCAGAAGCCGTCAGCACCGCAACATCCGGTGACTCAAAGTGGAAGTCCGGGGCGAGGACATTTCCCAACACGTCCTCAAGGTCGCCCCTGAAGCTATGGTCACCTGCACAATAGACGAATGTCTCAAAATGCCACCCTCCATGCCCTCCGCGGGAAGGGCTTGTGGTGAACAGCAAAAATTGAGAGTCAGGACTCCATTGAGCGCACTGAAGGAAACGGCCGCCGATGGTGGTTGATGCGAGAATCTCCCCCGGTTTGCCGTCTCGCCCGCGCAGGAACACGCTAACCTTAAGCTCATCGATGGCACGCCAGTTTTTGTCGGGGTTTTGCACGA
>DASTMV010000042.1:0-17341 GCA_035713885.1 Candidatus Udaeobacter sp. | reverse complement strand
GGAGATGATACGTATCGGATGAACGGCGGGATACCCGACGATGAACAGGACATTCTGCTTAATGCGATCATCATTGGCACACATTTTGGGACTCAGTATCAGGAGATCTATGAGGCCGACCTGAAGGACCCATTAATGAGTCCGGTCATCGATATTGCGAATACTCTTCTCACAGTAACTCCGCCTGCTCCACGGGCACCAACTAACTTAAATGGAACCTCTGGTGGTCCGTGGTCGGCGAATCTTACCTGGCGTGACAACGCCACTAATGAATTAGGTTACAGAATTGAGTTGAAGATTGGAGCGAGTGGAACTTATGCATTAGTAAGCACACTCGGGCCCAATACAATAGCCACCAGCATTACCAGTCTGGTCGAGGGAACGCAATACTACTACCGAGTCCAGGGCGTGAACGCAGGAGGAGTTTCAGCGTACTCTAACGAAAAATCGATCA
Source organism: Candidatus Udaeobacter sp. (assembly GCA_035713885.1). Classification (GTDB taxonomy): domain Bacteria; phylum Verrucomicrobiota; class Verrucomicrobiia; order Chthoniobacterales; family UBA10450; genus Udaeobacter. The sequence goes on along the minus strand of DASTMV010000042.1, from coordinate 16,887 downwards.
CGACGTTGCTCACCTCTCCGGGCAGCTTAGGTACGCAGGCATTATCCTCGTCCCAGGCGCTTTTAACCTGGACGGATCGATCTGCGACTGAAGTCGGTTTCAAGATCGAACGCAGTGCGGTGACGAACAGAAATTATACTGAAATCGCGACTGTCGATGCAAATGCAACGTCTTTCACTGATTCAGGTCTCAGTGAAGCGACTAAATATTGGTATCGAGTGCGCGCTTATAATACTGATACAACGTCTGCCTACTCGAACGAGAAACAAGTTACGACGCTTCACAACATTCCACTCCCACCATCCGGACTTTCAATTACATTTCTCCTGCCAAATCAGGTCAGTCTCGCTTGGAGCGACAACTCCGCGAACGAATCGGGGTTCAAGATCCAGCGAAAAAAGGGAACGACAGGAACCTATAGCGACATTAGAACAACAGCACCGAACATAACATCTTATAACGACGGCGACACCGCGCTTTTGGATGGCACTCTGTATTACTATCGGGTTTGTGCAACTAACACAGCTGGAGACTCGGCGTTTTCAAATGAAACCAGTGGCACTACTCCGTTGGCGAAGCCGACGTCCGCTACTGCAACAGCAGTTTCCTCAAGTCGGATTGATCTTACCTGGATCGACAACTCGCACACTGAAACAGGCTACAAAATTGAACGGAAAAAGGCGCCGACGGGCAATTACGCTCAGATTGACCAGGTGGGTGCAAATGCTCAAAGCTACAGAGATACGAACGGACTTGAGCCTAACACCAAATATTTCTACCGAATCCGAACCACCAACGGGTCTGTTGATTCCGACTATTCAAACACACCGTCCGCGACGACATTCAGGTGAGTAGCTGAATCGTACCCACAGTTTGGATAGCCTGGCGTTCTGTAACGCGTGTTCCTAACTACATCACTTCCTAGCACTCTTAAATTCCTTTTTGGCGATATGCAGGTTGCCTGGCGTGAACATCTTTAGGAAGTGCGGTCTTGGGTCAGTGTGAGCGAATACTCCAAGGTCAGTCCCGTCCGGCGCAAACTCCTCTATTATGTCATTTCCCTTGTTCGCTGCATAAAGATTCCCAGCGGCATCGAACATTATCCCGAGTGGCTCGTTCAATCCAGTGCTGGCGAACACGCCCAGATCAGTCCCGTCCGGCGCGAACTTCTCGATTGTGTCGCTGTCCACGTTTGACACATAAAGATTGCCGCCCTGGTCAAATGCGAGTCCAAACGGAGTTTGAAGACCAGTATCTGCAAAGAGTGATCCAACTCCATCGGGAGTAAATTTGAAGATACTACCCTTACGCGCCGGCCCGCCGTGGGCGTTTGATACATACAGATTACCAGAGCCGTCAAAGACCAAATCAAAAGGGTGCATCAAACCATCCGTTCGATCTGCGAAAATGCTGCCGACTCCATCCGAATTAAATTTGATAACTGTATTGTTCTTCGCATTTGCTACGTAAAGATTGCCCGCATCGTCGAACGCAAGGCCGTGCGGGCCGTCCAACCCGCTATTCGCAAATACCGAGCCAGTGCCGTCGGGCGTAAACTTCAAAATCGAAGATTCGGGATCGTTATCGCTGCAGACGTAAAGATTCCCAGCATCGTCGAATATTATACCCGTCGGTTGAATCGGCCTGGCGAAAATACCGAGATATGACCGTGTCAAATTAAATGCCTGAATTGTGCTGCTGCGAAAGTTCGTTTCGTAGATTACTCGAGTCCGCGGTGACGCCCGTTCGATGGTAGAGTCACGATCATCATCCTTAATGTCCCCCCCAAAGACTTGTGCAACGGCCACTATTCCTGTTACGAGCAGGAGCAGCATTATAGGCTGGGCCAGAAAGAACGGACTTTGGAATCGTATAAGGGAGTTTTTCAAGCTCGAATATCTCTCAGCGGAAATATCCCAACCTGTTTGCTTTCATTTTAGGCATCTTTCGGGAGCGTTCGGAGATATCACAACCAAACTGCCACAGTCGAGCCACTGTTCAACCGGTGGCTACATTGCACGATCTCTGTAAATTGTAACCACGAACCGTTTAATGTGGGTATAATACCACGAAGCTGGAACTCAAGCGTGTCAGGAGCACGTCGGGGGACTAGGTAACGGAATTACGTTCGCGTCAGGCTGCTAATGATTTCGCGGGTAGTTGAATTGGCAACAGAATCTCTTCGATTTGTGAGCGCACCGATTCCAGCCACGGCGGAAGCCTCAAACGCGTGCCAAGTTCTTCCAGTTTTTCGTCGAGAGTGAAACCCGGTGACTCAGTGGCGATTTCAAAGAGTACCCCGCCGGGTTCGCGGAAGTAGATGGACTGAAAGTAAACGCGATCCATCACTGGCGTGACATTATAACCAAGGTTAACCAAATGTTCGCGCCACTGGAGCTGTTCGATCTCATCTTTCGCGCGAAACGCAATGTGATGTACTGAACCCGCTGCGACTCGCCCCATCGAGGTGTCGGGTAGACAAACTACATCAATGATTCTGCCCGGTGCAAAGTTATCCACCGACGTGAAGCGAAATCGGTTTTTCGATGTATCAGTCAGACGATACCCGAACGTCTCAGTCAGTAACCGCGCAGTTTTTTCGTAACCATCCAATGCCATGGAAATCCTGTGAATACCGCGAATTGCGTGCTCTGCTGGGACTGGGCTATGCGGCCACGGCTCAACGTTGGCACGCGACACTACCGCGATCAGCTCAATTAGGAGTCCATCAGGATCAAGCAATCGAATTTCCTCTTCACCGAAGGGCGTCGACGTTTCCTCAGTTGTCGCTTCGTGTCGTTTCAAACGTTCGACCCAGTACCCAAGTGAATCTGTTGAAATTGCAAACGCTATGCGTTCGACCTGTCCGGTACCGCGAATTCCGCGTCGCGCGCCCGGCCACGCGAAAAATGTCAGAATCGTTCCGGGCGTGCCGTGATGATCGCCAAAGTAAAAATGATATGTTCCAGGGTCGTCAAAATTCACGGTGCGTTTGACGCAACGCAAGCCGAGGAGTCCAACATAGAAATCGAGGTTGCGCTGCGGATCGCCGGCGATCGCAGTGACGTGATGCAGTCCCGGAATTTTGCTCTTCATCAGGTCATGATGACTCACGCTCAGATGTCCGAGAAGGTTCTAGATGCGATCGAACGGCGGTTATGCTCGACCACCACTGCGGTATATGTCGGACTAGCCTTCGTACTTGAATGACAGTTGTAAGCGCGAACGATACTCGACGATTTTGCCGTCCTCGATTTTGACATCCATCTTCACCACCTCGGCAATGCGCAGATCACGTAATGTGCCCGCGGCGGTCTGGACCGCATTGTTGGCCGCGTCCTCCCAGGAGTCCGCACTTGTGCCGATTACTTCGGTAACTCTGTACACTGAATCTGTAGATTTATTTTTTCCAGCCATAACGTTTCCTTTCTGTCTCTTATTTAGACTTGCTTGAGAGCAAGATTATGCAGCGACTGCAAACCCGGCCCGCGGGAATTCAGGCGTCGTGCTTGATATTAATCCGAGGGTGCTGGCGGAATCAATCGCTTTAGTTTGTCAGCCAAAGCACGGCAACCTTGATTCACGCACCGAGAACGTTGCGGGAGTTTAGGCGATTCAGATCGCTAAACCAAACTCAGTGGAGCCGTCGCGAAGCGGCACGCTCATTCGGCCGGTGCTCCAATGGGTGATCAGTCGCGCCATCGTGATCGCATCATAAGGTTTTGTCCGATCACACAATCAGCCACGCTCCTGATTGTAGGCTCGACGCAATGAGCAGAGCCTCTTTGTGTTATGATCGCTTATCTGAAACTCGAAGATCGGCTCGCGACGTTGCGCGCAGGCGATCCGATCAGAAGTTGGAAATCACTCGACGACCAGCGCGTCTGCGTTGTTTGTGGGAGAAAGTTCAAAGGCCGGCAAGTGGATATCCGTCGCTTGCCAGGAGGGAAGTTGAAGCTGTGTTGTCCCACCCTGGGATGCACGTCGGCGCTGCATCAGTGGGTCTATCCATCGACGCGGGCCATTCGCGCGCTTGAAACGAATTGGCGGGTGAAAAGAGAAAAGCGCGAATACCGCGTGCCTGACTCAACGCTGCGAATGCAGGCTTGCCGCGTATGATCGGGGCTACTCTTGATGAGCCCGGAGTAACATCGGCTCCGGATGAAATTTTGATGAAAGATATCTCGAGCCGGCGTCACGAAGCGCTTGCTGAGTTGTACGGCCGGCATAGTAAAAGATTGCGAGCCACCATAGACGGCGTCGTTCATGAAGAAGCCGAAGCCGATGATGTTTTGCAGGAAATTTTTCTTCAAGTCTGGGAAGAAGCGGGCCGCTATTCACCCAAGGCTGGAAAACCGCTGGGGTGGATGGTCACTATTGCTCGCCGGCGTGCCATCGATCGATTGCGCCGGCGTCAGGCTTATTCCCGGGCGTGCGAGCGCTACGAAAAACGAGTCGTCCAGGAATCACAACTTCCCCGTCGTGATGGGACTGAGAAACTTATTTTAAACGATCTCCGAAAATTTCTGAACAAAAGCATTCGGGAATTGCCCCAGTTTCAACGCGAAGCGGTTGAGTTGGCTTTCTTTAATGGACTGAGCCACAGAGAAATTGCTGCTTTAACCCACGCACCGCTTGGAACAGTCAAGACGCGGTTGGAGCTAGGTTTGCAAAAACTCACACATGCACTCAGGCCGCTGAGACACAAAGTCTGAGCGCAGATAGCGAATCGTTTACCCGTAGCTTGGCGGCTAGCGCAGCAAAACGATCAGCAATATGATCACTAGTAATAAGCCCAGCCCGCCGCTAGGATAATATCCCCAACCGGCGCTATACGGCCATGCCGGCAACGCGGCGATGACCACCAAAAGCAGGATTAGAAGCAGGATAAAACGCATAGCCTAATTAGTTATTTAAGTTCGTGTTTCGAGCGTGCTCTGCATGCAACCTCCGCTAAAGGCAAATTTGCAGGGCCTGAGCTTCAGACCGGACAATCACATCTGCTCAATCTCGGCGCGAAGCTGGTCTTTGGTTTTGCCCAGCTTCTCTTGCAAGCGCCCCCAAAGCTCATCATCTTTTCCTTCGGCAAAGGTAAGGTCTTGGTCAGTCAACTGACCGTATTTTTGCTTAAGCTTGCCCTTAATTTGGTTCCAGTTCCCCTTCATTTGCAGATTCATAACACAAACATTTCGTCCGTCAGACGTTGTCCGGTCTTAGTGCGCTTCAAATTGGTCTGTAAATGAAGAGAGAGATGCGGGTCTGCTCTTTCTGTTAACGAAAGACAGGTCGCCAAACGAAATATGGCTCAATCTTCTTCAAGGATCGCGCGATCAACGACCATGTTTGATCCCCTCAGAACAATGACGCTTCTTGGACTGTATTGTGTGATTGTCCCGTTCGCTTCCGCGGTAAAGGTTCTTTGGGTAGTCGTGTTCGTCAGGGGTTATTGAGTTATATCCTGCTCCTTTATAAGTGGCTGCCGCATGGTCTGCCCGCATGCAAACGATGCCCCATTGCCAGAAAAAAGCTCAAAACTGCTGTTTCCCTTTTTTTCTTCCGTGTTCGCAGCGGCGATCAGCTGTGCCGTGTTCCAGTTGTAAATGCCGTCCCGAACGGCCAGCTTGCCGCCGTCATAAAATCCGGAAGCGATGTTTGACGCGGATGTCGCTGCATTTTTCAAATCGCTTGAGGCGAGATCTTGCCTAATAATCTGCGATTCGCATCGGTCGTTAAAAGAAAACGCGCCTTTTCTGCCCGCGCATGGGCCGAACAGAAAGGCGCGAGACGAACAATATTTAATGATCAATCTTGGTCGACGACCACTCGGTCCACGACCATGTCGGGACCGGTCTTACTGTAATGCACGCGGACGGGCACACCCACTTTGACTCTTGTCCTTACAGCATCCGCGTCCAAAGTACGGCCGCTCCGTGTCACATACGTGACAGTATTGCCAAAGCGGTAATGAACCGGACCACTGGTCTCCCTTAGCACGATTGCGCTGCCGGGAGTGTATTCTGTGATCGTTCCGTCAGCGTCAGTCGTAGTCGTTGTGGTGGTAGTCTGCGAAACCTGTGCCCACGCAAACGGCGCTACGAACGCCAAAGCGATGCTTAACAATATTTTTTTCATTTTTTCTCCTTGTTGGTTGAAGCGGCAGTAAAAGGCTCTCAGTTCTACAGATTAGAGAAACCGAAGAACTTTTCCGCTACACCTGATTCGGGGGCAGTCAACGTGGCGGACGCGTGCGCAAGCTTTTTACCGGGCTGAAGGTTTTGCCTCAGCGGAGTGTTGAAGCGAATGTACAACATGAGCTTCTGGATCGGCACCTCTGGATTTCAGTATGCGGAATGGAAAGGAAACTTTTATCCGGAGGACTTGCCGGCTGCGAAAATGCTGCCGTTTTACGCAGAGCGATTTTGTACGACGGAAATTAACTACAGCTTTCACCGCATCCCCGCACAGAAGACCGTCCAAAACTGGAAGGCGCAAACGCCGGAGAATTTTCGTTTCGCGCTGAAAGCGCCGCAGAAAATCACTCATTGGTCCAAGCTGCGCGATTGTTCCGATACACTTGAATATTTCTGCAAAATCATCACCGGTCTCGGCAACCGACTTGGCCCGGTCCTGTTTCAGCTTCCGCCAACCTTCAAAAAAGATGCGGACGTACTGACTTCGTTTCTGCGCGAATTTCCAGACATGCGCGCGGCGTTTGAATTCCGTCACGACTCTTGGTTTGATGACGAAATCTATGATCTGCTGAAATCTCGCAATGTTGCGCTCTGCATCGCGGATACCGACACAATTGCTACACCGAAGAAGGTTACCGCAGCTTACGGCTATCTCCGCCTGCGCCGTGAAGACTACAACACCTCAGGTGTCGAACACTGGGCTGACTTCGTTCGTGATCAAAAACCAAACTGGACTGACGCCTTCATCTACTTCAAGCACGAAGAAAGCGGCATCGGGCCCAAACTGGCCAGCCAAATGATTGACCTGCTTGGCTAAGTTCGACGGCTAACGACCGATCAAGATGAAGATTCCAGCAAGCAACGCCAACACACCAGTGATGATGCCGATTCCAAGACCGGTGAGTGTCACAACCCCAACCGCTATGAGATAAATCGCGAGCAGAAGCATGCCGATATTTTTTGTAATCATGCTGTGAGTATTCGGAATCGTCGCACGGCGTGGCAATGCAAAAATTGGCAGAAAGTCGCGAGTGGCCTGTGCGCTCTTCTATTTAAAGTACGAACGCCGCTGCCGGCGTGGGGCAAAGCTTCGCGCGGGGAATGGTTTGGATTCTGTAAAATGTTGTAGGTCAGGATCGCATTGCCGTTTTTGCATTGGCAGGGGTGCACCTGCCCTAGAATCTGCTGGGAATGAAAATTTTCATTGCCGGTGGCACCGGTTACATCGGCAGGCGGCTGATTCCCATACTGGCGACGCCTGGGCACAGCGTGACGGCGCTTGTTAGGCGAGCGTCCGTGTTGAAATTGCCGCCGGGGGCTACAGGCGTGATTGGCGATGCATTGCGAATGGATTCGTAAACCAATGATGTCCGCAGTGCGCAGGCGTTTGTGCATTTAATAGGCACACCGCACCCAAGTCCGGCGAAAGCGAAACAATTTCACGATATCGATCTTGCTTCCATCAAGGTTGCCATCAAGGCCGCTTGTGACGCCGGCATCCGGCATTTCGTCTATATGAGCGTGGCGCAGCCGGCACCGATGATGAAGGCGTTCATCGAAGTGCGCAGCGCAGGCGAGGCGATGATTCGCGGCAGCGGAGTGGCCGCCACATTTCTGCGACCGTGGTACGTTCTCGGCCCTGGCCATCGCTGGCCTTATCTGATCCTGCCATTCTACTGGGCGCTCGAACTATTGCCTGGCACTCGAGAATCCGCACAGCGGCTCGGATTGGTTACGATCGCTCAGATCCTCACGGCGCTCGTCTGGTCAATCGAGCATCAGCCAGCTGGAATTCGGATTGTGGATGTAACGCCAATCCGCAGCCTTGGAAATTGCCCGCTACCGTCGCAGGATGACAATCGAAAAAAGACTACAGAGTCTTAAGATACTCGACCAGGTCGCGTCTCTCCGCGGCTGATAGGTTCGTTCCGTAGTCATGACCCGCGTTCGAATTTCCGGGCGTTGTCGTGTCGATCAGATAAGTCCCGCTATCGGTGTAGCCCATCGATTTTTCATCAAACATGCGAGAACCGCGGTGAAAAGTTTTTTCGCGCTGAATCGGCTGCGTCAGCAGTTCTTCCATTGTTCGAATGGATCCATTGTGCAGATAAGGCGAACGCGCCCAGACGCCATTCAGCGTCGGCGCAAAATATTTTCCCGTGCTGCGGACTCCGATCTCTTTGGGTGGCTGATACCCTTCGGCTTCCAGTTCGGCTAAAAATTTGTTGAAACCGTCCGCCAATTTTTGCGTGAACATCTCGGCGCGATGTGGATCGGTGCCAACTTCGCTGACGGGGTACAAACGGGCATCGCTCTCTGGACCTGCGTGACAGGAATTGCAATCTGTCGCGAACAGCGAAGCACCTCGTTTCGCCGCCTCCAAGTCGATCTTGAACGGATAACGAGGCGCCCGGATTTTTTCAGTCAAATCGGTTTGGCGCTTTACAGTCTCAAATTCGAGTTCGGCGTGTTTACCGTGCAGCGGAGCGCCGAGCCCGAGCGAAGCCAACAGGTTGCGCGAGAGGGGCGACTTGGTGTTGCCGTCCCAGTGCACCCAGGTACGCTTGTCCACGTTCCAAACCAAACCGAACTTGATAGGGGAGTATGGTTGCGGCGCGCGCAGCAGACTGGCGGCAAGAAGCCCGAACGCGTCGTTACGCCCGGGCCCGGAGGAGGGCGGCGCTTTGTCCGGCGGTTCATCGGGGACATGCAGTGCAGATCGCATGTTATGAAAGAGCTTCAGCATCGAATGCGCGCGCGCCGCAAGATCGATATTTGCGTTAAAAGATTGCTGCAATTCGGCGCGGTCGATGTTGTGCAGGTCGCCTGGCTCGACGTCTTTTGTTCCGAATGGGTCGCCTTTCATCATCGCAACAATCTTGTCCTGCTGGTTGCGCCATAGCGCATCAAATGCCTTGGGCTCGGTATTGAGATAAATGCCAAGTAATTTTTTCATATCGTCTGGATCTGAGCTTCTAAACGTGGCAGCGATGATCGATCGAAAGAATCCTTCGACATCGAAATGGCTGGTGGTACCGAGAATGCGGATGGGTTCTGTCTCGGACGTCGAGGTGATTTGTGCGACGTGACAGGAAGCGCAATTGATCCCGACGGCTGACAATCCCCCGAGGTGCTTCACGTTTTTCCGACTAAGACCGATCGGCCAACCAAACCGTGTGTCGGGAATCAAACCGAGGTGCGAAAGGTCGCTGGTCGGAAATAGATCGGGATAAATCTTTATGAATGCGATCAGGACGCTCTCCGGAATGACTTCCGTCCCCATTGATCCGTGCAGAAAAAAATCCATGTCTTGCTTGGACCATGTGGGGACCTGGTCGATGTCGACTCTCGCGCTCGTTGCAAGTGCGCCTGCGTTCAAGTCGAACGCGGAGAGGACCATGATTATAGCGCAGGCGATTGGACGGCTATATCTGCCGAATGGCAGGCGAGGTGATTGGCTTGGGAGACCAATCAAGGACCATTTCTTGCGCCCCAGGTATCGCGATCTCATCTCCCGCTGTGTATCGTCGCAGCAGCTTGCAGAGCAGTTTTTTCCTGGGCGAGAAGGCTGGAACAGATGATTGCTGCAATGACCACTGGAAGAAGAATTGAATAACGATTCATGATCAGTCGTTCTGTGGGATTACAGAGCGATTGGCGAGGAAATAATGTGTCACCCAGAACCGCGGCAGGTGCCCGCACGCGCCGCAACCAGCGGGCCAGTTCGTGCGACGAGATTGGCGTGCTTTGACAACATTTCATTGATTTGTTGGCAGGTGCAACGCCTGTTCTACAGTTCTGCATGAACTCGGTTGCCGACAACCTTGAGCGTGTGCGCGAACAGATGGCGCAAGCCGCACTGAAGGCCAGTCGTCCGGTTCAGGAAATTGAGCTGGTCGCAATAACAAAAACCCACTCAGCCGAGCAAATTCGCGAAGCTATCGACGTCGGCCAGACGCTGTTCGGCGAGAGCCGGGTGCAGGAAGCGCGTGGGAAGATTCCTCAGTTACCCTCGAACATCCGGTGGCACTTCGTTGGACATCTACAAAAGAACAAAGTGCGTCATGCGTTGCCGTTATTTGAAATGATCCACAGCGTAGATTCGCTTGCCGTCGCGGAAGACATAAACCGGATCGCTGAGGAAGAAGGTTTGCATCCGCGCGTTCTGCTTGAAGTCAACGTTGCAGGCGAGGGAAGTAAGTTTGGATTTTCTTCCGCCAAGCTTCGCGACCAAATGGAAGAGCTGCTCACGCTATCACGATTATCGATCCTGGGACTCATGACAATTCCACCGCTGGCCGAAAAAGCGGAAGGTTCCCGGAAATATTTTGTTGAATTGCGCAGCCTTCGGGATCGACTGCAAAACGAATTTCGGGTTGATCTCGCGCAACTCTCGATGGGAATGACGGCAGATTTTCCAATTGCGATAGAGGAAGGTGCAACACTGGTACGGGTGGGGACGGCGATTTTCGGAGAAAGGAGATCAAAAAAGGGCGATCTGTAGATCGTCCTCGACAGCTGCGAAGCAGTCGCTCATTGCAGGAAATTGGGATTATGCGACTCGAGCCAACCAACATCCAGAAAATCGGGAACGAACTGGCGATTGCCTGGAACGACGGGGCGGAATCATATTTGATTCTTGAAATGCTCAGGCGCGCATGCCCGTGTGCCGGGTGCGGCGGCGAGCCCGATGTACTCGGCCATATTTCTCGTCCTCATTTGAATTATACCGAAGAAAGTTTCCAGCTCGCCGGGTTTGACGTTGTTGGGGGTTACGCGTTGCAGCCTCGCTGGGCAGATGGACACGCAACAGGAATTTATAGCTTTACTTACCTCCGTCGACTAGGGCAGCGTTACACCTGAGCGCAAGGCTACACCTGGGACCAATCTGTGAATCGAGTATCAAAGCTCGCGATTGTTGTCTTCTGTTTTTCGGTATGCGGAGCAGCCATTTTAATCGTATCGATGCCGCGGGACGAAACATCGTTGGAGAGAACAAAGGTGCAGCCGATTAGAAATCGGGAGTCGATTTACCGGCCCTGGCTTTGGATCTAAGCAGCCGTGGCTTATCTATGGCCCCGTTGTTATTTTGGTTCAGCACGTATAAAACAGCCCTACAGTTTGGGAATTGTCACCCGCAACAAAGTTGTTTTCGGTGCGAGTGGTTTTAGTTGCCGGTTCTGCAAACTGGCTGGCACGAGAAAACTCTGTCCTGGGGCTAACTCGATCTTTGCACAACTGAAACTCCCAGTGAGACAACAAACGATTGCGAATTGGCCTAACGGCACCACCTCTCGCGCTTCGTCAAGGACCCATTTCCGGATTTCAAACAGTCTGTGGCTGATCAGTAATTCGCCTTCCGATTGAATCAGTTTCGGCTGAATGTCTTCGAAGTTGATGCATTGGACAGCTTTGGCTACGTGCAACTCGCGTCGTGCGCCGGTCGCAGGGTCGCTCCGGTTCCAATCGAACAAACGGTAAGTCGTATCGCTGTTCTGTTGGATTTCGATTAACAGATTGCCTGCGCCCGCAGCGTGAACTCGTCCCGCCGGGAGGAGCACGGCGTCGCCTTGGTGGACAGCAATTTTGTGAATGTGATCGGTAATCGTCCCATCGCGGAGCGTTTCGGTAAATCGATGATTCGGGATCGTTGTGCGAAACCCAAGAGAAAGCTCGGCGCCCGGATCCGCGGCGGCTACGTACCAGAACTCAGTCTTAGGTTCGCCGCCCAGGCTGCTGGCGACAAGTTCTGATGGATGTACTTGCAGCGAAAGCTTCTCGCTAGCATCGAGAATTTTGATCAGCAGTGGAAAGCGTGCTGCGTCCGGAACCTCTCCAAATATTTCACGACAATACGTCCAGAGTTCGTGCAGTGTCTTTCCCTGCAATGGCCCTTTGTCGACCACGCTTTGTGCTTCGGGACGATCGACGATTTCCCACGACTCACCAATGCGTACCTTCGGCGGCAGGCTCTTACCGAACACGGATTCGAGTCGGCGCCCGCCCCACATTCGCTCGACGAAAATCGGTTGGAAGGTGAGGGGGGTGTCTATTGCGGATTGCTGATTGCGGCTTGCGGATTTCAGATTTCTAAGTTTGTAGGGCGTTTCTGTTCAACACCACCTATTTTGGCATCGGATGTAGAGGTCCCACAACCCAAATGCGACGCTTCCTTAAGTACTGGCTACTGCTGCTGATTTGGCTTGGAGTGATGTTTGGCGCTTCGACCAATCTCCTGTCGTCGGAGCATACGTCACGTTACATCGTTCCGTTCTTGCTTTGGTTAAAACCGGGAGCGTCGCCGAACACCACGTACATGGTCTCGGTCGTCGTCCGCAAATGCGCTCACGTAATTGAGTACGCGATCCTGGCTCTTCTGTTGTGGCGTTTACTTCACAGTCGTCCGTCTCTTCGGACCAGAAACACTATCTGTTTTGGCGCAGTTCTTCTGGGTTGCGCACTGTTTGCTATCAGCGACGAGTTTCACCAGACATTCGTTAAGTCGCGCACGCCGTCAGTTCGCGACGTGTGCTTGGATATGACAGGGGCCCTGGTCGGGGTGCTGATTGCGGCGAGTTTCACAGGCCGCAGGGCCAACGAGAGACGCCTCACGATCCAGCGGCAGTTCATGGATGCGCAATTATGATTATTGCAGATGTGACAGGCGACGGGGATAAGCGTGGGCAGCGGAAACTGCACCACTCATTGGGTCTTTCGAACCACCGTCTCATTCGCTTGGTAATCACGTTTTTTTTGACCTGTGTTGCCGTTTATTCTGGGACATTGCCCACGCTGGGGGCCGCTCGCCAGCAACATACATCTGCCAATGGTTCAGAAGCGCTTTCCGATAAGCCTGTTATTTCAGCCACACCCGAGCACGTAAAACTCACAAATGGGAATGGCAGCACGCAAATTCAATGGAACACAGGTAAGGAATTGTCTGGCTTCGTGTTTGTCACCCAGAACGGCGCAAAGCCTGTTCTTTTTGCAAAAGGCGCAACCGGAAGCCGGGTCGCTCGCTGGATCGGGAACAAGCGGTATGTTTTCGAACTATACGGCGATGATCAGCGGCGAATGCTACTCGCGAAAGTGGTTGTTTCTGGTTTCACCGAGAGCATCTCCTCTGAACCGGTGGCCTCGTGGCGAGGAGTAAGGCAATGGGGGCTGATTTTGGTTTTAGCAGTCGTTTTGTATCTCGCGGTTTATCTCAGTTCGACCGGACCGCTGCGAACAACATTTCCGACGGAGCCAAGTACGTCGCCTCAGCCGCTCCATGTTGGTCGCAATCTTTTGCTCGCAATCGCCGCCTTTCTTTGTGTGGATGGTATTATCTTTCACTCCGGATTGTATGTCTCGATCCTGGCTCCGGATTCGTATGCAGGACGTGTCGCTGAGTCTACGCGAGCAGAGAACGAGCGCGCCACATCCGGTTTGAAACAGGTGCTGGTGCTGGGCGATTCACGTATGGCTGAGGGTTTCTCTAGTACCCTTGCGAATGAGCTTGGTTCTTCTGCTGGACTTGAGTTTATCAGTCTTGCCGAACCAGCTGCTTCGGCTAACACATGGTACTACATGGTTCGTGAAGTCGACCCAACCAGCCGACGATATTGGGCGATTGTGATTCCTTATGGAATCGGTTACGAACCTAAAGGCGCCGACGCTCTGCGGATCTCCATGACCGCTCCGCTGTTACGATACCGCGATTGCTTTTCTTTCGCTTCGGGCTTTCAACGATGGTCAGGACGATTGAGGGCGTTTACCGCGTCAATACTTCGCGGCCTCGCCTACCAGGACGATGTTATTGATCTTTTAGAACATCCCTTGGCGAGAATGAGAGATCTTGAGCAGGAAGGTGCGAGAATGCATTCGCGCGCAGCGTACAAGGGACGGGATTACGATCTAGTGGGCACAACCTACGATCCAGCGACAGGGCAGGTGACCTTCCCGGCAAGACTTACAGAAGCCCAGAGGCTGGCTTTCCTAAAGAGCTTGATACAGCCCTCTTCATCGGAAACGGAATACTCGATAGAGCTACAACGGGAGTGGATTCCGCGAATAATGAAGCGCTACGCGAAAAGTCTCACCGCGATTGTGCTTACGCCTGTGCCTCGCGGTCCTTTCGTCGAGCTTCCTGTACTTAGCAGGAGATACGATTCCGTTCTGCCGGACTCTGTGATTCAGAAAAGCGCTTTCTCGCTTCCTGAACACACTTTCGATTTTTTGGAAAAGCCTGAATACTACTTTGACGCATTCCATCTTAACGCGAAAGGGCGGCAGCGATTCACTGAAAGGGTCGTGTCCGAACTAATGGGGCGTGTTTTATCAGCAAATTGGAAGCCACAGCACAAAGTCGAGTCTCAGCTTGTGGTGAATCCACCGCGTGGAACGGAAACACATTAGGAATCAAGGCATCGTTCAATGTTATTTAACAGCTTTCAGTACTGGATCTTCTTTCTCATGGTGGCGGGGCTTTTCTATAGCATGCCGTTTCGCTTCGGGAAAATCTGCCTGCTACTCGCGAGCTATGTTTTTTACATGTGGTGGGACCCGAGATTCATCGTGCTCATTTTGACCTCGACCGTGGTTGACTACTACCTTGGGATTTTGCTGGAGACTGCCCCTGTCGGGCGTAAGAAGCTTTTACTCACTGTTAGCCTGGTAGTGAATCTGGGCATCTTGGGCTTCTTTAAGTATTACGACTTTTTTGCTGGCTCATTAGCAGAGATCCTCCGCGTACCTCGGTCATCGGTTGTGTTGCAAATCGTTCTTCCTGTCGGAGTCAGCTTCTACACGTTTGCCAGTCTGTCTTACACGTTTGACGTCTATTGGGGAAAGATGAAGGCGGTTAGGAACGTCATCGATTACGCGCTCTTTATCGCGTTTTTCCCTCATCTTATCGCCGGGCCGATCATTCGTGCGCGCCAGTTCATCTCGCAGATCCAGTTTTGGAAGTCGCCGGCCGCGATCATGATTCAGAGCGGAATCATCCTTGTCGTCTCTGGTTTGATAAAGAAGATGGTGTTCGCGGATCGATTCGCTGTCGTATCAGACTCGTACTTTAATGATCCGACAGCGCACCCCGGTTGGTTGGCTGCTTGGTCAGGGTCGATTGCTTTCTTTATGCAAGTCTTTTTCGATTTCTCCGGTTACACCGATATTGCTCGTGGTTGCGCAAAGCTATTAGGCTTTGAATTCCCACTGAACTTTGCCCGTCCATTCCTCGCCAGGAATCCGCCCGATTTCTGGCAAAGGTGGCACATAACCCTGTCCACATGGGTTCGGGACTACTTGTTCATGCCATTCAGCCGGGGAAGGAAAGGGCGGCTCGCGTTATACCGCAACATGTTTGTAGTGATGATACTGGTGGGACTGTGGCATGGGGCTAATTGGACGTTTGTAGCTTGGGGCGTTTATCATGCCGTGTTGCTTGTCGGTTACCGCATATTCGATCGTGTAAAGGTCGGGACACCGGTCGATCGTTTTATGAAACAACGCTGGTTTGTGCCGTTTAGCATTTGCCTGATGTTTCTTTCCTGTACGGTAAGCATGGCTTTCTTTCGTCCAAGGACCCTTCAGGCCAGCGGATACGTGCTAGGCACATTATTCGGATTCCAACATATGCCTGGTGAATTCCTCCTAACGACCGGGACGATCGTGCTGATTTTTATATCACTATTTCTGGCGGTCGCACAAGAACGGACGCAATTTATCGATCGGCTCGCACTTCAACCCGCGCCTGTGCAGGTTCCAGCCTATGTATGCGCATTTCTGGTCCTCGAGTTATTCGCTGCTACCAGCCAGGTGCCGTTTGTCTATTTTCAGTTTTAAACTCCAGGCATGTGGTTTCCTCTGGATGAGAAATGCGCGTCGCTTGGGCTTGAATAGCGACGGTGTGCGCCTATCGAGCGTATGTCAGTCAAACGTGAGTAGATCAGAACTACTCCTCAATTACTCTTTTTGCCGTGTCCAAGTTAAGAGCAAATCATGGCTTCCAAGACCTTGGTCTCCCACAGCCCACACTGATTGATCGCGACCTGAGATTGCCCTGAGGAATCCTGAATTGTCGGTAACAGGCGGGGTTGGAATCAAAGACCACTGTGCTCCATCCCAGCGCGCCGATAGAGGCTGGTTCCGTGAACCTTCGATTGCAGTTCCGACGGCGCAAACATTCGTCGAGGAAAATGCCTTCACGGCCGCGAACGTTGCGTTCTCCAGTGGTGTTGGCACCACCGTCCAAGCGGCGCCGTCCCAATGCATGGCAAGGAGACCTAGACTTGAAGAGCCCACTGCCCAAACATCATTAGGGGTTGCTCCATCTATACCGCCAAGATAACTGCCAGTGCCGATGTTTGGGCTAGGAACTTCGCTCCAAGCTGTTCCATCATAATGAAGCGTGAAGCTCGAACTAGTTAAGCCGTCGAAATCTTTGTCGCCGACGGCCCAGACCTCATCTGTATCATCACGACGTTTGAATCCCTTCAGGGAATTCAGTACGCTTCCATTAGCGGTAGGACCACTTACCAATGACGAGCTTGTGCCATCCCAATGCATTAGATATAGACGAAGTTGGGCAGGAGCGAATAGCCGACGGCCCACGCATCATTACGCGTCACGATGTCAACTCCCAAGAGAATATCGTATGTGCCAACATTCGGGCTGGGGAGCACGATCCAGTGTTTGCCGTCCCAACGTACTA
>DASTMV010000041.1:0-4018 GCA_035713885.1 Candidatus Udaeobacter sp. | reverse complement strand
AGGAAGGGCACCGAAGCTACGGGTGCCAGGCGAAAAGTCAACCTTCGTCGAGGTGGTTTTTGCGACGCGAATCCGAGCGGGAAGCCTAACCGCATTGGTACTTTACGTGCTCCTAAACGTCCATAATGCGCGAGCTGCTTTTCGTTCTCGCCCTTCCGTTTATCGTCTCGACCCTTTACGCGGGAACTGATTCTGCCGGTGTTCCGCCGAGCGCGATTGTCCGAGAAATGAATCTCGCGCGAACTAATCCTGCGGCTTACGCCGCTTACATCGAGGCGATGCGCCCAAGTTTTCACGGCAACATTCGCGTTCT
Source organism: Candidatus Udaeobacter sp. (assembly GCA_035713885.1). Classification (GTDB taxonomy): domain Bacteria; phylum Verrucomicrobiota; class Verrucomicrobiia; order Chthoniobacterales; family UBA10450; genus Udaeobacter. The sequence goes on along the minus strand of DASTMV010000041.1, from coordinate 3,705 downwards.
TTCCGGAAAGACAATGGTGCGGACAAAAGAGGGCATACACGCGCTCGATGATGCGATCCGATTTCTGATGCGCGCGCGACCACTCGCACCTCTCGCGCTCTCATCCGGCATGTGCCGGGCCGCGGCCGATCATTGCGTAGAACAAGCGGACGGTCGCATGGGTCATGGCGATGTTGCCGGCCGCATGGATCGTTACGGGCGATGGGGGGTGATGTGGGGCGAAAATCTTTCCTACGGCAGATCTACCGCGCGCGACATCGTGCTCGGGCTCATCATCGATGACGGATTGCGCGGAAGAAAACATCGCAAGAACATTTTCAATCCGGCATTCAACGTAGCGGGCGCCGCTTACGGCACGCACGCGGTTTATCGGAGCGTGTGCAGCATCGAATTTGCCGGCTCTTTCGCGGAGTACCGCGAACCTACCGAAATTCTGGTCGCACGTAATCCTTGATGCAGAGGCGGGCGTCGCGCCCACAATAATCTAGCGTCCGGCGCGTCCCTACGACGAATTGCCCATTGGCGATTTCGTTTCGCTCGCGTACATGTTTCGGCTTCCGATGGCCGAACAAGCAAAAACAGCGAAAACAGCGATCACACCGCGACGCGACGAAGATTTCCCGGAATGGTATCAGCAGGTAATCCGCGCAGCGGAGCTGGCTGAACCTTCCGATGTGCGCGGTTGCATGGTCATTCGGCCCTGGGGTTACGGCATTTGGGAAAACATGCAACGTCAGCTCGACGCTATGTTCAAGGCCACCGGCCATAAGAACGCCTATTTCCCGCTTTTCATCCCGCTAAGTTATTTTGCCAAGGAAGCCGAGCACGTCGAAGGCTTTGCCAAGGAATGCGCCGTCGTTACCCACAGTCGTCTCGAAGTTGGTCCGGATGGCAAAATGAAACCGGCCAGTCCTTTGACTGAGCCATTAGTCGTTAGGCCAACTTCAGAAACAATCATTGGCGCCAGTTACGCGAAGTGGGTGCAGTCCTATCGCGATCTGCCGATTCTCATCAACCAATGGGCTAACGTTGTTCGTTGGGAAATGCGGCCACGCATTTTTTTGCGCACGACTGAGTTCCTTTGGCAGGAAGGCCACACGGTTCATGAAACCGAAGCTGAGGCGCGCGAAGAAACGAAGCGCATGCTCAACGTCTACGAAACATTCGCACGCGATCATGTGGCCATTCCAGTTTACGCTGGCGAGAAATCCGAGAGCGAGCGTTTTCCCGGCGCGGTTCAAACGTTGTCGATCGAAGCGATGGTGCAGGACCGCAAAGCCATTCAGGCCGGCACATCGCATTTCCTCGGACAAAACTTCGCCCGCGCCAGCGGCATTCAGTTCCAAACGCGGGATGGCAAACAGGAGTTCGGCTGGACCACGAGCTGGGGCATGACCACGCGGATGATCGGCACTCTCATCATGATGCACAGCGACGACGACGGACTGGTGTTACCGCCCCGCATTGCGCCCACGCACATTGTCATCATTCCCATTACGCCAAAGGAAGAGACACGTGTTGCCGTGCTTGAAGCGGCCGACAAGCTCGCCGCGCAACTTCGGGAGGCTCGTTATGCCGATGGCAGAATCGAAGTAGAAGTAGATCGGCGCGATCTCGGTGGCGGCGTTAAGAGTTGGGAGTGGATTAAGAAAGGCGTGCCCATTCGAGTTGAGCTAGGACCACGCGATTTGGAATCAGGTCAGGTAGCAGTTGGTCGTCGCGACCAACCGGTTAAGGCAAAGGACTTTCTCTCCAGTATAGAATTCGTTAGGCACGCTAGTGAAATTCTCGATTCCATTCAGCAAAACCTGCTGGAGCGGGCGACGAAGTTTCGCGACACTTACACGCGTGTGATTAATTCTAAGGATGAGTTTTACGACTTCTTTACGCCGAAGAATTCAGAAAAGCCTGAGATTCACGGCGGCTTTGCCCTCGCACATTGGAACGGCTCGCGCGAAATCGAAGAACAAGTAAAGAGTGATCTGAAGGTAACGGTACGCGTTATACCCTTCGCGGAGGGAGGGGCTGGGCAATGCATCTTCACCGGCGGGAAAAGCGCCCGTCGCGTCGTTTGGGCGAAGTCCTATTGATTCTTTCAGGCTTCCAGCCTTGCTAGGTCGCGGAAAACCTGCTGCAATCGCGGTATGAAACGAACCCTCCGGATATCGCCGTTGTGTTTGGCGCTAGTAATAGCAATGCTATTGCCGCAAACCGCTAGTTCAGCCGACTTCTCCGCCATCTGGGACGGAAGCAATGGCAATTGGGGCGACACAGTCCATTGGAGCACAAATCCGACTTTCCCGAATAACACGGGAGCTGTCACCTACGACGCCACCATCAACAGTGGTGCCGTTACGCTGGATCGCAACATTACGATCCAAAGGTTCTTTTTGAACCACGGGACTCTCTCGGGCGATTTTGCCCTAAATCTCAACGAGGGGCTAAATTGGGCGGGAGGTGCGATTAAGCTTAGCACGATCAATCTCGCGGCAGGTTCGATCTCAACCATATCCGCAGGTAACCTCACCGGTACTATCAATAATTCTGGCACTGTAAATCAGACAGGTTTCTTCTACTTGAGCGATGGCAATAGCAGCCAACCTAGCGGAACCATCAACAACTTGGCTGGAGCGACCTGGAACCTTCCAGCCGGTGATGTCATAAATGGGATAAATATCCCGTTCCCGCATTTCAATCCTCCCTGGGTAGGTAGTTTTAACAACGCCGGAAACCTGGTGGTTACTCAGAACGGTACCCCGAGTGCACCCTCTTTTTCGGAATTCCTTACGGCCGTCAATAACACTGGCAATATCACGATCCAACCATTTGCTGAGGGAAACGCGGGAACGTTTTACATTGATCACGGCACTGCTGACGGCTCCTTCAATGTTGGCGCGCAGACAATTCTGCAGCTTGGTTCCTATACGTTTAACACGGGCGCGACAATTGCAGGAGGGGGTTTTACAGACGTCTATGGTTTGATCACTATCGCAGGCGATACTGATTTGAGTATTAGGTTTCGGTGGTTCGGTGGTTCTTTGGTAATTCAAAAAGGAGCGACTCTCACGCTCAGTGGCCCTATCCTTCAGTCTCTTGTCACAACCCGGTTCGCTGGCGGGATTATCACCAGCGCACAGCTGCTTAACTTTCAAAGGGGAAGTCTGACTGGATTCGGGACGATCAATGGGGACGTGGCAAGTAGTGCGACGATTTCGCCGGGCGCTTCGGCAGGCAAACTTACTATTAACGGCGCTCTTTCCTTGATGAACAGTTCGAAGATCGTGATGGAAATTGGCGGCCTCACTCAAGGAACGCAATACGATTATCTTGCCATCGGCGGAATGGTTACACTCGATGGGACACTCGAATTGCATATGCTGAACGGCTTTCAGTCACAGTTAGATCCAAGTCAGACCTTTACCCTGCTTACTTCCAAGGATGTTCTCAGCGGCGTGTTTGATAACGTCGCCAATGGAGCGCGCCTAACGACCGCAGACGGCCTGGCGTCGTTTCAAGTGAACTACGGTGCCGGCAGTCCTTACGGCGCAAACAATCTTGTCTTGAGCGATCCACATGCCGTGCCCGAGCCAGCGAGCTTGGTGCTCTTTGGTGGAGGAGTATTGGCACTGGCATTCGCTCGCTTTCGCAGACGATAGTTTGTCTTGTGTGAGCCAGGACGATTTGCTGTAATTTTGTTATGAAACG
>DASTMV010000040.1:0-2688 GCA_035713885.1 Candidatus Udaeobacter sp. | reverse complement strand
ATCTGCGAAAAAAAATCAAGATGAAGTGAGTTAGCATGACGAAATCCGAATGCCGAATGCCGAATGACGAAGGAAATCCGAATGAGCAAACACGAAACGCCAACCGCTTTCGGAGCAATATAAGCTCTTAGTCATTCACACTTCGGTCATTAATTCGTCATTCGTCATTCGTGCTTCGTCATTTTTCTCACTTCTTCATCAAGTCGAGCACGGCGCTCGTCGTTCCGATGATTCCAACACGGATGGTCGGTTCAGGAACCGGGGCGAACTTGCTCGAATGCAGAGTTGGCAATTCTTTTCCCTGCTGTTTGTATTCCGCTATCTTCGCTGGCTCGACTGCCCCTATGTGGAAATCAACTGCCGGAATAGAATGGTCCGGCAGGCTGTATTCAGAAAAATCTTCGCCGCCCATCGTTGCATCCACTATCCCGACGTCGTCGCTGCCTAACGCTTTCTTCCAAACAGAGATCAGACGCTTGGTTAACTCGGGATTGTTGTAAGTGGCGGGACAAAATAGATCCTTTGAGACGCTAACAATGGGTGCGCGGTCAGGCGGAACTCCGCTGGCTGCGGCGATTCCATTGGCGATCCGCTCGATCGCAGCCAACACGCGCTGGCGGGTCTCAGGCTTATAGGTGCGCACGGTCAACTGCATTTTCACTTCGTCCGGGATGATGTTGTGCTTTGTTCCGCCGTGGATGGAGCCCACTGTGACAACGATTGGATCGAGAGGATTATTCTCGCGGCTCGCGATAGTTTGCCAGTCGTTGATCATTTCCGCCGCAAGTACGATCGGATCTTTCGTCTTGTGTGGATACGCACCGTGTCCGCCAACGCCCCGGACAGTAACATCGACCGTGTCGACATTGGCGTACGTGTAGCCTTCAGTTACGCCGATGTGGCCGGTTGCCAGATCGGCCTTGTCGTGAAACCCGAGAGCGAAGTTCGGTTTGCCGAATTTTTCGTAAAGTCCGTCTTTGAGCAACGCGCGGGCGCCGTTACCAGTTTCCTCTGCTGGTTGGGCGACAAACAGGATCGTGCCGTGCCACTGATCCTTTAGCTTTTCCAGGGCCCGCGCTGTGCCGATGAAGGCAGCCATGTGTGCGTCGTGCCCACAGGCGTGCATCACATGGACATCCTTGCCTTCATCGTTCTTGGCGACTGCCTTGCTGGCGTACGGCAAACCAGTTTCTTCTTCCACCGGCAAGGCATCCATGTCTGTGCGTACAAGCACGATCGGCCCGTCTCCATTCTTCATCACACCTACGACGCCGTAACCTTTGAATTTCGAGTCCTCGTACTTGCCGAGATGCTCGGTGACCTGGCAACCTGAGGCGCGCAATTCCTTTGCGATGAGCGATGCCGTGCGCTGCTCGTGCCCGGATAATTCCGGATGACTGTGAATGTCTTTGTAAATGCCGAGCAACGCAGGCAGTTCCGCATCAGCGAGTGATTGCGGCGTCGGCTGCGCGAGTCCAACCGCTGGCAGCATGGTCCATAAGAAGATCGGCAATGAGCGAAATTTCATTCCTGACCTATATCCACAGATTTGGCAGATTTCCGCACATTATTTTCGAGCAGCGGTTCGACACTCACCTGGCGCTGCGCGTTCATGCCTCGGCGCTCCTCCCCGATCGCGATCCCGCACTGAGGATGGAGGTGAGGGTCAGGCCGCTTTCGAATCTGTGGAATCCGCGTAATCTGCGGATGCACTGATGGAATTTGAGAAGAACACGCTGCTCTTTGGTGCCGACCCGACGCCACGCATTGTCGCAATTGAACTCGGTGAAACTGGAACGGTTAAGGTTTATCGCCGGAACGCGGACGGATCAACCGTTGCCGACGTTGAGCCTTTCCACCCATTTGTCTGGTGCGACGCAGACGTCGTCGATCTTGGCATCGAATCCGAAAAGCTTCAGAGCAGTCTCAAGTACGGCTGGCTGGTTACGGTTGATAGCTGGAAGGAACTCATTGCATTGCGCAACGGACTCAAAAGCGCTGGACGCGATTTTTTCGCGTTCACTGATCCCGTGCAGCACTACCTCACCGCAACCGGCCGCACGCTTTTTAAAGACCTCCCGTTTGAAAAACTGAAACGCATGCAGATCGAGGTGCTTTCTGCAGCCGGCCTCGTTGATGCCGGCGCCGGGATGACCGATCCCGGCCACAGCGATCACATCATGAGCATCGCACTCTCGGACAGCACCGGTTGGGAAGAATTACTGATCGTCGATTCAAAGAACGTCGAGGAGTCGGAGCACGCCGCACTAAAGCGTCTCACTGCTATTATCAAAGAGCGCGATCCTGACGTGATCGAAGGTCACGATTTGTTCCGTTCCCATCTCCCGTATCTGGTCGCACGCGCCAAGAAAACGAAAACGAAACTCGATTGGGGACGCAGTGATGGATTCCTGCGCTCGCGGCCGTCACGGCTTCAAATTGCAGAAAAAACAATCGATTATCCGAAGTTCACAGTCGGTGGCCGTCATTTCGTTGATACTTTTTTGCTCGCGCAATTTTACGACGTTGGCATGCGTTCCCTTGCTGGTTTCGAACGGGGCGATGTGGCGCGGCATTTCAATCTTTGCGACAGCGGAGATATTTCCGCGCTTACCGGCAGGGAATTGCAGCGGGCGTACCTGGACAATTCAGAACAATTTCGACAGCGCGCACTGTGCGGCCTACGAG
>DASTMV010000039.1:0-5168 GCA_035713885.1 Candidatus Udaeobacter sp. | reverse complement strand
CTTGCGAACGGTTCGGCTGACCCTGGCCGAAAACGATTCAGCGTGAACTTCGTCTCCTGCCCGGGTTGAACATCAACAAGCAGGTAGTTCATATTCCTCCTTTGGCAGCTGGCCTTTCTAATAAAACCTCGTAAAGCTCAGCCATTGCTTTAACTCCTTCATTTGTGCTTCGTACGCGGGCCATGCCGTCGGTGACCGATAGTCGTATTTGCCGGTCCAAAGAAAAATGAAGCGAATGCCGTTTAATCGAGCTTGTAAATGAGTCGTTTGCTCGAAACACCGAAGCTTTAGATACGGAAAAGCACTGAGTAGACCTTCGACAACGGAGTCGTCCCACACTTCGTGATTGTTGGTTGCCGGGTCGTAGATAAGTTTAACATCTTTTTGGATGACCCCTGCCGCGACCTTCTCTGGTAATACCAGTTGGAACATATCGACCATCGCGTTAGTCGCCTCCTCCTTCTGCGTTTCCATGTTTGGCAGGTACATCGGCGAGCGTGAGTCGCCATACACGGCAAACGAAAAGCCGACCGCGGATTTCTTTGGTGGCGTGCTCTTTTCAGCAGCCGCAGCAGCAGCCGCCCCCGCGACCAGCGTGAACAGACCGATAACTGCGAGCAATACAGGATAAAGTTTCGTGGTCTGCTTGGTGTACTTCATTTTCTATCCTGTTTTTCTGTCTCGTTGCGGAGTGGCAGGCAGCCGCTGCAACTGCCGGCCGTAAATATGATTGCTGTTACTGGCCGGGGCCTTTGGCGGCAGCGTCCGCCTGTGCCATCCGTTTCGCCATCTCGGCTTTCACAGCATCGAGGTTGAAACTTGCGCCCCTTTGCATCGGTGGATAATCGAGGAAACTCTGGAGCTCCTTGGCCATTACTTGTTGGACAAACACGAAGCGCCAGAATTGGAACTTAAACCAATCAAAGTATTGCTGAGCTCCTTCCTTCGTTCCATCGTTAGGCCAGCCTTGGCGTTCGAATGGATCGAGCCGCAGGTTGATCAGATACGGCACATCAACGTGGGTCTTTTCACCCAGCCACCCTCGCGGCTGGTCAATGAACCGATATTTGTAGTCGTCAATGCGCACGGCCCCGACAGTGCTTTCGCCGAGATAAAAGACCTCATGTCGCTTGGAGGGACCTTTACCTGTGATGGCGTCCGTCTGGTCGTAGCCATCCAAATGGTTTTTATACGTGCGATCGCCGAGTTTGACGCCTTTCAGTAACTGATCCGTGATATTCGGATTACCGGCGGCTGTTAAAAACGTGGGGAACCAATCGAGCCCGGAGAAGATACCGTTCTGAACGGAGTCTGCTGACACATGGCCCGGCCAGCGAAGGATGCACGGCACACGGAAACCACCTTCCATAACCGTGCCTTTGCATTGCGCGAACGGCGTGGTGCCACCGTCAGGCCAGGTGAAGAGTTCAGTGCCGTTGTCCGTCGTGAAAACAACAATGGTGTTATCATCTAAACCCAAATCCTTGAGCTTCTGCATTACTAACCCGATGTCGTCGTCGAGTTGGGCCATGCCGGCTTCCTCTTCAGACCAACCGTTCTCGGAGTTCCGCATCTTCTCATACTTGTCGGAGAGATGCGTGACGATGTGCATGCGCGTCGGGTTAAGCCACACAAAGAACGGCTTACCGTCCTTTTGGGCTTTCTCTATAAAACTCAAGGCGAAGTCGCGAATCTCATTGTCCACGGTTTTCATCCGCTCTGGATAAAGCGTACCGGCGTCCTCGATCTTCTGCTTTCCAATTTTCCCCCAACGCGGCATCACGGTTGAGTCATCCGTGTCTGTCGCCCAGCTATGGACCATGTTACGCGGGCCAACTTGATTTAATAGGTTCTGCGGATAATTCGGGTGAGCGGGGTCCTCCATCGCATCGAGATGATAAAGGTAGCCAAAGAACTCGTCGAAGCCGTGGACAGTAGGTAGGAACTCATTTAAGTCGCCGAGGTGATTCTTGCCAAACTGGCCGGTGGCGTAGCCTTGCGCCTTAAGCGCAGTCGCGATGGTGCAAGCTTCCGCGGGGATACCGATCTTGGCACCTGCTTGACCGACTGTGGTCATGCCGGTGCGAATGGGTAACTCGCCCATGATGAAGTTGGCGCGACCCGCGGTGCAACTGGCCTCGGCGTAATAGTCGGTGAAGAGCATTCCCTCCTTGGCCATCTTGTCGAGATTAGGCGTCCGTCCTGCCATTAGCCCGCGGTGGTAAGCCCCGATGTTCCACATCCCGATGTCATCGCCCATGATGAAGAGAATGTTTGGTTTCTTGTCTTGGGCCGAAGCGAGGACGGCGACAAACGCCGCGGACAACGTGGCGATCCATCTGAATAGTGATTTTTGTTTCATTCTTGGTTCCTTATTTTTGGGTTTTCGATCTTATATCGGCGGCGAAACTGCAACGCGCCGGCCAACCATCAGCCCTCAGGCTCGCGCGAAGTAATCTGAACGTAAGTTTGTATACTGACGACCCGCCTGTTAGCGCGCTATAGGACTTTGGTCGTACATCTTTTGAGATCGCCGGGCGCGCGATCAGGTTACAGTTGCGTGACGTCCGCTAAATCACCGATCCGCCACGACTGTGGAATGCTCACCGGAAGATATGAGGTGCGCGATTCAGATGCGGGGCAGCATGAGCAATTGCCAAAGCGGCAGGCAGAGTAATAGCCAAGCTAAAACCATAAAAGCGACGCGTGCTGCTTTGAAACGAAAGCGTTGTCCAATAGCCGTAATCAAGAGTACTGTGGCGAGGAGGACGGTAATCCGCACGTATTGGTCTCCGATCTCTCCTGATTTTGTTCCCTGGTCGGTCACATCTGTGGCCTGCTTACTCAAGCCAACGAACTCCTCGTGCTTGGCGTTGTGATAGCCGGGCATGAAAATCGGGCCGGGAGGCGCTTGCGCGTTGTTGAAAGGATCCGTGCCAAGCCAGGCCGCAAATGCCGGGCGGTATTCATCGCGAAAGCGGCGCTCAAAAAACTCCGCTGCCTTCTCCTGGCCACCGACTTTTGCGGCGAGCCAACTGTTGAAGGTGTCGCTATCATAGATCCGTTCCTGTCCTGCCAGCGTAGCAAGACCTTCGGCAGCGACTCGGAGCCGATTAGCCATGGCGTACTGCTCAGCGCGTTTACCAGCCCACGATGCTGCCTGGTATCCGCTCCATGCGGTAGCTACGGCAACCAAGGCGAGAATCAGCGCCTCGATAATTTCAACCGCCTCAAAACGTGACTGAGAGACTGGGGTAATCTCCCTGCCGCCGTTCGCCTTTCCGATCACTCGATTCACCATAAGCCTCAATAGATTCCAATCTCCGTTCATTGCTATTAGGCGACCGGACGCTTAAACCAAGCTCATAGCCTAGCGTTTAGCAAAAAGTTCCCGACCTGGAATCAATTATTCTCCCTGATAGCAAAATTAGGTCAGCAATTGCCAACAAAAGAACAGTGAAACTGTTCAGCAAGGATAAGATGACTACGCGATGAGGATGTTATCCGCCGCCGAATTTGAAAATGCGAGATCCCAAGATCGAGCCCAGCCAGTCGCGATCTTGAAAGCACGCAGGTTTATCGAAGAACATTCGAGTGAAAAACTTTCGCTGAAGGAAATCGCAACACTGGTCAACATGAATGCGAATCATCTCAGTGAACACTTTAAGCAGGTCACCGGCCTAAACTACGTCGAGTACGTGGCTCGTATTCGCTTCGAAAACGCATGCAGATCTTTGAATAACTGCGATTTGCGGATCAGCGACATCGCATTCGCGGCAGGATTCCAATCTTTGTCGCAATTCAATCGCGTGTTCAGAAAACTTTCAGGCCAATCGCCGACGCAATACCGGATGACTAAGCTCATGCGGCACAGAGTAATTCAAAAGGTAACCAAACCGTTACCACTCAGGTGGAAAATCCGAAAAAATGCGTAGTCATAGCCGTCTTGTTCTGCGCATACTCGGTATTCGTGTGGTCTTCGAGCGTAGGTCGATGGGTGCTCAGCAAACGCGAAAGCGTGTTGTGGAGTGCGGGAGCAGCGATTGCGCTCACAGTAATTCTGCTTTCCTGTAGCACGACAAGCCGAACGATTCTTGCTCCACCCAGCATCCCTGGTGCGGAGTTCGTCGGTTCGGAAGAATGCGCAACATGTCACGAACAAATTGTCCGCGACTTCCGGACAGCCACCCATGCGCGACTGCAGACAAAAAGAGAAATCATAAGTAAGAGCGGCGCAAAGGGCAGCGAAGCTCCCACGCAGGTTGTGGACATGGGCTGTGAATCATGCCACGGGCCAGGAAGCCTGCACGTTAAAGCCGGAGGCGGCGCTGGCACAATTATCAATCCGCGAAAATCGCCCGAGACTTGTTTCCAGTGTCACTTGGAAGTTCGCGCGGCGTTTCAGTTACCTCATCATCATCCAGTGCCGGAAGGGAAAATGAGCTGCGCCGATTGTCATGAGGTGCACAAGGGGATGGCCATCAAGGGTGCGCCCACAAACATTCAGCAGACGCTCAAAGCGGGCGGTCTTGCTTTCCTCAGCCGAAACGAAACCTGCTTCGAGTGTCACACCCAGCAACGGGGACCGTTTGTCTACGAGCACGAGGCACTCCGTCAAGGTTGTACTGTCTGCCATTCGCCTCATGGATCCGTCAATCAACGCCTGCTGAACGAGCGCAATGCCACGCTCTGTTTGAAATGCCATTTTCAAGAGCAAAAAATACCGGGGCACATTTTCATTGGAGACGTCGATCACTCGAATTTCCTGCAGCAAGGGACGTGTTGGTCGGCTGGCTGCCATGAAGAACCGCACGGCTCCAACGTAACGCCATTGCTTAGATATTGATCTGCATGTTATGAACACCGCTTCCCGCAGATTCCTGGTGCTGGTTTTTGCGGGAACTTTTGCCGCGGCTGGGCTTCGCGGTGGAACCAATGATGAAAAGACGGTCGCTACCGCCACGGAAGAGCAACCCGAAGAATATAAGAATTGGATCGAGCTCGCCATCGGCGGGGTTATAACCAGCGGTGACCGGGCGCAGTTCGAACAGGAACACAGGCTGCCGGCCGATCAACCCTACGGCGGCATCCAGGATCTGCACCTGGAGGGAACTATTGGCAAAAACACCCAGTTTTCGGTCGACGGGCACGCCCTTTTCGACTTCAAC
>DASTMV010000038.1:0-13250 GCA_035713885.1 Candidatus Udaeobacter sp. | reverse complement strand
AATGCAAGCCAATGAATCCCATAAATACGGGCTCAAAAAGAATTCGCACGGATTGCACCACTCGAGATGAAAACAGACAAGTTAAATTTACTTCAGATCAACCATTGAACTATTTTCGTATCAGGTGGGGCTCGCCGTGACCCTGATGCAAAAACGCGTGGTTCGCCCGGGCGAATGAGAAGGTGAAATTCGATGCACTGAGATCAGCAATTAGTCTTGCCCACTGTCACACCTGTATGGTAATCCTGTGAGACACCGCCGCGAAGTCGCGCGTTGATTTTCAAGATGTTATAGATGCTGGGAGAATTTCCCACCCCTTCCGCCATTCCTCATTTTTTATATATAAATCGAATCTATTCGTTTGACTAGCGGCTCGGAGTAAGAACAAAAGTAAGAACAAGAACGGCGATAACGTGGATGGCCTCTAAGCTTTGAGCGCTTATTGCCAAAAAAAAATTGTGCGGAACAAAACCATTTTCGACTTTGCCGCCCCATCATCTACGAGCAGCCTCCGCCCCTCGCTTACGGGATCGCGCCAATTCAGTTTGGTCGGCCGGGGACAGTAATTCGATTAGCGAGGTCAGCGCTGCTCTTATCGCAAAGTGCTCGAGCGATTGCGTATCCGAGGCCGATTCCGAGCGCAGCCGTTTTCGATATCGACTGAGCCCCGTCCGATCCCGGATTCGCTGATGCCCCCGTGCAGAATGTCGTCCTGAACTATCATAAGTATGCGCTTGACGGCATTTTGTGGCCTTGGTTTCATCCGCTTTTGGAAGAGGACGCTCAGTCCACGGCGCATTTATGGGTTGTGGCCGAACGGGCGAAATTCGATAACCTAACAAATACAATTGCCCATGAAAACCCACTCAATCTGTATGGCAACTTCACCGATCTCACGGATGAAGAGCCAAACAACCGAGAAGCGATCGCACCCTCGTTTGCATGCCACCAAGGCTACTTTTCCCGTCGCATTCTTAATGGCGGTTATTTTGCTGTTTACTGTGCCGAACACCCACGCGTTTAACCTTTCGACTTGGAACGGCAGTTTCTCGAACTATTGGGATGATGAAGAGAATTGGGTACCCATGTACGCCCCGGTTGATTACCCCGATGTGGCTGTGATTGGCGAGACTTTTTACCGAACGGACATTTATTTCAGATTTACCGCCAACAATGGCCAGTTTACCACACTAAAGGAATTTAGTTATCAGTCGCCCGTCACTCCCCAAACCTTTCACGTAAACGACGGCCTCAGCCTTGCTATGTACGATGTCACAAACTCTACCGGCCAGCCACTTTACTTCGACTTCACCAACGGTGAGATAGATCTCTATGGCCGCGCCGGCAAATTCACGAACTATAGCTCCAGCCAGGGTGGGGTCATTACCTTCACACCTGGGATCCAACGGAATGGCGACGCCGGTAGCAGCGTGATCCATTGCGGCTGTGAAGGTGAGGACGCATTTCAATGCGTGATTTATTTCGGGGGGCCAGTAACTGCGAACAAAAGCACTCTGATCGCTGATGGATGTCCCGAAGGAGCGGGATCGGATATTATATTCGACGAACAGTCCCTAGGCGGCACCGCGAGAGTGGAGCTGTTTGGTAACGGCCAATTGGACATCAGCCCTCACCGCGCTCCCTTGACGATCGGATCTGTCGAAGGAGATGGTCTAATTTTCCTCGGCGACAGCCAACTAACCGTCGGCAGCAACAGCTTGAGCACGGCATTTTCTGGCATCATACAGGACGGTGGAGACAGTGGTGGTGCAGGGGGCTCGCTCGGCAAGACTGGGAGTGGCACGCTGACTCTGTCGGGAGCGAGCACTTACACGGGGATTACCACTGTAAGTGCTGGTACACTCCTAGTAAACAACACAACGGGTTCGGGCACGGGTACGAACACAGTCATGGTCAGCGGCGGCACTCTTGGCGGTACTGGGATCATTAGTAACGCGGTGGCAATTGGTAACGGGAGCGGTACAACGGCATTCCTGGCCCCAGGCAGCGGGGGAATCGGCACATTCACTATTCAGAAGAAACTGACATTCAAAGCGGACGCCGTGTACGAGTGTGAAATCGATAGTGGCACTGCAACATTCGATCGCGTAACGGCAAAGGGAGTGAAAATTCAAGGCGCGAACTTCGCCTTGATCGATCTGGGCACAGGCACGCTCACGCCGGGCACTGTTTTTACCGTGATCGACAACACAGCCGCGAATGCCATTTTGGGTCAGTTCGCGAATCTCGCCGATGGCTCGACTCAAACGATCGGTAACAACACTTATCTCGTGAGTTACTCGGGCGGAAGCGGGAATGACCTGACGCTGACTGTTGTGCAGTAGGGTTCCAACCCGAGCTTTGCGCGCCACCCCTTTCCTACCCGCAGTTTAGACACTCGCGCACCCGATTTTGCCGCGATTCACAGACTGACCTCCATTCCCCTGCGCTATGTCAAATGTATAGACGCGACCCATGCTTATCTAGGCGGCGGTATCAGAAGCACGGAACTTAAGCTTTCCGAGTGAATTTTCTTTTTTGAGAGACGGTAAGTTTAATGCACCGGCGCTGCCCTCTTTTCTGCCGCCGTCAAGGTATCTTGGCTTCTTTGGGTCTCAAGCTGTGCTGGCCGGCGCCTTCATCTTTGGCGATCGATTGCATGCGCGAAGAAATATTTTTCGAAGCGAGGCGGTGCCCGATCTTCTTCTCTATTTCCTCCGACAGAGAGCCGCAGCGTCTACCGGCGACGCTAATCGCCCTTCATTCGTTTTCGGTCAGTCACATTTGCATATCGGCTTTTTTTTTGCCGCCGCTTTGCTCATTCTAGACAAGATCCGCAATTGGCGGCGTCTCAGCATATATCGCCTGAACGGCGACTATGTATGAAATCGCTGTTGCATCCGATATGTTCAACGGCAGTTTGCTCACTTCGCTTTTATCGCTCTATGAACATACTTTCTCGTTTTTTGCTTCTCTCCGCAGTTGTGATGACTTCGTTGACAGCTGCCTCAGCGCAAAATCTGCCTAACACGACGCGACTATTGCGTTTTCCGACCACGAACGATCGCGATATCGTCTTCAGTTACGCAGGCCAGCTTTACACGGTCGGCAAGGATGGTGGAACGGCACGCCGCCTGACGAGCGGTCCGGGTTACACTTCGTTTGCCCGTTTTTCACCTGATGGAGCGCAGCTCGCGTTTACTTCGGAATACGACGGCAACAGGGAAGTTTATGCGATGCCAGCCGAAGGCGGCACGCCGAAACGGCTCACGACTTCAGCAACACTCGGGCGCGACGACGTCTCCGATCGGATGGGGCCTAACAACATCGTGATGGCCTGGCAGAACACGAAACCGCTGGTCGTTTTCCGCTCGCGAATGAACTCGTTCAACGATTTTATTGGCTCGCTTTTTGCAGTCGGCATGGATGCGGAATTGCCGCAGGAATTGCCCGTGCCGCGTGGCGGGTTCGTATCATTTTCTCCCGACGATTCCAAGATGGCGTTTAATCGCATATTCCGCGAGTTCCGCACTTGGAAACACTATCGTGGCGGCATGGCCGATGATGTTTGGATTTATGATTTCAAAACGGGCACAACCGAAAACCTGACAAACAATCCCTCGCAGGACATCTGCCCGATGTGGGGACCGGACAACAAAATCTATTTCATTTCCGACCGGGACGGCCGGATGAATTTGTTTGTCATTGATCCGGCGACGAAAGAAACCAAGCAGCTCACGCATTTCACCGATTTTGACATTAAATTCCCATCGATCGGCAAACAATCGATCGTATTCGAGCAAGCGGGATACATTTGGCGATACGATGTTGCCACCGGACAGGCTGCGCCTGTGCCAATCGACATTAAGGAAGATTTCGACAGCGGCCGGGGCGGGCTAGTCGATGCGTCCAAGCACTTGGAATCGGTGAATCTCGCGCCTGACGCCGAACGCACGATCGTCGTTGCGCGGGGAGACCTTTTTTCCGTGCCGGCAAAAAACGGCACTCCGCGCGATCTCAGCAAAACATCAGGCGCACATGAACGAGACGCAGTTTGGTCGCCGGACGGCAAATGGATTGCTTACAATTCTGATGTCACCGGCGAAAACGAACTCTATGTGCGGTCACAGGACGGGAAGGGCGAACCGCAGCAAATCACGAGCGGCGCGGATACTTATTATTACGCGCCGAAATGGTCGCCCGACAGCAAGAAACTTCTTTGGAGCGATCGCTTGCAACGATTGCGCTATGTCGATGTGGCATCAAAGGCGGTAACGCTCGTGGATCAGGACAAATTCGGCGAAATCCAAGGCTACAACTGGTCGCCGGACAGTCAGTGGATCACCTGGGCGCGTCCCGAGCAGAACGACATGCCGCGCGTTTACATTTACTCACTCGCTAACAAGCAGCAGACCGCCGTTACTGATAGTTGGTACGGCTCCGGCGAACCGGTGTTCAGCGATGACGGAAAATATCTGTTGTTCGCTTCCGCGCGCGATTTCAAACCTACTTTTGGCGATCAGGAATTTGCAAACGTGTATCGCGACATGCAGCGGGTTTACCTAGTCACACTTGCCAAGGAGACCGCGAACCCCCTCGGCCCAAAGAGCGACGAAGTCGGCAAGGCCGCAGAAAAGCGCGAAAAGGAAAAAGCAAAGGAAGCCGAAGAGAAGAAGCCGGAAGCAAGCCCAGGCGCAAACAAACCCGAAGAAAAGCAAAAAAAGCCAGTCGTGGTGAAAATAGACACCGATGGCATTCAGAATCGAATTTTGGGTCTGGAAATTACGCCGGGAAATTACCGCAACATTCGGATGCTCTATGACGGCCGTATCTTTTATCTGCGCCGCACCGCCGCGGACGAAGTCGGCGAGGACGAGGAAGAATTGTTCCAGCAGAAGGATAAAAAATCGCATCTTTGCCTTTACAGCGTCGACGATCGCAAGGAAACGGTGCTTGGCGACGCGAACAATTACGAAATCACGTTCGACGGCAAAAAGATGCTGGTGAAAATAAAAAAAGATTACGCCATCATCGATGTACCGAAAGACAAGCTCGAAACCAAGGATCACGAGCACAAGATCGATGGTCTCGACATGCAATTGGATCGTCATGCCGAGTGGCGTCAAATCTATTTCGAATGCTGGCGGCAAATGCGTGACTTCTTCTTTTCGCCGGCGATGAACGGCGTCGACTGGAAAGCGATGCGCGATAAATATGCGGCACTGCTGCCCTTCGTAAACCATCGCAATGATCTTACTTACTTGTTAGGCGAGCTGATTGGCGAATTAAACAACGGCCACGCTTATGTCGGTGGAGGCGAACGTCCGGACACGCCCCGTATCAAGCTCGGTCTACTCGGCGCAGAATTTTCCCGTGACCCGGGTACGCGCGCATACCGAATCGACCGTATTCTACCAGGCCAAAACTGGGATAAACAGACACGCTCTCCCCTGACCGATGTCGGCGTCAATGTGAAACCAGGCGATTATATCCTGGCGATCAACAACACCCCCGTCTCCAGCCTCTCCAATCTTTATGATGCGCTGATTGGCACCGCTGGAAAACAGGTAATCCTGCGCGTGAATTCCAAACCGACAGATGCTGGCGCACGCGATGTAACCGTCGTCCCGACCGACGATGAAGGGCCGCTTTACTACCTCGATTGGGTGCAAAAAAACATCGATTACGTTAACAAAAAAACCGGCGGGGAAGTGGGTTACCTCCACATTCCGGATATGGGTCAGCCCGGGTTGAACGAGTTCACGAAACTTTACTTTCCGCAGATTCGTAAGCACGCGCTCATCGTAGATGTTCGCGGCAACGGCGGCGGCTTTGTCTCGCCGCTCGTGATCGAGCGATTGCGGCGCGCGCTGGTGATGATCGGGATCGCGCGCAACAGCATGCCTCAAACAGACCCACCGCAGACCTTCACCGGTCCGATGTGCACGCTGATCAACGAATTCTCCGCGTCTGATGGCGACATTTTCCCATACCGTTTCAAAACACTTGGACTTGGCAAACTTATCGGGAAACGAACCTGGGGCGGCGTGGTTGGCATTCGCGAGTCGCTGCCGCTGATGGACGGCGGTCAATTCTTTAAGCCGGAGTTCGCGATTTATTCAAAAGACGGCAAGCAATGGGTTGTTGAGGGACACGGTGTTGATCCCGACATCGTGGTCGATAATGATCCCGGGAAAGAGTTCAAGGGTGAAGATGAGCAACTCGACCGCGCGATTCAGGAAATGCAGGAGGACCTGAAAACGAAACGTTACAACCTGCCATCGCCGCCACCTTGGCCCAACCGTAATTCCGCCGGGTAGGATCGGCGCGCTGCGCCGAACCGGGGAAACGCACGCGTGGATTGCGCGAACCGGCGAATCCATGCACTTTTTCTTTGCAGCGCGCGCTTCAGCAGCTTGAGGCGACGCGATTAGCCGCATGGAACGAGCCTTTGCAAACAGAAGCGAAGCTGGGCGGCTACTTGCAGAGAAACTCGGCCAGTATACCGACCGCGACGATGTGATTGTGCTCGGTCTTGCCCGCGGCGGCGTTCCAGTTGCTCACGCAGTAGCGAAGTTCCTGTGTGTCCCCCTGGACGTCTTTATCGTGCGCAAACTCGGCGTACCTGGATTCGAAGAACTGGCTGCTGGCGCGATCGCATCCGGCGGAGTGCGCGTTTTGAATGAAGACGTTATGCGCACAATCCCGGATGCAGAAGCAGCAATTGAAGCGGTCACCTCCAGGGAAACAGCGGAGCTTCAAAGACGCGAGCAAATTTATCGTGAAGGCCGCCCCGCACCGCAGTTGCGCGATAAGATCGCAATCTTGGTTGATGATGGGTTAGCCACTGGCGCAACAATGCGCGCGGCGGTAAAGGCGTTGCGGCAAAGTGGAGCGGCGAAAATTGTCGTGGCAGTCCCCGTTGGGCCGTCGGATACGTGCCGCGAACTCAAAGAAGAAGCCGATGAGACGATCTGCCTGAGGACGCCGGAATTCTTTCAGGCCGTTGGCCAGTATTACGAGGATTTCTCACAAACCGGCGACAAAGACGTGCGAGAGCTATTAAACAATGCCATTCAGTAGCAAGGCGACGACAGCGCGTTATCCGGTTGATTCTTGTACGTCACCACACGTCCCCACAAAATCTTTGTTCCCCAGATGCCAGTTCGATCAATCGCAGCCAATCGTCAGTTGGAATTGAGATAAAGCCAGCCGAAATTTCGATGATGTCGAACCCGATCCGTTTGCATTCGGCGATGCATTTGCCCACCGCCTCGCTGCCTTGCGTAAGCACGCGCTCGATAAAGCCGCCAGTAGAAACGAGCACGTCATTGTTGTGACAAAGCTGGATTATGCTTCGGACCGCTTCCTCCGGCATGAGCGTAAATGAACCGCCTGCAAATTTCAGTGAATCGATTTACATCCCTACATCCCCATCGTCTCGAAGACATCTTCGAGATATCGTCGGCCCACTACTGAATAGTAGGGTCCGCGGATTTCCGTCAGTCCACGCTTCCGCGGTTTACCTTCCCGCCGATTGCATTGCAGAAATGAAAAGCTGCGGTGCATCTATTGCGTTTGAATTCCTCCGTAGTAGGAACGAAATCCGCTGGACGAGCGGCCGTCTCAACGCAGCGCATAGTTTGTGGGACCAGTAACAATCGGAAACCGCGCTCCGCCCTTTACCTTCGCGTCAGTAAACTTGCAAAAATGCTATAATTGACGTGTCACATCAGCCCGGTAGCGTTCGCGGCGAATGGCTTCTGAAATAATTGAACAACTGCGCGCGGGCATACGCGATGTGCCCGATTTTCCAAAGCCAGGGATTGTGTTTAAAGACATCACGCCCATCTTGAGTGACCCCGTCCTATTTCGGGCGTCGATTAATCTGTTCGTGACGGGGTGCAGCGGAAAAAATATCGATAAAATTGTTGGCATCGATGCACGTGGCTTCCTTTTTGGATCGGCTGTGGCATATCAATTAGGCGTCGGTTTCGTTCCGATACGGAAACGCGGCAAGCTTCCCTACAGGACCGAGACGGCCAAGTACTCGCTCGAGTATGGCGAAGCGGAAATGGAAATGCACACCGATGGCGTGACGTCGGGCGAGCGCGTGGTGCTGGTGGACGATTTGCTTGCGACCGGAGGAACATCCGCCGCCGCCGCTGTTCTCATCCGCAAAAGGGGCGGGGATCTGCTCGAAGCCCAATTCCTAATTGAGTTGCAATTCCTTCACGGTCGAAAACAACTCGAGCCGACACCGGTCACATCGTTTTTGAAATACTGAGCTGGTCTGCAACCCGAGCGAAAGCGCCGAGATTCGTTTCTGGGTGTCATTCTGGTCAACGTGACAAGTCTCGGGTCCATTGACTCCGCCATCGCCGATTTTGGGTTTCCAATTTCCGACCTAGATTATTCCCGCAGCAAGCGCATGCGATGCAAGGATCTCGAGAGCTCGAAAAAGTTCTGGCGCACGCCGAGAGCCGTCTTGCGCCTAGCGGTACGAGACGACCAACTGACGCGCTTACCAATTACAAGAAATTTCTCAAGGTTGAAGAACATCGCATTCGCCTCAGACACCAGGCCGGCGGTAGTGGCCGGGAGATTTCCGCACGGCGAGCTGAGCTGATCGACATTTTATTGCGATACGCTTTCGGTGCGGCATCCTCCGCTGCTGCTCGCGGCAATGGGGAGCCCGATGAGCCGCTGGCGCTGATTGCTCTTGGAGGATATGGACGGGGCGAACTCAATCCATTTAGCGACGTTGACGTCATGCTCTTGCACCGTCAGCGCGCGGAGAATTCGCCACGTTTGAAGGAGATCGTGAATCAAATCCTGTACTTGTTGTGGGACAGCGGATTTAAAGTTGGACACTCTACGCGTTCCATCAAGGAAGCCATCGCGCAGGCCAATCGTGACATGCGTACAAAAACCGCCATGCTGGAAGCGCGATTCCTCGCCGGTGACACGAAGCTGGCGCAACAATTTCGGGAGCAATTTCGTTCCAAATGCGTCGTGGGACACGAACGGGAATATGTCCAGATGCGCATGGAAGACGAAGTCACGCGGCACAAGCGATTTGGTGATAGCGTTTATCTGCAAGAACCGAACCTGAAAAGCGGCTGTGGCGGATTGCGCGATTATCAAAATCTACTCTGGATTACCTACTTCAAAGAGGGCTCGCTCAGCACAAACCAACTGGTTGGCAAGGATTGGTTGAGCGAAAGCGACCAACGCCGGATCGAAAGGGCATACGATTTTCTGCTCCGCTTGCGCACAGACCTGCATTATGCCACGGGACGCGCCACTGACATACTCCACCTCAATTTGCAGGACCAAATCGCGGGTCGGCTTAGTTATTCTCCTCGAAAGGGGCAGCTCCGCAGTGAGGCGCTCATGCGCGACTACTATCATCACACGCGCAACATCCTGCGGGTCACCGAGCGGATCACCGAGCAATTCGTCAGTGGATACGTTACCAGTAAAACCCGCGCTCTGTTCAGTTTTCTTCCATTAACACGCGCCCACAAGAGACCGATTGGCGAGTCCTTTTTTGTTCGAAACAAACAATTATATCCAGCGCATCGGGATGTGTTCCGCAACAACCCTGAGCGGATCATGCGGGCCTTTGAGCTCGCTCAGGAGCGCGACCTCGATCTCAGCCCAGAATTGGAAGACTTGTTGAGCAGAAGCCTGCGCCATATGACTCGGACGTATCAGTATGCGCGCGGGCCGCGTATGATTTTCAAATCGATTTTGTCCCAAAAAGGCAGAGTGGGACGCATCCTGAGAATGATGCATCGCGTCGATGTTCTTGGCCGATACATTCCTGAGTTCGGCCAGCTCACATGCCTTGTGCAGCACGAGTTTTTGCACCGATACACGGCGGACGAGCATACGCTCGTATGCATCGACAAACTCGACGCATTGACACAGACCAGTCAGCCGAAGCTGATCGCTTACCGCAATTTATTTGAGCAACTTGCCGACCCGCTGATTCTTTATCTGGCACTTCTCCTACACGACAGCGGCAAGGCGGTGGGTCGACCGCACTCCGAAGCGAGCGCCTTGTTTGCCCAGCGCGTCGCGGCGCGTTTGCAATTATCATCCGAGCAACGGAAGTCGCTAATACTACTGGTCGATCATCATCTTACCTTGTCTAAGATGGCGCAGCAGAGAAACCTGGATGATCCGGCCACTGTGATGGAATTTGCTCAAATCGTGAAAGACCAGAAAAATCTCGATGCTCTTATGCTGCTCACTCTCGCCGACGGCCAAGGTACAAGCGACGATGCGTGGTCAGATTGGAAAGAGTCGCTCGTGTGGCAACTATTTCACGATACCTCACGTTACCTTGCCGATCGCAAATCGTATTACGAACAAACCAAAGTCGCACGCGAAAGCCTGCGCGCCGCCGTTGTTGCCAATCTTGCGCCAAGTTATATCGAAGAAATCGAAGCGCATTTTGAGCACATGCCGGACCATTATTTCCGCGCGACCGATGTGCCCCAAATGGTCGAACACGTGAAATTGTTCCACTCGTTTCTCGACAATGTTTCCATTACGAACGAATCTCCGCTCGCGCCTGCAGTCAGATGGAGAGTGGTCCCAGAGCAGGGCCACACGGTGATGACTTTCTGCACGTGGGAGCGCGAACGGCTCCTGGCAAAAGTCGCCGGCTCCTTTTCTGTTGTGCCGCTGAACATCTTGAGCGCGGATGTCTTTCCGCGCGGCGATAACACGGTGCTTGGCGTGTTTCGTGTGTGCGATACAAAAGCGCAACCTGTTGCGAACCCGGGAGATTTTGACCTGGTGGAGCAAATATTGACCCGAGCGCTCGATGACGAAAGCTTCGATTTTGTGCCGCTTATCGAAAAAGCGAAGCGCTCTAGCCGTCGTGTCGCAACGGGATTTGAATTTCCTACGCGAATCGTGATCGACAACAAAATGCATCCGATTTACACACTCTTTGAATTCCAGGCGCCGGACCGTATAGGGTTGCTTTACGATGTGCTGAGCTGCCTTGACCGAGAAAATGTTTTGATCCCGCTTTGCCGGATTAATACGCAAGCTGGCGCCGCAATTGATACGCTGTACGGGGTGGACGGCTTAAATCATGGTAAGATCACCGATTCGCACAGGATTCGCACAATTCAGCAGCGTCTGAAGGACGCAATTCTGCGAGCTTCCGCGAAACCGTAAACGAAAACCGAGCGTTGCTCTGCGTTGGTGCGAACACTTTAGTCTTATGAACGTCCTGATTCTCGCTGCCGGATACGCCACACGCCTCTACCCGCTCACGCTGAATAAAGCAAAACCGCTGCTCGTGGTCGGAGGCAAACCGATCATGGAATGGTTAATGGACGGTCTTGCCGGTGTTCCAGATGTAGAAACAATTTATGTGGTGACAAACGACAAGTTCGCGGCGGATTTTCAGGCGTGGAGTCAAGATTATCAGAAACGGCATCCCGAGTTTAAATTCAAAGTCGTCAATGATGGTTCCACCAGCGACGAGGACAAGCTCGGCGCAATTGGAGATATCAATTTTGTCGTTAACAACGAGAACATTTCCCAAAGCAGTTTGTTAGTTGCTGCCGGTGATAACCTGTTTACCGATTCGCTGGCAGATTTTGTGACCGCTGCCAGGAAGACCGACGTAACCGTTGCCGTGTACGATGTAGCGGATATTGAAGCGATAAAAAAATACGGCAACATCGCTGTTGACAGCGAAGGAGTAATCACCCGCTTTGAAGAAAAACCGCAAAAGCCGCAGGGAACACTGGCCGCGATCGCTCTGTATTATTACTCGCCTTCGGTTCTTTCGCTTCTAAGAACGTATCTGGCTGCGGGGAATAACGCCGATCAGCCTGGACGTTTTGTGCAATGGCTCTACACCAGAAAACCGGTGAAGACGTTTCAAATCCGGGGGAGATGGCTCGATATAGGAAGCAAGGAGACGCTCGAGAACGCGGACAAAATCCTGAGTTCCCGACGTTAAGATCCTAACCCCTTCGCGCCGATGAAATATTTGGCCGCGAATCGCGCCTCTATTTCAATCGTCCTTCGTCAAATTCGATCAAATCAAAATAGGTGCGAATGTCTCTACGCCCGTCGCCCCCTGCTTCTTTAAGAAAATGCAGGAACCGCGCTTTTTTCGCAGCCGTATCCGGATGACGCGAAATCATCGCCTCATTCCATTGTTCAATATCTTCGGGCGAATGTTCCGCTCCGTTTTTGTGTACCCAGGTTAGGATTGCCTTTTCGTCGTCAAGAGTGTTGGCGACCTCCTCAAACGCGTCGCCGTCGAGTTTGAGAAAAGCGAGCAAATGCTTGTCGAACCCAACAGTTTTGTAGTTATAACCATTAAGCAAGCCTTTCCTATGCAATCTCGCCTTGTCGATCAAGCGCGGCAGGTGAACGTAGCCGCCGAGCTTCTCGTAGGGACTGCGCGGATGCAGTCTTCGCATTGAAGCTGATCGGTTTACGTCGCTGGCAGGGGCTGCGCGACGCCACCCGAAAAATTGGACTCCGTTCTGGACGAGACCATCGGCTGTTGTTCTCCAAGGAATTCTCCCTGTGTCAGACCGCTCTGGCCGATCACCAGGTTGCCGGAAAACATCCCGCCTTTTTCCACGGTAATCGCGCGAGCCGTCACGTCGCCTTCCAAGCAGCCCTTTTTATAAACCGTCACGGCCTGAGCGATAATTTCTCCGGACATCCTACCCTTGATTTCGATGTTCTCCCCGCGCACTGTGCGAAAGCAGTGAATATCAGCTTTGCGATCGACAACGATGTGTTGAGCACTGATGCGACCGGGTATTTTGCCTGAGTAATTAATAGTTGCAGTGTCTTCGCAATGCAGATTTCCTCGCAGCCTGCCTTCAATTAAAGCGCATTGGCAAACCACACTGCTGCTGGCCAGATCGCCCTTGCCGGACAAGTGCACATTACCACGCGTGCGAATGCTTCGGCTGAATCCGCTGATGATCTTGTAGTCGCGCAAATCAATGTGCGCACTGCAGGAGGGGCAGATTGTCGATGTAGCCGCGCCAGAGACCTGCTGCTTTCGTTTACACTCGAAACATTCAACGACAGCAGCAGTTTGCCGTTTCCAAAAATCCTCCAGTCTGCCAAAAATCGAGGAGGAAGTCTCTTGCGCGAGCGCTTCTTCCTGTGTCCGCAGCTTCAAGCCGGGTTTAGGTACGAAAGGAGAAAAGGAACGACCGCACTGCCGGCAGATCGAACTCTTC
>DASTMV010000037.1:0-3198 GCA_035713885.1 Candidatus Udaeobacter sp. | reverse complement strand
AAATTTTATTCGATTGAATCTGTAACCGACTTCATTCAAACGCGGCAACAGACCCATGTTCTCCGCCACATCGAAACCCTCGCCCCAGAAATCAATCATGTAGCCGCCTTCGCGAAAGCGTGGTGCGCGTTCAATCATCGTCGGTGCGAATCCGGCGCGCAAAAGCCAGTAGGCGAGCGTCGGTCCAGCGATACCGGCGCCGGAGATCAGGACGGAAAGTTGTCGGCGCACCTAGTTACTCTTCGCACTCTCAACCGCTGACGCGCGTATGCGGAATGCTCGGTTCCTCGAAATCTGTTAGAAAATCACCTTCGCTTCGCGGGAGCAAGGGTCGCCACTCATCCAAAAAATTGCTTTTCAGCGGCTGTATTTCGAACGCTTACTTATATCGGCGATGGGCCAAATCTTTCGGTCAAAGCGATTGTCCAGAATGTGAACGTCCCACACCTCTAGAACCACTGTTTCTTTTCCCCATGGATGCAATCACTTTTCTTTCGAAATGAACGGCAAGCGACATCCATGGTTGTCCGCATTTTTCGCCTTCGGGACGACGATGTGTGCTCTCACAATCATCCTGCTGGTTTTTCCGGGAACTCCACTTGATCTACTTTGGCGTTTGAACCCAGATGCGCATCAGGCATTCCGATCGTTCGGCGTTTGGTCAATTATTCTTATGCTGCTCGTCGGCATATCGTGCGGCGTCGCTGCCGTGGGAGTTGCAAAAGGAAGGATTTGGGCTGTGCGAATGGCGATCCTGATTCTTTGCGTCAACGTTATTGGTGATCTTGTGAACACATTCCGAGGCGATAGGCGCGCGCTGATTGGAGTGCCAATCTCAGGGGCGATGATTCTCTATCTGACGCGGTCAAAACCGAATCGACGCGATAAAGCCGCAGTTTAATAATCTTTTCTGCGGACGCTCGACCCTGCTTGCGGTACGCGATATAACCGTGCGCGCCAAACCGACATTGATTTACAATAACTCCCACATTGTTGCTGAAAATCGCTCATTTCTGGTCTGTTCATGCCAATTCTAGTCTCCTTGCGATAATTGACAGTTTACTCTCTCGGTAACCTCTGCATTTTTGCTGAACATTGCCCTTTCCTATTCAACAACAGCCTGCGCAAGACGCAGTGCATTTCGAGATCCGACCACTTTTGTAATACAAAAACCTCGGAGCCTACGGGGCTCGAACCCGCAACCTCCGCCGTGACAGGGCGGCGCTCTAACCAATTGAGCTAAGGCTCCCGAGCAAAACCGAACGTAGCGGGGTGCCGGTCAACTGCAACTGGCACCACTAGTGCAACAGTTTCGGTGGAAGAGTGCTCGCAAATACAGGCATCAATTCCAAATTTCAAGCGACCTTCAATCTCAGTCACCAACAAAAAAATTGCAGGTCAGACCTGCGCGCTGCGTCTGAACTTTATTGGGAATTGGAAATTGGAACTTGGAATTTTCGCGACCCTAGTAGCCGCGGATGGTTGAACATATTGGAGATATGTAACGTCGAACCGTGAACCGTTTCATTGGCGAAAATTGCGAATGCACTTTGATCACGCTATAGTTTTAATCGGTTCGGCGGATTGACCCAAACCATAATGAGCGACGAGCGAAGTGAGGGATTGCAGGAAGGGGACTCGCGTCCGGACAATCTCGTCGATTCATTCGATCTGGTGATCGCGTCCCTGGCGCCGGGCGATTCAATTCGGCGCGATCTTTTGCAACTGCGCCCGCAAATTCTGGATCAACAGGAGACCATGGTCGAGGCGCGTCGAATGATCGAGAAGCTCGAGGAGGTCATTAAAAAGGTAACTTCTCCGGCCAACCGCATCGGCACGTTTCTTGGCGCCACTTCGAAGGATACGGCCCATATCGTGGTGGGTGGCGCCGATTATTTTTGCAATGTGGATCCGCGCATCCCCCTTTCCAAGTTGAAGAGAGGAACGCGGGTCCTCGTCAACGAAGCGTTCGTTATCGTAGGCGATCTGGGATTCGAGATAGCGGGTCCCGTGACAAAAATTACCGAAGTAATCGGCAAAGACAGATTGCGCGTGGGTTCGGAGCACGGGTTGCACTCCATGGTTCTGCAGCGCTCTTCCGAGCTTGCTCACTCCAACTTGAAATCCGGCGACGAAGTGCGCGTTGATTCCAATTACCGGATGGCGTTGGAGATGCTCTCGAGCACGAAAACGGAGGAATACTATCTCGACACTGTTCCTGAGTTGCCATGGGAAAAAGTGGGCGGCCAGGAAGCAGCGCTTCAGGCGATCAAGGACGCAATTGAGTTACCGCTTTTGCATCCCGATCTTTTCAAAAAATTTCAGCACGCTACGCCGAAAGGTTTTCTGCTTTATGGCCCGCCCGGCTGCGGCAAAACGCTGATCGGCAAGGCAACTGCGTACAATCTAACCAGGCAGCTCCAGGAGAAAGCCGGGACCGAGATGCACGAATACTTCATGCATGTCAAAGGCCCCGAGATCCTGAACATGTGGGTCGGCGAATCTGAACGCATGGTGCGCGAAATTTTCGCGACTGCTCGCGAAAAACGAAGCGAAGGATTTATGCCGTTCCTTTTCATCGATGAGGCGGAATCAGTCCTCGGCACCCGCCGCGCATCGCGTTACGCGAATATTCTTTCGACGCTGGTGCCGATGTTCTGTTCTGAGATGGACGGAATCGATTCGCTTAACGATGTCGTGATTATTCTCGCCTCCAACCGCGCGGATTTGATCGATCCGGCCATTTTGCGGCCGGGACGGATCGACCGGAAAATCAAAGTCAGCCGGCCAGACAAGGAGGGCACCCGCGAGATTTACCGCATCTATCTTACCGACGATTTGCCGTACGATGGCGTGCTGGCGAAGGAAGCTGATGGGATTGGCGCTTCCATCGAGAAGCTCATTGAGCGCTTTGTTGACTGGCAATTTGCGCGTCGCGATGAAAACAAATTTTTGGAGGTGACTCTGCGCAGCGGCCGCAAAGAAACGCTTTACCGCAGCGATCTCATTAGCGGCGCTATCATTGCGTCGATCGTCGAGCGGGCGAAGGCTATAGCGATTAAGCGCGCCATCGGTACCCAACAGGAGGAGGGACTTCGCGAAACGGATTTGCAGCTCGCATTCAACGCCGAGTACGTGGAGAACGACATCTTCCCTGCCACAGACATCACGGAAGACTGGCTCAAGCTAATTGACTAT
>DASTMV010000036.1:0-26986 GCA_035713885.1 Candidatus Udaeobacter sp. | reverse complement strand
CTGTCGTTTGTGAAGAACAAGCTTCAGACTGGTGCGGTCGCGCGAGATTTCTGGCAGGTCGCGAGCAAGCAACCGGGTCATCTCCGCTATTCGCTCCCGTTGCGTGTTCTGCCGTCTATGATTTGCCCCGTAGTAGACGTTTTTTCCCACGCGCCGATCAGAAACCACGCCGGCACGTTTCAACTGGGCCAGGTGGCTTGAAATCCGAGACTGGCCCATTCCCAAAACCTGCTGCAGTTCAGCGACTGAAAGTTCGTCTTGCTCCAGCAGAACGAGCAGACGCAGGCGAGTCGAATCCGCCAGTAACCGCAGCAAATTAATGGTTGACGCCATGATTTGAGCCGACGATATATCGACGCATCATGATTGGTCAATATGTCTATTGGCTCCCTTCCATCGGTAATGCGTAAATCGTCACGATGATGGAGGCGCCTTTGCAAGATAGACCGCTGTAATACTCCAACGCTTAACCCTTCAACATTAATCATGTCTCGTCGTTACATTTTCTCTTCCGAATCCGTCGGTGAAGGTCATCCCGACAAAGTTTGCGATGCAATTTCAGATGCCGTGCTGGATGCCTGCATCCAGCAGGATCGACATAGTCGGGTTGCCTGCGAAACCTACGCGAAATCCAACATTGTTATTGTCGGAGGCGAGATCACGATTCCCTGTTTGCCGGAGGAAAAACCGCTCGAAAGCATTATCCCAATTTCGCAGATCGTCCGCGAAACCGTGCGCGAGATCGGTTACGTCAATGAGGATGACGTTTTCCATGCAGACAAGATCGCGATTCAA
Organism: Candidatus Udaeobacter sp.; assembly: GCA_035713885.1. Taxonomy (GTDB): domain Bacteria; phylum Verrucomicrobiota; class Verrucomicrobiia; order Chthoniobacterales; family UBA10450; genus Udaeobacter. Next base: position 26,191 of record DASTMV010000036.1, on the reverse strand, counting down.
AACATCATTACCAAGCAGTCCCCTGATATTGCACAAGGCGTGGACGCACGCGCAGCCGACGGTAAGGATACTGCGGAACAAGGCGCCGGCGACCAGGGGCTCATGTTCGGATATGCGTGCGACGAAACACCAGAGCTGATGCCGGCCCCGGTCATGTACGCGCACCGGTTGGGCCGCGAGCTCACGCGCATCCGCAAAAGCGGCAAAATCGGCTGGCTGCGACCGGATGCCAAATCGCAGGTCTCGGTAATTTACGAAGACGGAAAGCCGATCGGCATTTCGTGCGTCGTCGTTTCAACGCAGCATACGCGAGATGTCAAGCATTCGGAGATTCGCAGTTTTGTCATCGAGGAAGTGATCAAAAAAGTTTTGCCGAAAGAAATGCTAAGTGAACAAACGCAGTTTCTCGTAAATCCGACGGGCAATTTTGTCGTGGGCGGTCCGCAGGGCGACACTGGTTTAACTGGCCGCAAGATCATCGTCGATTCGTACGGTGGAATGGGTCGGCACGGTGGCGGCGCGTTTTCTGGAAAGGACCCGAGCAAAGTGGATCGGAGCGCCGCGTACATGGCACGCTGGGTGGCAAAGAACGTCGTAGAGGCCGGTCTGGGTAAAAAATGTGAGATCCAATTTGCCTATGCGATCGGTCATCCCAAGCCGTTAAGCGTCCACATCGACACGTTCGGTACGCATACGGTGGACGAGGAAGCGATTGAACGGGCAGTGGTCGCTACGTTCAGCTTTACACCGGCGGAGATCATCAAACAGCTCGATCTGCTACGACCGATTTACTCGAAGACCACCAACTACGGACACTTCGGCAAGATCGACGATCCCGATATCACATGGGAGAAGACGGATAAGGCTCCGGAACTGAAGAAGGCAGCGAAATAGTTCGCAGAAATTATCTTATGAAAACATCGACAATCGAACCAGCAAAAACCGATTACAAAGTCGCCGATATTTCATTGGCGGATTTCGGTCGCAAAGAAATCTCGATCGCCGAAAAGGAGATGCCAGGACTCATGGCGATTCGCCAGAAATATGCTCCGCATCAACCGCTCGCGGGCGTGCGCATTACCGGATCGTTGCACATGACGATTCAGACCGCGGTGTTGATCGAGACGCTCACCGATCTTGGCGCGACCGTACGCTGGGCAAGCTGCAACATCTTTTCGACGCAGGACCATGCCGCAGCCGCGATGGCAAAACGCGGCGTCTCGGTCTTCGCATGGAAAGGCGAGTCGCTCGAAGACTATTGGTTGTGCACGTATCGGGCGATTTCGCACCCAGAAGGCAAGGGCCCGCAGCTGATCGTTGATGATGGTGGCGACGCGACGCTGCTCATTCATAAAGGTTACGAATTGGAAGAAGGCAGTGATTGGGCGAAGACCAAATCCGCGAACAAGGAAGAACAAGTTATTAAGGATTTGCTGCTCGATGTTCAGCGCGAAAACCCCTATCGCTGGCACGAGATCGTGAAGGATTGGCGCGGCGTTTCGGAAGAAACCACCACCGGCGTCCGCCGGCTTTATCAAATGCACGAGGAAGGTCGCCTACTGATTCCCGCCATCAACGTGAACGATTCAGTCACGAAATCGAAGTTCGATAATCTTTACGGCTGCCGGCATTCGCTGGTCGACGGATTGAATCGGGCGCTGGATGTGATGCTTTCTGGAAAAATCGCCGTCGTTTGCGGATACGGAGATGTCGGCAAAGGCTGCGCGCAATCTTTGCGCGGTCAGGGGGCGCGCGTCGTAATCACTGAGGTCGATCCGATCAATGCGCTTCAGGCCGCGATGGAAGGCTACGAAGTCACTACACTAGAAGACACGCTTGGCCGCGGCGACATCTACATCACCGCCAGCGGCAACGTTGACGTCATCACCTTCGAACACATGCAACGGATGAAGGATCAGGCTATCGTGGCGAACATCGGGCATTTCGACAATGAGATTCAGGTCGATGCGCTGAACGAAGCCAAAGGCGTAAAGAAAACCAACATCAAACCTCAGGTGGACAAATACGTTTTCCCGAATGGCCGGGAGATTTTCATGCTCGCCGAAGGACGGCTCGTCAACCTCGGGTGTGCGACGGGTCACCCGAGTTTCGTCATGTCCAATTCATTCTCGAATCAAGTCCTTGCGCAATTGGATCTCTGGAAGAACCGCGACACCTACAAAGTCGGCGTTTACGTTTTGCCAAAGAAACTCGACGAAGAAGTCGCGCGCTTGCACCTGGAAAAAATCGGCGTCAAACTCACGAGGCTCTCGCAAAAGCAGGCCGACTATCTCGGCATTTCTGTAGACGGTCCGTTTAAGTCAGAGCATTACCGATATTGATGGCGCAAACGCTGGCGCTTCCGGAGCTCGCATGCGATCTCCCTACGCTTAGCGCGACTGTGGTGGTGTAATGATCGAGTCAGTGACGTGCAGACGAGTTACTCGCAACTCGCCAATTTCCAGTCGCTTGATTTTCGCGCGTCCGATTACGAGCCGACCAATCGCTATGAAGCCAATGGCGACGGCACTCAGCGCGACGGCGCCCACTGCGATCGCGCCGATTGATTGCGCGCCCACGGCTAGCGCGCGAATTGCAATGGGGCCAATTGTTCCCTGTACTTCTTCAATTTCCTTCGATCTCATCTAGTGACCTCCACGTTCATGACTTCAACGTAACTGCAGCGCGCCTGTCCGCCACGCCGCCATTTTCCAGAAATGTGAACGCGGCTATTCTTCTTTACAGCATCCGTGAGAATTTTGGTTTCGCGCATTGGCGCTCCGAGCCAGACCGTTGATCCCATGCCGTGAAAGTCGAACATAATTTGCGGCGTGCATGGCTGGCCGGCAAACAAACTAACCCGCCCGACTTGATCGAACCGCGAACCGACCGTCGCCGCCGCCACCTGCATTGGCGGTTTCTTTAGCTCTGCACAACCTACCATTCCCATCAGAGCAGCCACTACTGGGAACAGGATTAAAAAATCTCTTTTCATAGATAAAAATTCAGAAATGGTTACGAACGCTTCAGAACACCCACTATTCGCGCTCCTCGGCATGGAAGCGATGCAGCATTCGATGAACAAACGGCGCTAGTAGCACCGACACGATACCTACAAACGCCAAGCCTGAAAATAACGCATACAGCGAAGCAAAAATTTTCGCCGCATCAGTCTTTAACTCATTCAGTGGACCCATTCCTCCCAAAATCATGGATGCGTTGAGAAGCGAATCAATCCAGCTCAAATGCGCGATGTAATGATAACCGATCAAGCCGATTCCCAGTCCAAAAACCAAAACTCCGAGCGCCACCAATCCGTGGCGGCCGACACGTTTGTTAAATTCGGCTCGGCTGAGAACGCGTTGTTTGCGGTGCTCGTACATGTGCGCGAACCAGGGGTACTATCTGACGCTGTTTATGGAGCGCGGCGATTTTGCGCTCAAGATAAGCTGAAAAATATCCAGCATAGCGCCTCTGCAGATCCGGTCGTCTCCAATCCTTGCCAGTCAAAATTCCTCGGCAACTAAATGTGCCGCATTTGCATTCTACGGAATAATCGTCGTCATCCGTCATCGCCCAATCGTGTGTGAGTTCTTCGCCTGCCCGGATCTCCCGCATGGCTACGAACGTGATCTCGCCCCGGACCCCGAGATTCGCATCGCAGGAGTGATTTGAATACAACATGGATGATTCACGTTCTTCCTCCGTCACCGGGGCGATGAATAGATCCTTGTCGATCTGAATTTCCACAGGACCGAGAAGCGGTGTGATTTTTTCGCGCAGGTTTTTCCGATCGACAATGTGACCGCCTTTAACGGCAACAATTTCGTCTTTGGCAAAATCAGCAATCGCGAACAAACCGCGGCCGTGAATTGTGCTGTCCCGGACAGCCGTCTTTGAGGAGAGATAGGAGACCCTCATCATCGCGACAGAATAGCAGAGGCGCTCGCCGCGGCGAACGGATCTCCTTCCGCGGTTGACATGACCGCCGCTACAACGTTGCATTGATGTTCCGCTCATGAAATCACGCCCCGCCGCGGTCATTTTCATCCTTGTCACGGTGACCCTCGATATTCTGGCAATGGGTTTGATCATTCCCGTTTTGCCAAAGCTGATTCTCGACTTTTTAGGCGGCCAAATGACAGACGCAGCGAAATGGACCGCCCGCTTCGCGGTGGTCTTTGCGCTAATGCAATTCTTCTTTTCGCCCTGGCTCGGCGTTTTGTCGGATCGATTTGGCCGACGCCCAATCATCCTGCTCTCTAATCTGGGTCTCGGATTGGACTACATCGTCATGGCCATGGCGCCGACGTTAAACTGGCTTTTCCTTGGCCGGATCATTTCCGGCATCACGACTTCGAGTATTCCTACCGCAATGGCCTACATCGCGGATGTCACGCCGAAAGAGAAACGAGCTGGAGCATTCGGGCTGATTGGCGTGGCATTCGGCGTTGGATTCACATTCGGACCTGCGATTGGAGGATTGGCCGGCGACGTCAATCCACGGCTTGCGTTTTGGATCGCAGCTGGTCTTAGTCTCGCGAACTGGCTGTGGGGTTACTTCTTCGTTCCGGAGTCGCTTGCGCGCGAGCAGCGAAAAGCGTTTCAACTGCGCCGCGCAAATCCAGTCGGCTCATTGACTCTGCTACGTTCGCATCACGAACTTTGGCGGCTTACGACCATCCAGTTTCTTGCGTATTTTTCCCACAATGTATTTAGCGTGTGGGCGCTGTACGCAATCTATCGTTACAATTGGAGTCAGGGGATGATTGGAATCTCACTGATGATCGTCGGCATCGTAACCGCCGCTGTTTCAGGAGGACTGACCGGTCGAATGGTCAAGCGCTTCGGTGAGAAACGCACACTTTACATCGGACAGTTTTTCGGGGCGAGCGGGATGGTTCTTGCCGGCCTGGCGAAAACAGGAGCTTGGTTGCTTGCGTCGATTCCAATTATTTCGCTCTGGAATATTTCCATGCCGGCAGCCCAGAGCATGATGACTCATCGGGTGAGCGAGCGGGAACAAGGCGAGCTACAAGGCGCCCTGCAAAGTATGCGGTCTATCACCTTCATCATCGGGCCTTGGTTGTTCCTCCGAATCTTCGGGTGGTTTGTCGATGAAAAAAATCCCATCCACCTGCCCGGAGCTCCTTATTTACTTGCAGGCGCAATGCTTTTCACAGCGATGATCATGGCAACTCGTATTGAACAACCCCGGCTCTCACAGGAGGCGCCTGGTCCCATCCCCGATGTTGTTCCGCCGGAAAGTACACCGGCCGCAGCGATTGCGCCCATTGTTGATCAGGAAGAAAATGTTTGAGCAACCGCCAAATGAAACCTGTTTGCCTATCGTGAAATCTCACTGCTTCCACACACACACGATGTCCTAGTCCGACGCAACGAGCTAATGAGAGCGAGTATACAATGCATCGGCGTGGTGGTCTCAATCTGCTCGTGGATTGCCCTCTCGAATCATTGCGCATTCGCGGCTATCGCCAGAGATGTCCACAATGACCAAACCAAGTGCCCATTTCACTCGAACACGGCAAAGCAAAAGGATCACCCACAGGTGCAATGCTGCAAAACTCTGCGCGCAGTCTTTCCTGCGCAATATAAAACCTGGGCACGGGACGGCGGACGATTCGGTACCGCGATTTTTCACTCCCAAATCAGTGGACTCGTATTGTACCCGCCGCGCACCGGGAGGCCGTCGTCACTCGATAACGGGCCGCCAATAGGGACAGTTTCATTTGCTGAACGGATCCTGCAGCAAAGCCTTCTCGCGCACGCTCCGCCTTCAGTTGCCTAATCGTTCCTAATCCGCACTCGCGGATTTTGACTGTAGCGGCAGGCGTGCCGCCTACTTTTGCACACGCTTCCGCAGCCGGCTCGGCTGCCACTACAGAAGTCCGATGAATAGACGTGCTCTAGTTTTTACTTGTGTGTTGACGCTTACAACGTTCGTCCAGGTACGGGCGATCGACCTCATTCGCCCTCATAACGCGTACGCCTCAGAGCATCAGCATCACCGGGGGCAGGAAAAGCGGAACTACACCTGCCTGATGCATCCTGAAGTCGTAACTGATCATCCCGGAAATTGTCCGAAGTGCGGGATGAAACTCGTGCCTCTGAAAGGCGGCGAAGGCAGAAGGTCCAACGCCGAACAAGCAACATCGAAGGGTCTGCCTGCTGAAACTCATAAGTCGCATGAGTCCCGCCCGGCCCATAGCATGTACGAGACCCCCATGTCTATGCACTCCTCGATTGATCTCGCCGAGCCCATGAGCCGCGAAGGTTCCGGCACAAGCTGGCTGCCGGATTCATCGCCGACGTACGGTCGAATGTTCATGCTTGGCGAGAACATGCTCATGCTGCATGGCTCGATTTTCCCGCGGTACACAAGCGTCAGCACACGGCGCGGTGATGATCGGATTGATGCGCCGAATTGGTTCATGGGCATGTATTCGCATCCACTCGGCGATTCCGCGCAATTCGGCGCACGTGTGATGATGAGCCTCGATCCGCTCACTGAAGGCGGCCGCGGATATCCGCTTCTGTTTCAAAGCGGCGAATCGTGGAACGGAGATCCACTGCATGATCGACAACATCCGCACGATCTCTTCGACGAACTCTCAATCAGCGTGTCGCAGAAATTCGAACATGACCTCAGCGCCTACGTCTACTTCGGATATCCAGGCGAACCGGCGCTCGGCCCGCCCACATTCATGCATCGCCCGTCTGGTATGGATGATCCCGACGCGCCAATCGGTCATCATTGGCAGGATTCAACCCACGTCACATTCGGCGTCGCCACCGCCGGACTCGTTTGGCGCGACATCAAAGTCGAAGGCAGCATTTTTACCGGACGCGAGCCGGATGAAGACCGCTACAATTTTGATCAATCGAGCTTTGATTCCTACAGCGGCCGGCTCTCGTGGAATCCCACACGCAACCTTGCAATGCAAGTCTCGTACGGTTACATCAAAAGTCCGGAAGCGCTGGAACCTGAACTAAACCGTCATCGGACCACGGCATCAGTCATTTACAACCTGCCGCTCGGATATGACACGAATTGGTCGAACACATTCGTCTGGGGTCAGAATAACGACACAGGCGAAGGAAAAACGCAGTCGTTTCTGGTTGAATCAGATTATCAGCGCGGACGTGACACGGTGTATTTTCGGTGGGAACACGTGGAGAAATCAGGAAACGAACTCGTCTTAAATCCCGCAGCTGACACTCGTATTTTTCCCGTAGGCGCATATACGCTCGGCTATGTCCGCGACCTGTCGCACGAAAATGGCATCGACATTGGTCTCGGCACGCAATTCACAATCAACAATCGCCCTGAAACTCTCGACCAATACTACGGTGACAATCTCGGCTACGCCTTCGAGCTTTTCCTGCGTATCCGCCCTTCATTGCACAGTCACATGACAAATAAGCACGCAGAGCACATCGCAGGAATCGACAAGCAGTGGTAGGGCACGATCGCCGAGGCGTAGACAAATTCGTTAGGCGTTTCGGTAGCGATGTCGACGTGCGCTGTGGAAAGAGCGCGATCATTACGCATTTTGCGTTACCAATATTGAGTCCTTCAAGCTGAAGTCGCCTGTCACAAAAAGCAACGGCTGTGGGCAGCCGCCGCGCAGTGAGAGTAATGGATGCTGCCTTCCCCCGACGCTATGACGGGCTAAAAGCAGCGCGTCGCTTCTGATCTCTTGTCATTGCGCGCGACCTGCGTGAAAATTGCGCTCCATGGCTCTGCGATTGCCGAAACAGGATTACCAGGATATTGAGCGCGTCATCGAACTCGATTTTGTGCGGGCAACCGAAGCCGCGGCGTTGAATTCGCTTCGTTGGCTCGGGCGCGGTGACAAGGAAGCAGCCGACGCGGCAGCCTGCGACGCGATGCGCGGCATGTTCGATCTCATGAACATCTGTGGCGAAGTCGTGATCGGCGAAGGAATCAAGGATGAGGCTCCCGGCATCTTCAAAGGCGAACAACTCGGCACGTGGTACCCAGGTTCGCCGGAATTTCACATTGCCATCGATCCGATCGACGGCACCACTAATATTTCCAAGGGCGCGCCTAATTCGATCAGTTGCATCGCGGCGGCAAGCCCGGAGGAAGGAGTGAAAGTTGCGCTACGGGACATTCCTTCCTTTTACATGTCGAAGCTGGCATACGGTCCGGGCGTCATCGAATATATGAAAAAACGCGGCGATTCGCTCCACCTCGACATGCAGATCCCGGAGATGCTGGCAATTGTGGCGCGCGCGGTCGACAAACGGGTGCAGGACGTCGCGGTGATGATGCTGGACCGGCCACGGCACAAGGACATTGTGGAACAGATTCGAGCCGCAGGCGCATCATTGCGGATGATAGGCGATGGCGACATTGCGGCTGCGATCGCGCCCTCGTTACCCGATCATGACGTCGATCTTTATATGGGCATCGGTGGCGCACCCGAAGCGGTGTTGGCAGCGGCCGCGATCAAATGCCTGGGCGGCGACATGCAATGTAGAATGTGGCCACGTGATGAGAAAGAACGGAAAGGTCTCATCGCCGACGGACACGAGAAGGATCTTGATCGCATCTACGCGGCGGACGACCTCGCTAACGGACAAAACATCATCTTCTGCGCAACCGGCATCAGCGACAGCGCACTTTTGCCTGGTGTGCGGGCGCGTGGAGGCGTGACGGCAATCACGCATTCAATCCTGATGCGGGCCAAAAGCAAAACCGTGCGTTTTATTCGAGCCCGGCACAACTTGCAGATAAAAACCATTCGGCTTCGGTCAGACAACCGCGAGCACATCCTGTGAGGCCGAGTCGCTCGCCTCGGAGTGAGCGGTTTTGCAACTATTCGGCGCAGCCGACCACCGACAACAATTGGTCGCCCGGCATTCCTCTCAGCTCTGCCTTTGCGTCTTGAGCAGCTTGATTGCGTCGCGCAACTCGGCAGCGCGCTCATAAAGTTCCTTTGCAATTGCGGTTTCCATTTCGCGTTGCATGACCTCGAGCTTCGAAAGCGGCCGCTTTGATTTAACTTCCTCAAGCCACTCGTCGAGAAATGCAATCTCGGCGCTTTTCGATATTAGCTCGGGAAAATTTGATTGCTGCAGAAAATCCATAATCGCTTCGCGACCATGCTCAATTTCCGCAATAGCCTCAGGGAATTTCCCCTGACCAAGAAAAATGGATGCCTTGGCACGCGTGTTCATCATGAGCACGTAAGGCCTGAACTGTTGCAGGCTTGACGAAAATTCGTCTCGATCAGTGTGCGCAGTGACGAAACTAAAAAGATCGAGATTCCGCTGTGTATCTCGCACTACACCCTCAAAATCATTGATCTGAAACAGACTCAGATAGCGATGGTAGTATTGTATCCCCTCCTGTTGTAGCTCAGCGCATTGTTCAGCGGTAAGTTGATAACCCTCACCCTTCTGTTCGGCCCGAGCCGCCCGCTTCTGGTGATATTCCAGGAGCGATTCGCAATTGTGCGGACGCCGACCATCCGGTCGGCCCGTGGTTTCCATTTGCAACACGCCGAGGTCAACACGCAACTGCAGTTTTTCCCGACCATCGAGCCCCGTGATTTTGCGCACCTTAATCGTGCCGCTCTCGTAGGGCCAGTCTTTCATGATCGTATTGAGATCCAAGCTCATCGCATGAAACATCCAACACTGAATGTTCGCTTGTCAATAACTTCACGGCCGTGGTAAGGCGCGCCTCATACGGTCCGGGGCTTTTAGCAAATCGCTGCTCCAGTGTGTCCGCTGTTCGCAATCCACGATGAGATTGCAGCGCCTTTCAGCCGTTTGTCATGCGCTGAGGACAGCACATTATAACCGGTCTCATCACACCGATTTTGCTCTGGCCACGTGTTGCTGCTCACTTAGCTTTGGTTCAATGGAAGATTTGATCGACGATTTCATCCGTTTCCTTGCAGTCGAGCGCGGGCTCTCTGAAAATTATCAGCTCTCCACCCAAAGATCGCTGACCGAATTCGCACATTGGTCCGTGACCAACAAGAAGATCAACCAGGCGCGCGGCGTAACTTTGGCAATCCTGAGCGAGTATCTTGCCGAGCGCAAGCGCGCGGGTCTTTCGGCAGCTTCGATCAAGCTGATCGTCGTTGCACTGAAGATTTTTTTTCGTTTCCTCGCCGCCAAAGCAATCATTGAGCGCGATCCAGCCGAAGCGCTGTCGCTCCCGCGAATTGAACGATATCTGCCGGAAACACTCAACGAACTGCAAGTGGAGCAGTTTCTGGGAGCGATCGACACAAAAGCTACTCATGGAAGGCGCGATCGGGCGATAATCGAGCTGCTTTACGCAAGTGGGCTGCGTATCTCGGAGCTCGCAAATGCACGGCTAGAACATTTCAATTTTGAAGAGCGCGTTGTGCGCGTCACCGGCAAGGGAAACAAGACGCGGCTCGTGCCAGTTGGCCGCAAGGCATGCGAAGCGCTCGCAGCATATCTTTGTGCGGAGCGGCCAAAGTTTGTGAAGCCGCGCAGCGGCAGTGAGATCTTTCTCTCAGAGCGAGGAGCCAAATTAACCACGGTGCGCATTTGGCAGATCGTGAAGAAACATGCGCGCCGCGCCGGACTGGAAAAGAACGTCTATCCTCATCTCCTGCGGCACAGTTTTGCGACGCACCTGCTCGGGAACGGGGCGGATCTTCGGATCATCCAGGAGATGCTGGGCCATGCCGATATTTCGACAACCCAAGTCTATACCCATGTCGATCAACAGCGGCTGAAAGCTGTCCACCGGCAATTCCATCCGCGCGCGTAACGACGAGGCGATTTCCGTGACGAATGTCTCGGGGTGATTTGTGTTGAACGCCCATCTCCCATCGAGTATCGAGCATCCACTCGTGTGACATAGTTGTCTTTATGAAGCGAATTTCGTTCCTCTTAATCGCCGTAATGGTCGCCGCTTTGGCCGGTTGGTATTATTGGAGTTTTTCCCAGAAGATCTCGAGCGCCCCGGTGGCTGGGTTTCTGCCGCGGGAAACAATTTTTGTGGCGAACCTGCCTGATTTTAATCGGGCCTGGAACGAATGGCAGCACTGCGACATTTATCAATTGTACCGCGAGCAGGCGGTCCAGGATTTTTTGCGAAAGCCGCTGGGCAACATCTCGAAAAGAGACGTGGCGTCCCAAACACTCCGAGAAATCGAACAGCTCGCACCAAAAAATGCCTTCATCGCCCTAACGTCTATCGATGATAACAATCCAAAACTTGTTGGGGGCTTCCGTTTTCGCGGCAGCAAGGAAGAAGCGGAGGCAGTTATCGGTAAATGGCGCTCAACGCTAATCAGGCAAAACCCAAGCGCAAAGAGCGAAACAGTGCAGTATCAACGGCACGAGATTCAGGTGGCTAAAACCACTCCGTTCAGTGTTGCCACGGCTTATGATCCGCCTTGGTTCTTTGCAGCTACTGACGTTTCCGAACTGGAAGGACTACTTGATCGCGCTAATCGCCGTGAATCCAGTGAAAATGAACGGCTCGATAAGGACGAAGCTTATCGCGCAGCGATCTCGCACCGGCCCTCTAGCTACGTCGCACACTTTTATTTGCAGCCCAAGGCATTCTCAAAACGACTCGCGGAGTTGCGCGCCGCTGTCGGATCAACTCCCGCCTCAAACGAACGGACGCTGCTCGAGAAAATGCGCTCCATTGCCGGCTCGGTGCGATTTGAGAATGGGAAGATACATGACGTTATCTTCTTTGGTATGCCAAAGCTCGATCAGGATGCGATCTTCACGCGGTCGTCCCAGTCACTCGGAACGAAAGAGACCCTTCTTTACCTCGCGATGATACTCAATCTCGGGGACAAGATGGACACACTTAACCAAGTCGCGGCGTTTGCAGGGACAAAGGCTTTTCAGGCGCTTATCGGCAGCGGCATCACCGGCGCTGATTGGAAAGCAGCATTCGGTGTTGAGCTCGGGGTACTAGCCGATTGGCCTTCCAATATAAACTGGCCATCGGTGTTTGTGACCCTGCCTGTTACGGAACCAGCTAAAGCCGGAAAAATCCTTGACACTCTTTTGCGCGGCAATGAAGGGGAAAACTGGGTCCAAACCGAAAAAGAGGGGGTGCGCTATTTTTCGAAACAATCAGTTGCAAGTTTCGTTGCGATTACGCCTACGATTGCCCTCTCTAACACGATTGTGGTCGCCGGACTGAATCCATTATCAGTGGAAGAAGCAATAAAACGCAGCGCTAGTAGCTCGTCTGAATTTGCAAATTCTCAAGACTACAAGGCAGCCGCGACAATGCTACCTGCGCCGACAAATTTCTTTGCATACATCGATACTGCACCGTTGTATTCGCGTCTCGACGCTTCGCTACGTCCAATGCTGCTAATGGCCGCGGCGTTTCTTCCTGCAGTCGCGAGTTCGATCGACTCTGGCAAAATCCCTGCCCCGGAAGTCATCGCTAAACACCTGAGCCCGATTGTGTCTGCGCAAAGATATGACACCGATGGTTACATAGCTGAGTCAATCGGGCCCATTACTCTGGACCAATTGGGACTTGGGATTGCGATTCTTAGTGGGTTCGGGGCATCTGCGCGGCAAACTGGTTGGAACCCTGCTACGACAGCAACGCCGGCCGCATCCGCTCCGTCCCCAACCCCGTAGGTCGAAAGCAGGCTCCCAGCGAGCTCTGGGCACACACCTCCTCCCCAGGAAGTCCCACCGGCATCCATGTTCCCCCCAGTAGATTCTTTCCTTCAGACCGGCTAAATCCAACCGAACGTTTGTGCCATCATGGTACCGTTTTTTCCTAACGAACTCAAAGAAAACTGCTGCAATTTAGCAAAAATCTGTTATGTTCGCGTCCCTATGGCTATTCTAAAGAAAAATGCATTCTCCCGTCGTGTTCCTGACTTGGTAACGGAGGAGCTGGTTGCTGTCCTCTCCAGGCGCTCTTCGTTCGAGTTCAAGCAGTTGTTCGACATCGTCCATGAGAATCTTCGGGCGCGAAATGCGGCCAGTGGTGGCGAGGAAATGCTGCGCTTACGAGCCTACGAGAAATTGCAAAATCTTGTGGCACGTGGAGCGGTTAAAAAGAATGGCAAAAAATATAAGGGCTTGCCTTCGGCTCTTGCTCAGGCCATTGCCCAGCAGAACGGTCATTTGGCTGGCGTAAGGTAACTTAGCCTTTCACAACGAATTGGCTCCAGGCCACATTCCCGGATGCTGCGCGACTATTTACCGCTGCTGCTGCAAATAATCGTTGTCGCCCTGTTTGCAGTTTCCGCGTTGCTTGTCAGCATTCTTGTAGGCAAGCGCGGAAGACGTACTCGAGCCAAAGACACAGCTTATGAATGCGGGATGATTCCCCAGGGTGAACGGCAGCCGCGCTTTAGTGTTAAGTTTTATCTGGTCGCGATGCTGTTTATCCTATTCGATCTCGAAATAGTGTTCATGTATCCATGGGCAGTCGTGTATCGGGATGTGATAAAACAAGGCAGCGCGATTTTCTGGAGTATGCTCAGCTTTATTGCCATCCTGATGGTAGGCTATATTTACGCGCTGAAAAAAGGGGCGCTGGATTTCAAAAGGTAATCAGCTTTTTCTGACTCTTCCTGCAGCTCCCAGGCTTCTGCCGCTAACTTTAGCGGTAACCGCATTGCTTTGGCTTTTCACGACAACCGGGGGCCAACAGATTTTCGTCAGCGAGGTACTTGGGGGCGCCTACGATTCTCAAGCCGAACATTTCCTCCACGGCAATGTGGATGTGGACGTCGAAGCGATCCGGCATGAGGCCATGATCGTGAACGATCACGTGCGCATGTACTTTGGGCCCTTCCCAGCGCTGCTCCGCATTCCACTAAATTTCGTGTATCCGGCGGGAAGTGGTCAATGGTCGCGGATTTCGGGTTTTTGTGCGGCAACGGTTGCCATGTTTGCATTTGCCGGCTTGCTGCAGATGGCCCTGCAATCATCGCCGCTATCATTGCGGGCGCGCAATTGGTTGGGCAACGCGTGCGTTGTTGGATTCGCGTTTGGTTCGCCGTTGCTTTTGTTGCTGGGCAATCTTTCGATTTACGACGAAGCGATCGTTTGGGCATTCGGGCTATCGCTGGCAGCGATTTTTTTTGTTTTCCGTGCACGACAATCCGAGGGGCTAGCCGTCACAAGTGCGCTGGTGGGATTTTCGTTTTGTGCCGGTGGTGCTTTCTTGTCCAGAGGCACCTTCGGTATACCTTTTTTTTTAGTCGCTCTCTTTCTTGTCCCGGCAGTAATTCGGCAGAATAACAAAACCGTTAATCTCTTCGCACTCCTACTCCCGCTTGGAGCCGCACTGATCTTTTATGTTTGGCTAAGCTATGCAAGGTTCGGCAGCATCACCGGCGTAAACTTCGATTATTACATCAACCCGGTTCATGCTGAGTTCGCTCGCAAGTTTGGCGTGTTTAGTCCGCGCCGAATCGCCAGCAGTTTTGCTGATTACTTCACCTTTGTATTGCCCAGCGTACATACGGGGCCGCCTTTCCTGGCAGCAAATCGGCATTCATATGATTATCCGTCCTTGTATTCGAATGACTTCAGCGAGGTATATCTGCCTGTAACATGGTGTTCACCCTGGCTGATTTTTGGCGCGATCATGGGAATTATCTGCCTTGTCCGGAGAGATGGCGCAGCCGGATTCCACCGGGCTGTAGCCATAGCTTTGCTTATGCAGTTTATTTGCATCTTGTCATTTTTTGCGCTCGCGCAGCGTTATGCAGTCGATCTATATCCGTTCCTGATTTTCTGTTTCGTCATGTTTCTCTCGTCAGGCGGGGCTGCCCTGGTGCGCACGCGTCGTTTGATAGTTGGGCTCGTTGTTTTGTCAGTTATTGTGAACTCTCTTGCGACCGTTTCCTGGCTAGTCGACGCTGATCAAAATGTGCCGACCGAAACCAAGGCTGCGTGGAAAAGACTGTTGGGGCGCGATTGAAAGGTAAGTGAATAATTCTGCTTCCCAATCGCGTGACGGTGTTGGGCAATTCTGGGTTGCAGCCGGTTTGTCGCTCTGTGCCGCACTGACCTTTTATTTTTCAACCAACCCGACGCTACGCGACTTGGATTATACCACCAGGATCGCTTCGGCCTTGCTGCATGGCGACCTCGGTCTTCGTGAAAAACCGCCCGACTGGCTCAATGAAATGATTCCATACGGAAACAGATACTATTCAGCGTTTCCGCTGGGCGCCGTTATCAGCATGCTGCCGGTTGCCTTACTGCAAAAAGCGTCACTGATCCGCGATTTTCCAGCCCGTATTCTTGGCGCGTTGATTGCCGGAGCTTGTGTCTTTCTCTTTTTCCAACTGACCAAAGCATTCGGGACCGATTACTCGAGTTCCAGAACAAACCCTTTCGGCCGGCGTATTTTGCTCGCGCTGTTTCCAGTTTTTGGAACGTGGACCTGGTGCAATCTTGGAATGGGAGGCGCCTGGCAATTCGCCCTCGGCTTCGCGCTGTTGGGGCAAACCGCAGCTCTCTATTTTACCTTGGTGCGGCCCTCACCTTTTCTCGCGGGAGCATTCTTCGCGCTCGCCTTTGGAAATCGCACCGAGTTGCTAATCACCGCTCCTTTATACATTTATCTTTTCTGGCGTTGCTCAAGTGGGATAGATGAAAGAGCGGCGATCTCCAGTTCGCCGCAACGCTGGAAGCTGACTTCCCGAATCAAGCGAGCGCTCCGTCAAAACGGGCCAATGTTGTTGGATTTTTTTAGTCTACCAGTAACTCTGGCCCTACTGACTGCAGCTTATAATCTCGTACGGTTTCATTCGATTTTTGATTTCGGCTACTTTCATATCCCTGAAGTGCGCGACGAACCGTGGTACGAACACGGACTGTTTTCCGTGCACGCCATTCCCTGGAACGTTCACACAATGTTATTTGAAGGGTTCACGGATGAGTCCAATTTCCCCTTCTTTAGTTTCCCTCCATTTGGGTGCTCCATTCTTCTCAGCAGTCCCTTCCTGTTCCTCCTTTTTAGAGCAGGCGGCAGGTACAGAGTCATATCGTGGATTGCGATAGGGATTTTAACGTTTGTACTCTGGTGCCATGGAAATCCAGGCGGGTGGCAATTCTCTTATCGCTATGCGGTGATTCTCCTTCCATGGATGTTTCTTCTGCTCACAGGTAATGGACCACCGCAAGTAACTGTCACAGAAATTTCACTTTTCACAGTGTCGATTGCGATTAACGCCACGGCTACATGGCTATTCCTTTGGACGAACCGAATTCAGCCGTGATAATTCGCAGGTCGTGATTGGTACCAATGACCGATCACCGGCCTAACCGCGCCCATCGAACTAGCTCACCGCGCGCGCTAACTCTGGCGTTAGCGCGTTCGGATTTGAGTTATCATCTGTTTTGTTCGAATTTGATTTCCGGGCGGAAAAGCTGTGTTTGACGGAAGAAATCGTGCATTTAATGTTCGCGCCTGTACGCGTGCTGAGGCAACTGATCTCAACGCAACCATGATTGACCGTGGAACCTTTTACGCTTCAAAGCTGGAACGCTTCAACGATCTAACGTGTCGCAGCCAATGCTGGCTCTGATTTATTTAGCGTTGGCCGCTTGGGTGGGGGATTTCCTTTGCCGGCGGTTTTACCAGTTTGAATCGCTCGCGCACCGGTGTGCAGCAGCGATTCTCGTCGGTGTGTTGATCAGTTCGTGGTTCACGTATCTGGTGGGACTTGCTTTCTTCTGGACGGCGCAACCGCTCGTCTGGGCCAATCTTTTATTCTTCGTAGCAGTAATCGCGCTGCTGTCCTGGCCTAAGTGGAAAAGCAGAACTAAAGGCCGCCAAGTCACAGCTCACCAGAAGCAATCCGATCTGTATCTGCCACGGCCGCAAGGTTCAGATATCGCTGATTGGTTAGTTATAGGAGCCTATGTCCTCCTCGCATCATGGATGATGTTCGCATCGTTCAATGCCAAGGGCGGAAAACTCCAGATCGCAAACCCTGAGTACAGCGATTTCGGCCCAAACACAGCCTTAATGCAGAGTTTTGCAGTCGGACATAATTTCCCGACCGAATATCCGCACTTTTCCGGGGACCGTATCCGGTATCATTTCTTGTTTTATTTTCAGGCCGGCAATCTTGAATTCCTAGGACTCGATCCGGCGTGGAGTCTGAACCTGCTTAGTATCACCACGCTGGTGGCGATGCTCGTGCTCGTAATGACGCTAGGAGAACTCCTATTTAACTCACGCTCCGTCGGACGGGTCGGCTCATTCTTCTTTTTCTTCTTCGGATCGCTGGCTTACGTGCCGTTTCTTCAAAAGGAATCTTCCATCCGGTCCGCGATTCAAGCGATTACACACCAACGGGAGTATCTTAAGACAATCTTTCCCTATCGCGGTGAAGCCTGGGGTACATGGTCGCAAGTGACCTATCTGAATCAGCGGCACTTCGCCAGCGCGATTGGAATATTGTTGCTCGTTCTAGTCTTCGTCGTCATCCGCTATCGCGCGGTAGCGGCTAAACAGGGTAACCAATCGACTTCATCCGAGCTAAAGGCCCCGCAAAACGGATCACCCGGCACCGCTCCAATCTCAAGTTCCGCGAATCCCAGTGGCGTTGTAGGCGAGCTGCAAACCGAGCTGCCGTCCGTATCGGTAGTCACACAACCGATACACCAAACCGCTACGATGATAGAAGGTTTTGTCGCTACTTTGCCGCCGTTCATTTTTTCCGGTCTCCTACTGGGGTTGTTACCAATGTGGAACAGCGCGGTATTCATCGCTGCGGCGGCGATCCTCGGGCTGTTATTCATCTTATTTCCGCTACGACCTCAAATGCTGGCGCTGGCTCTCATTTCAGGAATGATCGCCATGCCACAGATGCTCTATCTGACCACGGGAACCGGTAGGGCCCAGATGCCAAAACTAATTCATTGGGGTTATACCATCGACCATCCTACCGCCGCGAATGTAGCCAAATACCTTGCCTTCACTTTTGGATTCAAGTGGCTGCTAATTGGGCTGGCGCTGGTCTTGGCAACTGATCTGCAAAGAAAATTCTTTTTGGCATTTTTGAGCCTTATCGCCGTTGCTTTTTCCTTCCAGTTCACAATCGAGGTCCTTGCGAACCAGAAATTTCTCCACATCTGGGTGATCCTCGCTAACCTCTTTGTCGCCTTCGCGCTATGGAGACTATGGCGTTTCTCGTTAGCCGGAACAACTCTACCCGGGAAATTCGCAGCCGTTGCTGTCACGCTACTAATTATTCCGGGAGGCCTCATTGATTTCTTCCCGGTTCACAACACTGGCTGGAGTGAGGTGACTTACAAGAACGATCCGCTAATAGAATGGCTTAAGAAAAATACCACGCCTCGAGATATTTTCCTCACAGACCGGTTTGTGAATCATCCTATTCTCATGGCCGGACGTCGCGTTTTCTATGGGTGGCCGTATTATTCGTGGGGCGCAGGCTATGACGCAGGCAAGAGGGACAAACTCTACATGGAGCTTTTCGAGAACAGGGACCCTTGGAAGGTGTACCGGCTTTTGCAAGAGAATGGCATCAGATACGTAGTGTTCGACGGCGCTGTTCGCCAGGCTCAATTTATTAAGCGACCAAACGAACAACTGTATGCAACGTACTTTCCAAAGGTGTTCGAGGACAAACAGAACAAGTATAACTCACTAATTATTTATAAGGTGCCAGATACTCCACCTGCCCGCCTCAGCTCTCTGCCTGAGGGCGTAACTAACATGTTCGATGGCGGGAGAGGAACCGACAGAGGTCAATTTGATAGCCCAATGGGGATCGCTGTTGATGCGAACGGAAATGTGCTGGTGGCCGACACGAATAATGGTCGGATCGAGAAATTTTCGCAGACAGGCACTTTTCTCAGCAGTATGGGTATTAAAGGGATTGGTTACGGACAATTGGCGGCGCCAAACGGGATCGCGATCGATCGCATCGGCAATATCTACGCGGCAGACGCTTCGAAGCACGTTGTAGAGAAGCTGTCATCCGACGGGACGGTTATGGATGAATGGAAGGGTCCGCCACCAGGTTTCTACGGTCCGCGCCGAATCGCTATTGGACCTGAAGGCTCAATCTACGTTGTAGATCAGGGACGCACCCGAATCGCAAAGCTGAGCCCTGACGGAAACGTAATTACAACGTGGGGAAGCGCTGGAAGTGGCGATGGACAATTTAATGACCATACTTCTGTCGCCGTCGATCCCAGGACCAACAAGGTATATGTCGCCGACCCGCGTAATCACCGAATCCAGGTATTTGACTCCGATGGGAAATTTCTAACCAAATGGTCGGTTCCAGAATGGGGACGGCCCTACGGCTTTGAAGACCTGGCCGTTGATCCAAACAGAGGTCGATTATACGCATCCAGTGCCAACTTGGACGCAGTGCTCGTTTTTGATTTGAATGGAAGCAGGATCGGCACTGTGACCCCGAAGCCTCCGGACAAGCTCGACGCGCCATCGGCGCTCTCGTTAAAAGATAAGAAGCTGTATCTCGTAAACATGGCTGGAAACAGAGTAAGTGTAATTGACCTTTAAGAATAGACGCTGCCTTGTTGAAGTTGGTTGGCGCAAGCTCGGCGAGGTCTTCAGACTACAGCTGGGCGTTGCCCAATTGACCGCCGTTGACGTGTTGATGTGCGCTAGGGTTGACACACAGGTCCAAAAACACTGATCGTATGTTAGCTCTAACTTATCTCGGTTTAGCTACAGCTCTGGGCGACTTGCTGTGCCGCCGATTTTACCGGTTCGTATCTACTGCGCACCGCTGGGCGGCAGCAACGCTCGTAGGTATTCTACTGAGCACGTGGTTCACTTATCAGGCAGCAGATGCTTTTTCCCGCACAAATACACCTCTACTCTGGGCAGACATTCTGTTTTTCGTCGCGGCCGTTTCGGTGACCCTGTGGTTGTCCAGGAAACGTCGGACTGTAGAAGTGATTAAGCCGCGCGCACCTGGATCATCAAGATGGGACTGGATTACGTTGGGAATATTGTTTACTGCCTCGTGCGTTCTGCTTATCGGAACACTCTATGTCAACAAACAGGGCCAGTTACGCCTCTCCGAGACACAAATTAGCGAACTCGCTCCGCAAGTTGCTATCGCTCAAAGCTTCGCTCTGCATCACGATTTCCCGACCGGACTGCCACGCCTTGCCCTCCCGTTGGGCCAATTTCTATTCTTTTTTCAAGCGGGGAATCTGGACTTTCTCGGCCTAAACTTGGCTTGGAGTTTGGACGTCCTCAGTGTGCTTGCCCTCACAAGCGCGCTTGCACTGGTATTAGCACTAGGAGAGTTGCTCTTCACTTCGCGTTTTGTCGGGCGTTTGGGGGCCACGCTTTTCCTTTTATATGGTTCGTTAGGGTATCTACCCATTCTTACGTTCGGTTTTCATCACGAAGAGCCTTGGGGTTTTGCGAAGCAGATTGCTTTTATTAGCGAACGGCATCTGCCTTTTTTAATCGGGCTATTCCTCGTTATATTAATTTTCGTGATCGATCAGTACCGCCTAACCGGTTTGCCAGCCGACGCGAGATCTGAGACCAATGGCGCTTTGCGACAATTGAAGGAGACTGGTGACTGTCCGTCAGCTCAAATGGATTCTGCTCCAAAGGGGATCACATCCCTACTGATACCTGCCAAAAGCTATGTTTTCTCAGGACTTCTATTAGCCGCGATCCCCGTTTGGGCCCCTTCAGCATTTATATCTGCTGCGATGTCGATGTGTTGTTTACTGGTAGCGTACGGTTTCTGGTGGTTACTGAGATTAAAAACGGCAAGGACGCCAGGCCGAGTTTTAGCCGGTACACTGATGGCGTGCATTATAGCGATAGGAGTAAGCAATCTAATAGATGTTTACGGTAGCTCCCTGATGACGATTGACTATAAGCAAGAGCCACTGGTCAAAGGGCTAGGTTTTCGCAAGCTAACGACTTACAAGCTTCCAGCTTCCTCCTCCCCAGATTCTGCACATGAGAATTCGTCAACGCCAGCCGTAACAGCTTTTGAAGGCGGCCAAGGAAACGGAAGGGGGCAGTTTGACAGCCCGCGAGGCATTGCGACCGACAGCACCGGAAACATTTTCATAGCTGATACAGGCAACGGCCGAATCGAGAAGTTTTCGCCAAGCGCGACGTTTCTAACAACAATAGCAATTAGAGAAAACGCAGAGGGAAAGCTAGGCGCTCCCAATGGTATCGCCATCGACAAACTCAACAACGTCTACGTGGCTGACGCTTCTAAGCACGTTGTTGAAAGATTGGCTCCCAATGGGACTGTCCTCGACGACTGGGAAGGTCCGCCTCCCGGCTTTTATGGACCGCGCCGCATTGCCATTGGGCCAGATGATTCTCTCTACATTGTCGACCAGGGTCGCACTCGAATCGTAAAGCTTAATCTCAAGGGGCAGGTCCTGACGACTTGGGGCAGCGGCGGAAGCGGCGATGGGCAATTCAATGACCATACTTCAGTCGCTGTTGATCCTGCGACCAATAAGGTTTACGTGGCCGATCCGCGAAACAGCCGGATCCAGATCTTCGATTCCAATGGGAATTTTCTCACCAAGTGGTCGATTCCCGAATGGAAGCAACCGCATGGGTTCGAGGACCTCGCCATAGATTCACAAAGAAGCCGTTTGTACGCATCGAGCATGCATATGAACAGGATCCTTTCTTTTAATCTTGAGGGAATAAGGCTCGGTACTCTAACGCCGCAGCCGCCGGACAAATTGGATCAACCGTCGGCAATCGCGCTGGCAAAAGACAAACTATTGGTCCTGGACACCGGTTCCGCTCGAGTATCTGTGATCCCTCTGCCAGCCAGGTAAATGCAATTCGTGAGGAATAAAGCGCTCGCCAAACGAGGCAATGCCGTTCTAACTCACAAAGCGGTGGCAATTTTCGTAGCCGCGGCTGCTGTCATCCTTCTTTTCCGCCTATACACGTTGGGCGTTTCACAGAATCCACCTGGTTTCTACCTTGATGAATCAGCGACTGCCTACAACGCGTATCTCGTGTCGCGGACCGGTCACGGAGAATCCGGACCACGCTTTCCTGTGCTTTTCCAAGAGTATGCGGTCAACGATGCAACATATATTAATCCCCTCACGATCTATCTGTTGGCGATTGTGTTCCGCTTCATTAACCCCAGCATTCTGATAGCGCGAACATTCGCCGCGTTCTGGATGTTCTCGGCCTGCCTACTGCTTGGCCTGTTAGCAAAACGCATTTCTGGTCAACGCAAGATTGGCATAATAGTTGCCGGGACTGCCCTATTGACGCCCTGGCTTTTTGAAATTGGTCGATTAGTCTGGGATGCCCATTTTTCTGCTTTTACAATTGTCCTGTTCCTGCTTGCCGCCTACCGCATTCATTCCAAAGAAATGTGGAATTGGCAAGACATTGCCATCATATCCGGGAGTCTAGCAGTAATTAGTTATGGTTACTTTAGTGGACGTGTCCTTGCACCATCGTTCGCAGTAGGCCTACTATTATTCGCGCGGACGAGACACCGTTTGCTTGGCGTACTCAAGATATGGCTGACCTATGGGATCACCTTGATACCACTGATTCTGTTCAATCGGGCACATGCTGGCGTGCTAACAAAGCGCCTCTGGGAAGTTACCTACATCAAACCCGGCGCGCCTTGGAAAGAAATCCCGGCTCAGGTCGCCGAGTTTCTTAGGTGTTACTTGCAGGACCAAAGTTTAACTCCTCTGCTTTTGACGGGAGATCCTCATTGGCATCATCATGTCGAAGGCTCAGGCGGTGCGATACTTTTTGCCACCTTTATTTTGGCCATGGCCGGTCTACTATTGGTCATTACCCGCCGCTGGCGTGATCCGTGGTGGTGGTTTGTGCTTTATGGACTGGCCGTTTCCATCATCCCGGGTGCTATTACGGACTGGCCTTTTCACGAGCTGCGTTTGATGGGGTACGCCGTGTTCCTGCTGGTGCTTACAGTTCCCGCATTGGAATGGCTGCTCGCTCCCGAGGAACCAAAGCACGATGTCGACTCCACAAGCGAAACACTGCATCACACCCAGCCGAACGGGGGCATAATTGTAACTCGAGGTCCGTCGCGGCCAATCCGACTGGCGTATCTTGCCATCCTGCTGGCACTAACGGTTGCACAGGCTGTCGATTTTCAAATTCGTTTCTGGCATGATGGACCTAAACGAGAGTTTGCCTTCGATGTTCCGTATAAGGCCGCGTACGACGCGGCAGTCGCACAGCCACAGCGGCCAATCTATCTGGAGAACGGCCAATGGGGCCCAGCCTATATGGATGCGTATTGGTATGCCACTGTGGAGGGCAGGTCCATATCCGAGTTTGTTCGGCTTCCCGATGGGTCGAAACCTCCATCAGGTGCGGTTGTCCTTAGCTCTAACTCGGATTGCCAGAACTGCCAACCAATCCAGAAAAGCGGTTGTTATCTGCTTTACAAGGCGATGTAGCAGGTAACGACGCTCTCTGTTCGGGATCAGCAGCAATCGCGCGATCATGAACATTACGGATAATGAGAGCTTCGCTAATTGTGGCCCTCAAAATTTCTTTGTGCACAAGCAGAACAAGAGATTTTGCGGCAGCAGCCAATTTAGCGAAAACTCCAGGTTTTCCATAGCTGAAGCGACATGCCGCGAAATAGGAGCGAGAAATGGCGCCAGCCCGTTAAAAGTTCCCATGCGAGACATTCCCCACCCGGTGCATTCGCACATTGCCGACAGTTTTCGTTTGGTGAAATGTGTCACGTGCTGCGCCTCATCCAGCGTGGCTACAAGTGAAAATCGGTCTAATAGCCATTCAATAACTGGCCATGCACTGCGATAGTTGGGGGTAGTGAGGAAAAGCCGGCCCCCTGGTTTGGTTAACTTATGGAAGACTGACAGGACATCCTTCACTTGATTCTCATAAAGATGTTCAATGACTTCGATACAGTAGATTATGTCGAATGGCTTGTCGTTTGTCAGTTCTTCAAATTGACCCAGACGAAAGTGAAGGTTCGGCCTCTTGTACGCGTCGCTTGCATAAGCTATCGCCGAAGGATTGCTGTCCATGCCTATCGCCTCGCGGCTATAAAGGGACAAAAATTGACTGATCGTGCCGGACCCGCATCCCGCATCAAGGACGCGGTCCTGCGCAGAAGGCATTGCGACCCGTTGTATCAATCGGAACTTCGCCTCGTGCCAGAAGCGTTGAGCTGCGCGGTCGGATGTCAAAGCCCGGGCTTGATAGTCTCCACTAATGTGGATCGCATCGCCTTCCCTCCGTCTTAGCTGAGGTTGACTTGGTGACTCCATGTTAATGACCAAAATGCCACCAGCTTCGTCTAGCAGATCTCAGGTTGACGATTTGCCGACCAATGTGGAACTCGCCTCCAACTGTGTGCGACCGGACACGTGCGAAAGGTTCTCATCCGTATGGCTACCAAGCATTTCCGCGACGATGTAGCGTGGGCGATACTTAACTTCCTGATAAATCTGAGCGATATAAGTGCCAATGATGCCAAGGCTGACCATCAATACGCCCCCGATCAGCAATTCCAGTATGATCACCGTGGTAAACCCAGGAAATGCGAGCCCGGCGAAATACATCACAAGGGCATAAACTGAAAAACAGATCGCGCAGAAAAGAAAAAGTCCTCCGAGAATAGTTACCAGTTGCAGTGGGAGCGAAGAAAACGCCGTGATCGCCACGACCGCTAGCCGGAAAAGACTAAAAAACGACCAGCGTGACTGAGTTAGTCGCCGTCTTGCTACTGAAAACGATATCTCCTTTCGGCGAAATCCGAGCCAGCTGATCATACCCCGGAAGAAAGTGTTGCGCTCACGCATGTCCATCCAGGAATCAATGACTTTCCGGTCGAGAAGCTTGAAGTCTGAGGATCCATGCATGTTGTAACCTGAAAGACCGCTCAAAGTACGATAAAAGAAGCGCGCTCCGATTCGATTGATAAGCGGCTCGGTTCCTCGCGTCTTCTTTATGCCTTCGACGATATCCCAGTGCTCGTCCTTCCAAAGACGAATCATCTCCGGAATCAGTTCCGGCGGATGCTGGAGATCGGAGTCTATAACAATGCACGCCTTGCCAGATGAGTAAGCCAATCCGGCGCAAATGGCTGCCTCTTTTCCAAAATTACGACTAAAGCGGAAACCCTTGAGTTGCGGGATTCGATCAACCATGCGTTGCAAAACATTCCAAGTGTCGTCTGTCGAGCCGTCATCGATTGCGATTATTTCCATCGGTAAACCCATCTTCACCGCTTCGGCCTGTATCAGTGAGAGGTTCTCACCTATTTGCGCGCCCTCGTTGTGTGCCGGAATCAGAATCGAGATTGTTACGTTACCATTCGAGCGCCCGGAAGATTCTGTCGTCAGCGAGTGGCCACAGAAACTGCAACGCCACCCGTTTTGATCCATCAGATGCATTTGCCGTCCTTGGTTGTACAGGGAACAAATCGAAATACGAAGTGATCCGCGCATTGTCAATCAGCTCGTGACGAGGGTTTGTGCTTCCGGCCGCTACGCGCAAACTGACACACCAAATTCCTCGTCACTTGTTTCTGAGCCATTGCCGAGTGGATGGCAGCGGATTCGCACTTGCGCGACACGTTGGAAACGCCTATTAGCATTACCCTCATGGTTCACCATGTCGTTCTCTACAAGCTAAATCCAGAGGTTACGCCCGCCCGCGTCGAGGAGATGATGATGAACACGCGAATGCAACTCCTCAAAATTCCCGAGGTCCTCAGCATTAAATGCGGCAAGCGAATCCAACCGGAAATGGAATGGCCATTCTTTATCGCCATTGATTTTGAGTCGATGGACAAATACGCCATCTTCCGAGAGGATCCAATCTATGTGAAATTCATGGAGGAAGTAATCAAGCCCAACACAGAGGATGCGCTGGCGCTTGATTTCGAAATGGATCCGGGCAAGGACGTGCGCTTCTCCTGATTGTAGTGGCAGCTGTGTCGGCTGCGCAATTTGGGCGGAATCGGGGGACACGCCCGCCACTACAGGTCATTGCTATTCCACGCGCTGCGCGTAATCATCGATTCAATGCGGCTTGGCTATCTTTACTCCCGTTACCCTGTGATCTCGCAAACATTTTGCGATGCGGAGATGCTGGCGCTGGAGCGGTTTGGCATCGAGCTTGTGATCGGTT
>DASTMV010000035.1:0-14977 GCA_035713885.1 Candidatus Udaeobacter sp. | reverse complement strand
GCTGCTTTCGCTGGTGATGGCTATTCTGGCAAGGAAATCAAGCAGGTTGCTCCGCCGCCTTGCCCTGAGTGGTACGCAAACAATGAGTTTAACGTAAGCCTGTGGGGCACTTACGTTTTCACGGGGACAAATTGGGGAAACGACCGCTATATAGAGGCCGATCATGCTTGGGGCGGTGGCGGCGATATCAAATATTTTTTCATGCGTTATTTCGGCGTCGGAATCGAAGGATGGGCTGCGAGTGCCAGACAAGCGCGCCAAAGCACTTTCGTCGATTTTAGCGATGGGATTTTCGAGAGTAACACCGGGCGCACTACCAACACGATCGGGGCCGCTTTGGGGACCCTGACGCTGCGGTATCCAATTCCGTGCACGCGATTTTCGCCATACATTTTTGGAGGCGGTGGTGCCGTTTTTGGTGGTGGTCAGCGGCCAAAAAATGTACGTGTTGTTGAGCCTGGAGAAGGCTTCGACATCATCGAGACACAGGGGTTCACAGGAAGTCAAACGGAGGGATTGGGTCAGGTGGGCGGAGGCCTCGAAGTACGCTTTACGCCGCACATTGGTTGGGTCAGTGATTTTAGCTGGAACTTCGTAGACGGTTCCAACAACAATTTCGGGATGGTTCGCACGGGCGTGAACTTCGCGTTCTAACGGATTCCACAGCACATTTCAGAGTTTCCCGGGATGACGTACGCCGCAGTATCTGCGCGCGCTCGATTTGCGAAGGGTGCTGCTGCGCACGAAACTGTTAAGATGTCGTTTGCCGGAATATTGGACAGCCTTGCTTTGACAAAATCGGAGATCGTCGATCGCTTCGAGCGTCTCATCGCCCCAACATCCGAGGAAGACCTCGAAGCGATGGCGCAAACTTCGCGCGCGCTAACAATCCAAAACTTTGGCCGCACAATGCGTCTGTTCGCTCCGTTATATCTTTCGAACGAATGCATCAACAACTGCCAGTATTGCGGTTTCTCGAGAGATAATCCGATTCTTCGCGTGACGCTTGGTATCGATGAAGTCGTTGCTGAAGCGCAACATCTACTGCGCCATGGATTTCGACAGATCCTTCTGGTTGCCGGCGAGCATCCAAAATTCGTAAGTGGCAATTATCTTTCCGATTGCATACACGCTCTCTCATCTGATTTTTCTTCGATCTCGATCGAGGTCGGCCCAATGGACATTGAGGATTACATGCCCCTCGTTCAGGCTGGCGCAGAAGGATTAGTCGTTTATCAGGAAACGTATAACCGTAGCTGCTATGCGGAAATGCATACCGCTGGGCCGAAACGCGATTTTAATTATCGGCTTGACTGTGCGGAGCGTGCGTATGCCGCCGGATTCCGCCGCCTCGGTATCGGCGCGCTGATCGGCTTGTCGCCTTGGCGAGAGGAAGCAATCTCACTGGCCGCGCATTTGGAACATTTGTTCAAGCACTGCTGGCAGGCGCAAATTACCGTAAGCGTGCCGCGGTTGCGTCCGGCAGCCGGCGGATTTCGTCCGCCCTTCGCGATGACTGATCGCGAAGTTGTTCAATTGGTATGCGCGTTACGAATTACATTCCCGCAGGTTGGAATCGTGCTAAGCACACGCGAGCGCGCACCGCTGCGTGATGCGCTTGCCTCGATCGCGGTGACAATGATGAGTGCGGGCAGTCATACCGAACCCGGCGGTTACACCCGACAAGGACACAAACATCTCCATCGCACCGTTCGCGGTCGCATCGTATCGCCGGAATATCAAAACGGTGAAGACGAAATCGCTACTGGTCAGTTCGAAATCAGTGACCAACGTTCGCCCGACGAAATCGCCGGAGTCCTCCGCCGTTACGGCATCGAACCGGTTTGGAAGGATTGGGATCAGGCGCTTTGCGGTGCATGAAGATTTCTATCAACGGCGAAACAGCGGACACTCGTCGAGCGAAAACGATCGCAGAGCTGATCGAAGGTTATCAATTACCGCCACGATCGATTTTGGTGGAACATAATGGCGTCGCAGTGCATCGACATGAATGGTCGCTGCGAACTCTCTCGGAAGGCGACCGCGTCGAATTTGTCCGCGTCGTTGCAGGTGGATAGCAACATTCATCACACCTGCGAGGCGCTCTTCACTACGACTCGCATTCCGTCAGTTCCAATAACCGTGACCGGAGTTTGCGGCGTGATGAACTCTCCTTCGGTGACCACATCAACCAGGTGATCGGCGAACCGAGCTTTGCCGCTTGGCCGCAACACCGTGACGGCTGTGCCTTGCATTCCGGGCGCGAGGGCGACGGCGGTTGCAAATTGTCTCGGCACCCCGCTCAGCGATGGGCCCGGCGGATTTGAATCAATTAAAGCGAATCGCTGATAAAAACTCGTGCGCGGCAAATAACGCGCAAGAAGCGCGATCACCACAAATGATCCCGCGATGGCGATGAACATATTGAGTAAAGGGAGGGCAAGCATTTTGCCGGTGGGAACAAGCGGTTGCTGGGGATAGCGATCGATCATTGTCCAAAGCAATGACCCGATCATAAAAAAAATCCCAATTACTCCGAAAACAATCGTGCTGTGTGCGAAGAAAAGTATCTCAATCAACACGAGCACCAATCCAAGAACGAAAAGCGCAACAACTTCCCATCCTGCTAGCCCGGCCAGATAATGGCCGAGGAAAAAGAGAGCGAAACAAATTGCAGAGATTACGCCTGGCCAGGTTGCTCCGGGAATTTTGAATTCCAAGTACGCGCCAAGAATTCCGCCGAGCAACAGCAACGGCGCAAATGCGGTAATCCAGAAGGCGATCTGCTCAAACCCAGTTGGCTGGACCGAAACAATCTCTCCCCTCAGTCCGGCTTTCTTAGTCAGGTCGCCAATCGAATCGACGACCCCTTCGGCGAGTAACGGTTTGCCGTTGATTCTCTCGGCCGCTTCCTGTGCGTTGACAGTGAGAATCGCCCCTTTTGGATGAACAACGCGATCGCCAATCTTTACTTCCTTATCTTTGTTCACAAAGGCCTCGGCAAGATCGGGATTATGAGCGTTCTTAACAGCCGAGTTTCGAATAAGCGCGGACCAATATGAAACCGTCTTCTCCTTTGCCGTCGCGGGAAGATCTTCTCCCGTCGCCAGGACCGGTGCCGCAGCGCCAATCGCGCTCACAGGCGCCATATAAATATGTTGCGTGGCGATTGCAATGAGCGCTCCGGCTGATCCCGCGTTTGTGTTGATAAATGTGTACGTGGGAATTTTGATTTGATTCAGTGCGTTGACCATGTCGGTCGCTGTATCAAGATGCCCGCCGTACGTGTTCATGTCGAAGACGAGCACGGAAGCCTCGTTGTTCTCGGCCATCTTCACCGCCCGTCTCAGAAAAGTTAGCAACGACGGCGAGATTTCACCATGCAAAGGGACTACGACTACGTCTCCTTTATGGACAGTCGTATGCGCGCTAGCCGACGCAGCGACAAAGGCATACGCGACGCAAATGCTGATCGCGAACATCTTCATGTTTTCAAATCATAAGGCGCGGATAAGCTTGCCAGCTTCCCTGTGGCAATTCCATCAGAAACAATCGAACAAATCGCCGCCGCGAACGATATCGTCGATATAATCGGTTCGTATTTCCCCCTGAAACGCGCGGGAGCGAATTTCAAGGCACTCTGCCCATTTCACCAGGAAAAGACACCTTCTTTCATCGTCAGCCCAAACCGGCAGACGTTCCATTGTTTTGGCTGCGGAGCAGGCGGCAGCGTTTTCCGGTTCGTTATGGAATACGAACACGTCGATTTTCCGTCATCCGTTCGCAAACTCGCTGCACGCGCGGGTATTACCATAGTTGAAACAGGTGCGGCCGCCGCGGACGACAGCGAAAACGAGGCGCGTCGAAAGCTGCTGAAATTACATGCTGAAGCTGCGGAATGGTTCCATGAAAATCTGACCAAGACCAAAGCCGCAGAACCAGCGCGCAAATATTTGAAAGACCGGGGAATTACCGGGGAAATCGCAAAACGCTGGCAGCTTGGGTATGCACCGGATCAATGGGACACGTTTGGCAAGTGGGCGCGCGGGCGAGGGTACGAAGAGCGCGATTTACTAGCCAGCGGGCTACTCAAGACGAGTGAAAGCGCCGAACACGGACGGCAGAGCGCCTACGACCGCTTTCGCGGACGAATTATGTTCCCAATCTGTAACAAATCTGGCGAAGTGATTGCGTTCAGCGGGCGACTTGTGAGGGACAAAGAAGGAGCAGCGAAGTATTTGAATTCGCCTGAGACGAAGCTTTTCCAAAAAGGAAGTGTGCTTTTTGGCCTAGACAAGACCAGGCGCGCGCTGATTGAGAGGAACTGTGCAATTGTATGCGAAGGCCAATTCGATTTGATCAGCTTGTTTGAGGCAGGAATCGAAAATGTCGTGGCACCGCAGGGAACCGCGTTTACCGATAGGCAGGCCGGCATGTTAAAACCTTTCGTTAGCGAAGTTGTGCTCTGTTTTGATGCCGATGCGGCGGGTCAGAAAGCCGCCGAACGTTCGCTTGATGCGGTGCTACAGAATGATTTCATCATTCGTGTAGTCGAGTTGCCGTCCGGCGAAGATCCCGATTCGCTTGTTCGTCGTGAAGGGAAACAGGCATTCGAACAGCGCATTGCGAATGCGCGCGATTTCTTTGATTACTTGCTCGAGCGCGAGACAGCAAATGCCGATCTCAGTTCATTACGGGCAAAGATGCAGGTAGCGCGCACGTTGGCCGAAACTGTTTCCCATGTGCATAACCCTATGATGCGAGGTGAAATCATCGGTAAGATGAGTGCTCGGCTCGCTGTCTCGGTCTCGGAGTTCGCAGCGTTAGTGCCGAACCAAATACCCAAAGCACCGACTGGACTGACCACAGAACGCCTCGAACGGGTTGTGCCGCCAAATGATATCGCACTGCTGTGCATTCTCGCACTCCGTAGCGAGGAAGCTCACCAGTTCCTCCGTTCGCAGGACTGGCGCGAAGTGCTTTCACAGTTGCCGAGTACTTACTTTCTTCAGCGAATTCTCGAAAGCGAGGTGCGGCCAAATGATGCCGCTTCTCTTAGCGCGTTTTTGGCTCGTCTTGAACCCGAGGAGCAAGACATTATCTCGGGTTGGCTTCATCTCAAGACGCCGCCGGACTCAGTAGTTATTCCATGGACACGGCTTCAGCAGGCGGCGGTGCGACGCCAGCTCCAGGTGGCAAAGGACCGAATCAAACTGCCCCAGCTGACCGTGGGGGAGGTAACAATTTTGCAAAAACAAATCCTTGACCTGCAGGAGCAGCTCCACGACTTTTCCCGGCCATTCGACAGGACCGGCAGTTAGTTGGAAACTGTCGCGTGGCAGGCCGAAGGCCTCAGTCCAACTCCTTAACCGAACAAACTTGGCCAGGCATTCGAAACGAACGGGGGGCAGCCGGCGATCGTCGGCGCGACGCCTCAAAAACAACCATCACCGCCCACTAAAGCGGCGTTTAAACGCGCGGGGAAGCGTTAATAAGCGTCCGCGACTCACTGTGCTTAAGCGAGCGCGCGTAAGATCTTCATCGCGCCTGCCTAACAACAATGGAGCGTTATCTATGCCGGCTTTGGGAGTGTCCGGTTTGTACTCGTCGATCGAAGTTCAAGCTCGCATTCGCGAACTGATCAAACTTGCCAAGGAGCAGGGCTACCTCACGTTCGACGATCTGAACGAAGCGTTGCCTGAAGGGATTAGCGATGCGGATGAACTGGATTTGATTCTCACTCGTCTACGTCGCCTAGAGATTGATATCATCGAAGCCTCTGAGGTTGATCGCTACAGGGATGGCAAAAAAGACGTCGATGATGAGGAAGAGGAGGAAGAAGGCAGAACGGCAACCAAAGTTGATATTCTGGATGATCCGGTGCGGATGTACCTCAAGCAGATGGGACAGGTGCCGCTGCTGACCCGCGATCAGGAGGTCGAAATCTCAAAGCGTATCGAGGAGGCTGAAGCAATGGTGCAGAAGCATCTCACTCGATTTGGTTTTGTTGCACGCGGTCATCTCGATCTTGCCTGTAAACTTATTGAGGGTCGGGAACGGTTTGATCGCGTGATTCTCGATAAAAAAATCGAGAGTCGCGAAAGATACATGAAGAACCTGCCGCGATTATGCAATCAGGTAGAACAATTAAGCGTCGCCATCACGCGGCATTTTGTCGAGGAAGGTCGCGACATTCCGAAGAAAGCCTCCCGCAAGCGCAGGGCGTTGCAAAGAACGATGGCTACTTTGCAAAAGATCTACCCTCGTTTCTACTTGAAGCAGCGGGTGACTGAGGAGTTTGTGCATCTGGCCGACGAGGCGCACCATACCTCTCTTTATCTTCAAACCGAGCTCGCCAAAAATCCTCGAAGCAAAAAGCGTCGGTTGCAACTTCAAGGCAAAGTCTGCGAGTTGGAAACGAGCCTGTGGTTTTCGCTTTCGGAATATGCAGAAGAATATCGGACGTTAAAAAACTGGCTGCGTCAGGCGTTCAAAGCTAAGACCGAAATGGTTGAGGCCAACCTTCGTCTGGTCATATCCATCGCTAAGAAATATACGAATCGCGGTTTGTCGTTTCTTGATCTCATTCAGGAGGGAAACATGGGACTGATGAAGGCGGTGGAAAAGTTTGAGTACCGGCGCGGGTACAAATTTTCGACTTACGCGACATGGTGGATTCGCCAGGCGATTACACGCTCCATCGCCGATCAGGCGCGCACTATCCGGATTCCAGTCCACATGATCGAGACGATTAACAAACTCCTTCGAGTCCAAAAGCAGCTTGTGCAGGAATACGGCCGGGAACCTACGCCTGACGAAGTGGCTGAAGAAGTGCTCTTGCCGGTTGACCGTGTTCGGGCGGTACTAAAGATGGCACAGCAACCGATCTCGCTTCAGTCACCGGTCGGCGAGAGCGAAGAAACAAACTTTGGCGATTTTATCGAGGACAGAGGTGCAGAAAACCCCAGCGACATGACTGCAATCGTCTTGCTGAAGGAGAAAATCAAGGATGTGCTGGAAACGCTCACAGACCGCGAACGGCAAGTCCTCGAGCAACGGTTTGGCCTTGTGGACGGTTATAGTAGAACCTTGGAGGAAGTGGGACGGCAGTTCCAGGTCACTCGGGAGCGGATCAGGCAGATCGAAGCCAAGGCGCTGCGTAAAATGCGGCATCCGACGCGGATTCGACAGTTGGAAGGTTTCCTTGAGGCCCCAGGCATATGAAAATAATTTTCGCCCCTGTTCAAGCGCAACTTCGAACCGTGCAAACGGTTGAATCCAATGGACAACATGGAACCTCAAGATGACAAAGAGCTCTGGGATGTTCTCAGTCACGTTCCTGAGCTTAGGCTTTCGCCATTTTTCGCTCGGAATGTCCTGAGGAAAATTCGACAGGAACCGGCTCGTTTCCAGCGGGTATGGAACTGGTTCGGCATGCGGAAGCTCATTGGAGCGTCGGCTGTGGCGGCGGTCATAATTGGTACGGCTCTTGTTGCACATCATCCACGTTCGCCCGTAGCGTCTTCGAATGATTTAGACGTGGTGGCGAAAATTGATCCACAGGATTATGACGTCGTGGCTGATCTGGATGAATTGATCGCCTGGGATGAAAATAGCGTGTTGGAAGGAAAGCCAACGTTGTAAATTATTCGTCGGCTTACTGGTTTTTGCCTTGTCTTGTGCCGCAGCACAAGCTCAGCCTCAACAACATCGCGGTATCGCTGGCCGGCCTTCCTCAATGGGAGCCCCCCACGCACCACCGCCGATGGCGCAGCCTCGTGTCGCGGTGCCAGGAAGCCAGTCTCATGGGCAAGTGGCGGGTCAGAGCGTGAGGGAACGCTGGCTCGCGATGCCACCGGATGCCCGCCAAAACTTCCGACGCAACGCCGAGCTTTGGATGCAGATGACTCCGCAACAGCGTAACCTGATGCGTCAGCGGGAGAACATGCGGCATCAGATGATTACACACGAAGCGGACGCCGCTATTCGCGAATCTGGTCTTCAGTTGAATCCCCAAGAACGCGCTCGGTTTCAATCCCGCTACAGCCAAGAGCGCCAGAAAGTTGAACAGGCGCTCCGGCAACAAGTTGAAACGGAAAGGCAAAAAGAATTACCGGCGCTAATTCAACAGCTGAAGAAAGAATTCCAAATCGATCAGCCAGCCAAAAATCCCGCGGTCAAACCAGCGGCGTCGGCCGCGTCAGGGAGATAAGCCGCCAATCCATTCGCCTTCGTGGGACATTCGCGAGTGCGATGGAGGCAAAGGGCTACCAGCTGGCTCGAACCTATCAAGCCAGCTTTGGTGTCCTCAGATTAGCGCCGGTAATAGTAATTTGGATAATGCTGGTAGTAACGATGACCATGGCGCCAGTAGTATGGCCGATAATAATAGCCGCGGTAATATGGCCCATAGTATCGATACGGATAACCATACGGGTAATAGCCATAATACCCAGGAAATCCGAACCCAATGCTAAAAGAAACTTGAGCTTCAGACCGCGACGCTCCCGCGAAGGTAAAAACCCCAGCCACGAGTGCAATGAACAGAAGTTTTTTTTGACTTCCAAGTAATTAAACAGTGCGATCGCCCGGAAGTTTCCTGCTTTATTCCTGAGGCAACGCGTCTGGATAGCCAGTAACGCGAATAGTTTGGCCGATCTGCTCATAATCAACATCGCGCAGCCGGAGCGCATCGGCGGTCTTCGGCGCACCTTGCCCTGCGAATGCGACAACCGGCCCTCCAGTTAAGATTGCTCCTAGATAGATATGCAGTTTGTCGACGAGGCGGCTGTCGAGTACCTGTCCGAGCACTTCCCCACCACCCTCAATTAACACGCTGGTAATACCGCGTTTTCCAAGGTCCTTGAGTACGGCCGCAAAGGGTTTTCCCCTATAAACTAATGTGCGCCTGGCAAACTTGTCCGAGAACAAGTGAACGTGACGCCGTATTCGGCCTGACCGTGTCAATACAACGCGCCATGGCTGTCGCGCTCCGCACACTCCGCGGACAGTCAAACGTGGATTGTCGGATCGAACGGTTTCCGCTCCAACGAGTACAGCGTCCACGCGCGCACGCAGCCGATGTACATCCTGCCGAGCACCGCGCCCTGTGATCCACTGCGGCTCGGCAGCGGGGCGCGTCAATCGGCCATCGATGGACATGCCGCATTTGGCGATCACGAACGGCAGTCCAGTCAGAATCCATTTGTTGAACGTTTCGTTAAGTTGCGTGCACTCCTTCTCCAGGATGCCTTCTTGCACTGCAATCCCGGCGTTTCGCAACAGGATGATGCCTCTGCCCGAATGGCGCGGATTTACGTCTCGCGCACCAATCGCCACCTTGCGCACCCCAGCCCGGATTATCGCATTCGTGCACGGCGCAGTGCGGCCCTCCGTCGAACACGGTTCCAAAGTCACGTACAGCGCAGCGTGACGAGGGATAGGCGCACCATAATTTTGCAAACATTCAACCTCAGCGTGGGCGCGACCTGCTCCACGATGATGTCCTCTCGCTACGATTTTGTTACGAATCACCAGCACGGCTCCCACAGCTGGATTGGGGCTGGTCTGGCCGAGGCTCCTTTTTGCCTCGTTCAATGCAGCACGCATGAAGCGCTGCTCACGTTCTGTGCTCACGGTCGAAGCATCGTCGTTGTTGCTCCCCGCAGCAACGCACGTTAAGTCCCTAACCATTGACGCCCTTATTTGATTCCGACGTTTGGTAAGTACATAGGGGCGCGACGTCCGCCACTGCTGCACAACAAAGATCTCGCCTGCTGGCGCGTTCTCGACGAGCTGTGTCACGCCGATGTGCTGCTGCGGATCGCGAACTCCCGGCCGAAGTAGCGTTCGCGGATTTTCGCAAGCGCACAGAATGCGCGAGGTGGGTCTGAGGGCTGTTTCAAAATATCCATTGCCAACCACAGTTAATGTTCCAGCTGATTTCGAGCTGCGGGCCATCGAGCAACTGCATGATCAGTACTCGCGCTTCGACGAATAATTACTGACCGTCTAAAAAGGCTCGCGCTACAGAGCAACACGGTGCGCGGTAGCGTCATGCCATTCCTAGACAGAACGTCAGACCCCTTCGGAACTAAGAAATCATTGCGCTCAGCGTCAATCTCTCTGTTGGCGCATACATGATCATCCACGTATGCATGTCCATTGTCATATCAGTAGGCGCATTGGGAAACTGCTTCAGAATTTATGAGATGGTGATGTCGTTGCCGTCGACAAGGCTGCCGTCCATCTTTTCGTGCATGAATTGGTAACGACCATTTATTCCCAGCTTCACCAGTCATAATTCCAACGCCATTAGGCATGAACTCATTATGGCCATTTCATCGACATTCATTTCCTTTCCTTGAAGCGATGATTGCATTGGCTCGCTCATAGCCATTTCTTCAGGTGCAAGCTTTCTTACTAACAACATGGCGGTTAGCAGAATATTAAAAGTTAGAATTCGTCTCATAACTTGGAACAGCCGGAAGCGACTCGCAGTTTGTTTCTGCGGCAGCAGGTCAGAAAACGGATCTTATCAATTAAATTCAGGCGCCATTCTCAACGAGCGACTGGCCAGCAAAGTGCATCGTCTGAAGAATGTGACTGCGCAGCCTGAGGAAATCCGGGCTGCTGCGGTCGCGTGGGCGGTCCATATTTACCGCAATGATCTGCTCGATCTTGCCGGGAGGTGGAGTCATAATAACGATGCGGTCGCTCATGTAGATGGCCTCATCGATGTCGTGAGTAACAAGTAACATGGTAGTGCGCCGCGCCTGCCAAAGGCATAACACTTCATCCTGCATGCGCATCCGGGTAAAGGCATCCAGCGCGCCGAGTGGTTCATCGAGCAGAAGCACTTTGGGATGGTTAATCATCGCTCGCGCAAGGGCAACCCGCTGGGCCATGCCTCCTGAGAGATGATGCGGAAACGCATCAGCAAACGCTTCCAAGCCCACTAGTCGCATGAATTTGTCGACCTGGCCGCGTTGTTGTTTCAGTACACCGCGCGCGATAAGACCGACTTCGATGTTGCGTCGCACGGTGAGCCACGGAAAAAGATTCGGATCTTGAAAAACCAGGCCTCGCTCGGCACTCGGCGCGGTGATTGGCTCCTCGCCTATTAAAAGCTCGCCCTGGGTCGGAAGAATAAGCCCGGCAATGAGACGCAATAACGTGGACTTTCCGCATCCGCTCGGGCCCACGACCGATACAAGCTCTCCAGCCGAAACAGAAAGCGATACCTTGTCCAAAGCCAGTCCGCCCACCGCTGCGCCATTAATCGCATCAAAATATTTGCTAGCATCCCGTAGGCGAAGAGAAGAGCCCTCGATTGCAGCGGGCTGGGAAACAGCTACCATTTAATAACTCCCTTTTGCCAGACTAATACACGGTCGCGCATCTTAAATAGTACCGTCATGATGGTCGAGAAAAACGCTGCCATGATGACGAGTGCCCCATAGACTTTTCCATACTCAGCCCAGCCCTGCGCCCAGCTCACATACCACCCAAGGCCAGACTTAACACCGACGTTCTCAGCTACGACTAGAGTCAGAAATGAGGTACCAAGTCCCATGAATAGGCCGATAAAGATGTTAGGCATTGCAGCTGGGATAGCGACCCAAAAGACGAGATAGAAGCGGTTCGCGCCCAGCGTACGCGCAACGTCGAGGTAAGAGGCACGAGTGCTGGAAATACCCGAGGCAGTGAGCATCGTCACCGGGAACCAAACGGCAAGTGCAATCAACCCCGCGGCGGAAAGAAATGCGGAAGGGGCGAGTACCATCGCCAATGGGATCCAGGCGGTTGCCGGGATCGGTCCAACGATCTTTAGCAATGGCATTCCCCAATAACGAGCGTGAGGAAACCAGCCGATAATGACGCCGGTTACAAAGGCTATTGTTACACCGATAAAGTAACCGCTTGTCAATAAGATCAGCGAATGCCAGGTGCTGTCGAAAAGAAGCTTATAGTCGTTCACCATGCTTCCGAACACTGCCTCAGGACCGGGAAAGTACGGTAGTGGCAGCAATC
Organism: Candidatus Udaeobacter sp.; assembly: GCA_035713885.1. Taxonomy (GTDB): domain Bacteria; phylum Verrucomicrobiota; class Verrucomicrobiia; order Chthoniobacterales; family UBA10450; genus Udaeobacter. The sequence continues at coordinate 2,944 of DASTMV010000035.1, read as the reverse complement.
CCAGGCACGAAGTCACTAGCTCCCATATACCGGCGGCCACAGCGGCTACGCAAAGAATCGGAGACATTTGCCGCATCCATTTTCGCACGCTGTTAAAGAATGGGTAAACCGCCGCGCCCAACAAACCCAGAACGAACATAACGCTAAGAAGTAGCGGATAGTAATGGCTGGGAGGAACCGGCTCTCGTTTCGGTAGCAGGAAATGGATCGCCAATGCGATGCAGGCTCCCACCGGAACGGCTAACCACGTCTGCGGACGTGATCTTATGACCGCCGGACCAGCAAATGCCCTTTCTGCGGCAAATCGCGGGCGTGCGGAGGCAATCGAGGCTTGTTGCTGGGGTTCTTCTGCGACAGTGTTCATTTCTTAGCGGCTATCACACTCTTCCCATGACATGAAGCGTTCGGATCGGCCAGGTTCGGCGCTTCCTGGTCCGGCTGATCGTACATTTTTCTGGTGCAACAGGCATCCATTCCGTCTCGTAGAATCAATTCGGCATAAAGACGGATGTCCAAATCACGGTCGACCTGGCCGCCAGGAACTCTTTCCACTTTCACAGTCTTGATCCACTCGTCAGTGACCCCTTCAAGGTGCTGAAAAGCGCGTTTCGCCAATGCGTCGGTATCAGTAGTGGGCGAAAGCATTTTGGCTTCCCTCATTTCCTTCGCCGCCGTAAACAGGGTCTGCTCAGCGATGGACACAGAAGGAATGTAGGTCAAACGACCTAACGCCACTGTGTTGAGTTCCACGGTCGAAGCGAGGTATTTCTTGTCCACGGCTAATTGGGCCGCAGCCTTTGGGTTTTGCTGTACCCAAACCGCTCCTCGCAAGATGGCACGCGTAGCTCGCGCCGCGCTGTCGGGATTAGCGTCGATCCATTTGCCATTTGCAACGATCTCGCAGCAGTATTCCTTTGCGTAAGGCATATCTGTTGCTTCATCCATGCCTTCGACATTTCTCGCTATCCCCTCGGCGATCAGCAGAGTACCAATCGGCTCGGCATCTGCGACCGCATCGACTTCTCCCTTCTTAAGCGCCAGCCCCAGTTCACCGGCAGGATAGACTTTCCAGGTAATATCTTTCCCAGCATCGATCCCGTGCGTTCCAAAAACCCGGTTCGCGAAGACAAATGGCGGCGTTCCCATCCCGGGCACTCCGATCCGTTTGCCTTTTAAATCCTGAATTTTCTGGATCGGACTGTTTACTGCGGTTTGGACTCGGAGACATCCAGTGTGCACTCCACCCAGAAATCTCACATCCAAGCCTTGTTCGATCGGCTTGAGAAAGTACATCACCAGGTGATGCGTGATGTCATACGCGCCAAGCGCAAGATTATCCTTATAGTTTGCCCAATTGCATTTCACTAGCTCTGGCTCCAAGCCTTCATCTCTAAAAAAACCTTTTTCAAAAGCGATGTAGATCGGCGCCTCACAGGTCAGACCAATGAAGCCGATCTTGACGTGTCTCGAATTAACTACCGTGACCGTGGACTTCTTGCTGCAGCTGCTCGAAAGGAAAGCGCAAAATGCGAGTGCAATGGCGAATTTGGCGAGTGACATAGATTTTCCAAATAACGCCCTAGAATGAACAATACCGCAACGGGCAATAGCATCGACGTGAATAACGTTTCCCTCGGTTGACGTAGAGGCGCTCTGGTTACCGATGCTATGGGCACGTCTTTGTTCGCTCATTATATTATGGTCGCCTTGTAAAGAGTCACGTAACATCAATTCGAAAGCGTACCCTAAAATGATTTCCGCGGAAACATAACTCTTCCCGAATGTCATCCAAAACGGCGTCGGACCAGCGTTGCGCAGTATTCCTGAACACCATTGGGCTTGGTTCCACGTCTGTACGTGTCTCACCAATTCAGGTCAGTTAATTAGCTGAAATCCGTGAGCCGAAAATCGGTATCCAAGGCTGGCGAAGTGTCGGAACTCGAACCCCCTCTCCGAGCCCTTCGCCTACGACTGAAACACAAAACTGGCTGAGAAAATGGCTACGCCTTATTTGATGACATGAAGGCATGCGTCCGTAAGTGTTCATCGATGAACGACGTGCCTGGAGGGATTCGAACCCCCAACCTTCTGATCCGAAGTCAGAAGCTCTATCCGGTTGAGCTACAGGCACACGGTGCCTTTGATTTACGACTGAACAGCCAGCGACTCAAGCTACGTTAGGAAGATCTTCAAAAACTCAACGAAAGACCTGCGTAACCGGAGCGCCGCGGCGCGGGCTCGATTCCATTGGCAAATACGCGATCGTAATATTTTTCGTCCGTAAGATTGGTGATACCCGCGATTAAACGCAAATTCTTGGTGAGATACCAATCGCCTGTAAGATTAAAAATCTTGTAGGCTGGAATGTGCGATTTCGGGATCTGCCCATTGCCAATATTAGTGTCCTGCCAGAATTGCTGTGCCACGTAGACGGCCTCGAAGGAGATATCAAAATAATTATCCTTTCTAATCTGCAGGCCGCCTTTCATTAGAAAGTCTGGTGCGAATGCTGGCGTATTGCCGACGAGCGTCCGATCAGTGCCAGGTACCAGAAGGCTGCTTTCGATAAATTCTGCATCGAGGAATTGAACGTTACTAAAAGCGATCAATTTGAGCGGGTGATAATCCTGTAGTGACATACCAGGCACAGGTGTAGCTTTGCTCGCGTCGACCACCGCTTTACCCGGCTCAGGCTGTACCTGTGGCATTGGCGGATGTTGAAACCGAGCCAGAAAATCATAATAAAGCTCGCCCTCCAAACCACGGTGACGCGAGCTGCCTGTGTTCAGGATAATGAAATCGGTGTTACTGATGTTTTGGGTCTCAGTTCTGTTATCGAACAACATCCAAAACAGACCGATGTCATACCAAAATCCCTTGTAGGGGGTGCCGTGCACGCCTAATTCGAAGTCCAGAGACTTAAACGGATCAGGTATGCTCTCAC
>DASTMV010000034.1:0-19331 GCA_035713885.1 Candidatus Udaeobacter sp. | reverse complement strand
CTTCTCTCGAACCGACGTCTTGCAAGTCTCTGTTCTAGGCCCCACAGCACGGAGACAACGCACCGCCCGACAGATGCGGTTGATGAGAGCTGGGAAGTTCAGCCCAGTCCGTTGCTATTCTTTAAACGTTCGTTGTGACCCGGCGGTTGAAAATACGGTTGTCATTTTGACCCGAGCGTTTATTTTGCCGACCCGATCTCTCCGCCTGTTCCGCGTCTGCGGGATGAATCAGTGAGCGAGGTGGGAAAGATCGGTAACGAAACAACAGCTCGCTGAACGAGGAGCCCTAAAGTTTTGAGGGCAAACAACCATGCCAAGAGCTACAAATGCACCGGCGAGCCGCGCGCGCCGCAAACGAATGCTGAAAAAAGCGACGGGATACCGGGGCCGCCGTTCAAAACTCTTTCGTTACGCCAAAGACGCTGTAATGAAGGCGCAGTACTGGGCGTATAGGGACCGGAAAACCCGCAAACGTACCTTTCGTTATCTTTGGATTCAGCGTCTCAACGCCGCCGCACGCGCCAATGGCATGACTTACAGTCGTCTTGCCGAAGGAATTAAAGCTGCAGGTATCGGTCTAGATCGCAAGATTCTCGCCGATCTTGCCGTCACGGACGAAGTGGCATTTAAAGCGATTGCAGATCAGGCGCGAGCTGCACTGGAGACGAAAAATAAAAAAGCGGTATGATTCGTTGGATCGTAATTCGTGATCCGTAAATCGTGGATCGATTTACCGACATGACTGTAACGTTCGGCGACTTGCGAATCTCATGACTCATCCGCTCGAACGACTCCGCGACGACGCTTTGCGCGAAATTCAATCGGCGCCCGATGAGAAGCTACTTGAGGCGCTCCGTGTCAAATACCTCGGAAAAACCGGCAGTATTTCGGCATGGGGCGAGCAGATGAAAGCAATTGCAAAGGAGCAGAAACCAGTCATTGGCAAACTGCTCAACGAAGTCCGCAATGTTGTCACCGCTGCGCTGGAAGCGCGCAATGCACAATTTCTGTCACGAAAAGAATCGGACACGCTTGCCAGGATCGACATTTCGCTTCCGGGAACCCAGCACGAGACTGGTTCGCTGCATCCACTTCACCAGATGCATGAGCGCGGCATTCAGATTTTTAGACGAATGGGTTTCGCACTGGCCGAAGGTCCCGATGTGGAAACGGAGTGGTACTGTTTCGATGCTCTCAACACGCCGCCCGATCATCCCGCCCGAAACGAACAGGATACCTTCTATTTGCCCGACGGCCGACTTCTGCGAACGCATACATCGACCGTTCAAATCCGGACGATGGAGTCTGCACCGCCTCCTCTTCGGGTGATTGCATCTGGCGCGGCGTATCGACGCGATGAACTCGACGCAACCCACAGTCCACAGTTTCATCAAATTGAGGGTCTTTACGTTGATGAAGGTGTCAGCGTCGCAGACTTAAAAGGCGAGTTGGACTTTTTTCTGCGGGAGCTCTTCGGAGGCGAAACGGAGGTGCAATTTCGTCCCCATTACTTTCCGTTTACCGAGCCGAGCCTCGAAGTTTACGTCCGATCAAGAGCTCTAAAACGCGGCGAACAATGGATCGAGGTCGCTGGTTGTGGCATCGTCCATCCAGCCGTTTTCGAAGCGGTTAACAAAGCGCGAGGCGACGACGCTTACGATCCGGAAAAGTGGAGTGGTTATGCATTCGGCCTTGGCATGGATCGGCTGGCCATGATTCTGTTCGATATTCCCGATATCCGACTTTTTACGCAGAACGATTTGCGTTTTTTAAAACAGTTCGCGTAAGCAAATCGTCACCATGTCACGAAGACTCGAGACATCCCATTGCATTACCTTTGGTTCAACCCCGGGATCCTTCGAGTTTGCTTCAGATGAGTGTGCTTAGATGAAATTTTCCGTAAATTGGCTGCGCGAATTTATCGATCTTCCAAAAAATCCGGAAGAGATTGCTGATTTGCTGACCCGCGCCGGCATTGAGACAAAAAAAATCGAGACGCGCGGCATTGATTTTGAAAATGTCGTCGTCTCCCAAATCACAGCGTCCTCAAATCATCCTAATGCCGATCGGCTGGCAGTTTGTGAAGTGGACGATGGCAGCGGCAGGAAACACCAAATTGTTTGCGGCGCGACGAATTACAAACTCGGTGACAAAGTTCCTCTAGCCCTTCCGGGCGCGAAGCTGCCTAATGGCATGGAGATTCGGAAAAGCAAACTTCGCGGCATCGAGTCTGAAGGAATGCTTTGTAGTCCAATTGAGCTCGGTCTTGGCGAAGATGCCTCGGGCCTGTTAATTTTGTCGCCCGACGTAAAGGTGGGCGCGCCGATTCGTGGTCTTTTTCCCGCAGATATCATTCTAGACCTTGAGATTACCCCAAACCGTGGCGATTTGCTGAGTCATTTCGGTCTCGCGCGCGAAATTGCCGCCCTCACCGCACACCAGCTCAAATCAACGCCGTCTGAAGGAAAGATCGAGATTAAAAGATCAGGCGTAACCATCGCTGCAACGGAGGAATGTCCCTTTCTGTCGTTGCGCAAGATAGAGAACGTAAGGATACGTCCCAGCCCGCAATGGTTGCGCGCTAAAATTGAGAGCGTCGGCATTCGTTCCATCAACAACATCGTTGATATCTCGAATTTCGTGATGCTAGAACTCGGTCAACCCACACATGCCTTCGACGCCGACAAATTGAACGGCAGCATCAACGTGCGGCTCGCTCGCGACGGCGAGCAGTTTCACGCGCTAGATGGGAAGACTTACAAGCTCAAGCCCGACAGTTGTGTCGTCGCCGATCAGGAACATTCCGTGGGGATAGGAGGCGTGATGGGTGGCGAAGAAACGGGCGTCACCGGTGCGACTAGGAACATTTTGCTCGAAGCAGCGTTCTTTCTCCCTTCAAGTATTCGCCGGACAGCGCGCGGTTTGAACCTGCAAAGCGACGCAAGTTACCGCTTCGAGCGGGGCGTCGATCCGAGCATGGTTTTGCGAGCATCTTACCGCGTGTCTGAATTGATCCGCGAGATCGCCGGCGGGGTTCCAGCAAATCAGATTTACGTCGCCGGTGAACTTCCGGCGAATCCAAGCGACGTGTCACTGAGTTATGAAAAATGTAATCGCGTCATCGGTGTCGCAATTGAGCCCAAAATGGTTGATGAAATTCTGACGCGCTTCGGATTGAAGAAGATCACGAGCACGAGCAAGGAGACAACCTGGAAAGTGCCGAGTTATCGGCCGGATTTGCAACGCGACGTCGATTTGATCGAGGAAGTAATGCGCGCGTACGGAATAGAAAAAATTCCGGGGAGGACCCGCGGCCGCTTCACGCCAACAAGTCTGGCGGATCACGCGCACGATCTCGAAACTATTTTTCTGCGACAGCGATTGGCGGGATCCGGTTTGTCTGAAGTGCGAACCTCAAAATTGATTTCGAGAAGCGCAATGGCTTCCAAAAAAGCGGTCGAGGTACGCAATCCGCTGAGCCAGGATCATGTCGCGCTACGGCCAAACCTGATCAGCGGTCTGCTCGACGTGCTCGAACGAAATATTCGTGCCGGCGCCGAGAATATTTCCGTTTTTGAAATCGGCCGCGTATTCCCGCCATCTGAAGAGGAGCGGCGGCATCTCGGAATTTTGCTGTGGGGAACGGCTGAGACCGCCTCAAATTGGCGATCGCGGACGAGACGAAATCTTGATTTGTTTGATCTCAAAGGCAGACTCGAAGGTATTGTCCCAAATTTGTCCTTCGGGGACGCGAAACGTCCTGATTTCGCGCTCGCTGTCGAGATTTACTCCAGTGGCCAGCCGATCGGGTTCGCCGGCCAACTCTCGACGGAGAAAACGAGCGCGCCCGGCTCGGTATTCATTGCCGAGCTGGATTTGGATCGTTTTCCAATGAGCCGGTCAGTGAAATTCCAAGAGCTCGCACGGTATCCATCCATCACCCGCGATATTGCGATGATTGTCCCTGGAAAATTGACACATGCTGAAATTCTGAGCGCGATAGAAGAACCGCCGGAACCTTTGCTCGAAGCAGTGCAATTGTTTGACCTGTTTGAAATCACAGAGGGAACAGCTGCGAATGATTCCGGAAAATCACTTGCATATAGATTGACATACCGCGCGAAAAATCGCACACTGACAAATGAAGAAGTTACTGCGGCACACAAAAAAATTCGCGAACGACTAAAGAGCGAATTGGAAGTGACGCTGCGGGAATAGTTCTTTGAGAGCAAAGAGTCGTTTGTTGAGGGTTGGGAAGAAAACCAGTGCTTTTCTCTCAACTCTCGACTGACGGCTCTTCGAAACGGTCCCGAATTGGTTTTGTTTTTGGGATGAAATATTTACCCTGCGATGTTCGAGACTACAGGTGGGATTCCCGAACCGCTGTTTGAAATGCAAGGAGGCTGGGTCGTGGCAGAAGATGACAGGCCTTAATTGGAAGTCAGAGACTGCGGCGACGGTCGTCCGCCCGTTACTGAAAGGGAACGGGAGATCCGCCTAAACGGCATAGGCGGGGTAAAAAATCTTTTCAATCTCAATGTGGGGGGCCTCGATGTAGAACGGGCGCAGCGAGGCGTGTAGAGTCCCCCCCCGTAAAACTCAGTGAGTAGTGACCTGAGCGATAAATCCGTGCCGAAGCCCGCCGGAATCGGTGTAGCGGCCGGTGATCATGTTGCCGCGGTTGATTCCGTTGAAGGATGTCTCGGTCGCCCCAGGGTAATTGTAGGTAACGAAGCTGCGCGGAGCCTTAAAGATCAATCCGTGAACACCACGTGCGTCCGTGTATCTGCCGACCATAATGCCATTGTCATTGATGCCGAGGAGAAGAGTAGAAGTTGCAGTCGGCGGATTAATGGGGGACGTGATGGCGCCGTTGACGTCGCGAAAGAAGCCGTGAAGGACCATGCTTTGATCGTCGTAATAACCCGCAATTTGACCGGCACTGTTGATCCCTGAAGGAAAGGTATCGTAGCTTCCGGGCACAACAAAAGTAGTCACGTTCCCCCCGATATTCACGAAACCCTGGTTAGGTTGCACGGAGCTGCCGAAGGAGCCGTCAAAATCGCCGGCATCATTGATTCCAAAAATGCCGGTGGAGAATTGATTGATGTCCACGTCGTACTGCGTGTAAACGCCGTGAGAGAGAAAAAAGCCATGGAACGCGGAGTTTAGAAACTCTCCGACTACGGTTTGCGAATTGTTAATCCCGAAAGCCGCAGTGTAATTCCCGGTGTCGTTCGGCTCGATGATCGGCGAGACGATTCCGCCGTTCGCCATTCGAATAAACCCGCGATAGTACGAGACCGCAGCGTCTGTGTAGTAACCAGCAACGTCTCCTCGCCTGTTAATCGAGAAAGGCGTCGTGGAGATTCCCTTTCCGGGGACATCGAAGGTTGCCACAATAGTGATGGTGATGGCATTTGGCTCAGCGTAGATGGGAGTCGCTGCAAGCAGCAGCAAGGCGGTTAAACCGCCGTGAGAAAAAATATTCTTCATGGCATTGGGTTTGTGGCTGTAGAGCACATTGTCGCTCCAGTGCGGCGTGCTTTCATAGTCACTTCGTACTTACGGAAATATGGAACGCAAGTTCGACGGAAAAATGGCACACGCAACAAATGTCGGGGGAGATGATCGCGCAGTTTGCCTTGCCGAATAAAGCTGCACGTGGGGCACCAAGGCGTCAGGTAATAACCGGCGATATTGCCCCCCGGCGGAATTCCAATATGCCTGGCGATCTCTGCTTTCTCGCATCGCAATTTGAAAATTTGCCGATGAAATGATAGTGCGCAGTGACGTGCGCACGCTTCTAGCTCTCGAAGACGGCCGATATTTCGAGGGCGAATCTTTTGGCGCGACCGGTACGTGCGTCGGCGAGATTTGCTTCAACACTTCCATGACTGGTTATCAGGAAGTACTAACCGATCCGTCGTATCGCGGTCAAATCGTGGCCATGACATATCCGTTGATCGGAAATTATGGGATCAACTCGCTCGACCAGGAGAGTCGGTCGCCGCACGTGCGCGGCTTCGTGATCGAGGAATTGACCGACGTGCCAAGCAACTGGCGATCCGAACTGTCGCTCGGCGAATATTTGCAGCAATCGAATATTCCCGGCGCAAAAGGAATCGATACACGTGCGCTCACGCGGCACTTGCGCACACGCGGCGCAATGAAAGCGTGTCTGACGAGCGAGGAAATTTCGCCTAAAGAAGCAACACAGTTGGCTGTTAAAGGCACAGGCGTGATCGGGATGGACTACGTTCGCGAAGTCTCGACAAAGAAAATTTATCGCTGGGATCCGCAGGACAAACTCAGCACGCCGTGGTCGATCCAAAAATCGCCGGACGGAGAAGACAGACGTGCGTTGCCAGCGATCCGTTTTCGCGTTGCCGCGTATGACTACGGCATCAAGCAGAATATTCTGCGCTTGCTTCGGCAGAAAGGGTTCGAGGTGACAGTTGTACCAGCTAACACATCTTCCGAAGAAATTCTCGCTCTGGATCCGGACGGCGTTTTCCTATCCAATGGGCCGGGCGATCCCGAAGCGCTCGGCTATGCACACAAGGCAGTCCAGGATTTGCTGGGCAAAAAGCCGATCTTCGGCATCTGTCTTGGACATCAAATTCTCGGGTTCGCGTTCGGCGGATCGACCTTCAAATTGAAATTCGGTCATCGTGGCGCCAATCAGCCGGTAAAGGATTTGCGGACCGGCAAGGTGGCAATCACGGCGCAGAATCACGGGTTCGCGGTGGATGCGGACTCACTTCCGTCGGATGTTGAAGTGACGCACATCAACTTGAACGACGGCACAGTCGAGGGGATGCGTCATAGGGAATTTCCCGTCTTCAGTGTGCAATACCACCCCGAGGCTGCGCCCGGCCCGCATGACGCTACGTACTTTTTCGATCAGTTCGCCGATTTAATCGAAAAGACTTCGTCCCGCTAGGCATTCAACGATTCAATGAGACAAACCGATTGACCAACGCGTTGAACAGCCCAGATTTGTTCTATGTTCAACTCAACAAATAACACACTTACAGTCGTGAAAGTTGCAGTTGTTGCGACATTCATCGCTGCTTTGGCACTATCGCCCTTGGCGATCGCTGCGGAGAACGAGCCAGGCGCTGACATGGCTGGCTCAAAGGAAGTGACCGGCGAAGTGGTCGATATGATGTGCTATGTCGATCATAACGCGGTCGGCGAAAAACATGGCCAATCTTGTGGCGCGAAATGCGTCAAGAACGGCGGGCCCGTGGGAATCGTCAGCGATGGCAAGGCATACCTTGTGGTGGGCGAACATAAGCCAATGAACGATCAACTCGCTGAATATTGCGGTAAGACTATCACATTGAAAGGCAAGCTGGCCGAGCGCGGCGGCATTGCCATGATCGAGAACGCCGAAATAGTTAAGAAGTAGCGAGGGCTTAGCGCTCGTCATCCTAAGCAGCGCGCAGCGGAGTCGAAGGTCCCCCTGCGACTTGGGTTTTGTTCGCTCAATCGGATCCCCCGACGTCACTCGGGATGACAATCGATTATTTGTAGTACGGCCGCAGTGATGGCGGCAGTTTCCCGATTCGTAACGCCGTTTCAATCTCAAGATCGGAGACAGGAGCATCAACAAGTTTGCTGATCTTCCCTGCTTCAAGGGCAGCAATCGGTAGTCCTCCCTTAAACAGGATGCGATTCGTGGTGAACGCGGCTATTCGCGGGCCAGGTGTAAGAATGCCTTGCAAGTTTAGAGGATCAGCGGCGCTCAAAGTAACTAGCTCATTGTTCGACGCCGTTTTTCGGATGGACCGTAAAAGAGCAATGGCCTCCGCCGTTGCGAATTGTTCCCCGCTAACGCCGCCGACAAAATAGCCGCCCCGAATTTCCCCGCGCGCTTCCCATCGACGATAGATTCGCCCCAGTTCGTACCACGTCACCGCGAAATTCTCTCGTTCGAGTAATCGGCGAAAAATGACGCCGTATCGATTCAGCAACACTCGAGCGAATTTTTCGATTGCGGCCTCATGAGGACCGCTGCCGTTTGATGTTCGGGCGGCGACGGCCATTCCCCCTGAGCTCCGGCACGCCGCGGGAACTTCGCTGCTCAATCGGAGTAACGACCACCGCCCCGCAAACTCGATGCTCGCGAGGCTTATTCTGCGGCGGCGTTTTGCAAGACTTCGACCAAAGGCGGGCCGCTTACTTGAGGGCACGAGGAGCGCGCGCAATCCGTCGAAACTATCTGAAGTTACCAATCCAAGCCCTGCGAGCTGCGACAAAGCTTCTTCAACTTGAGAAGGCAAAAGGCCGCTGCGGCGAACTAGCTCCGTAAAAAACAGCGCGCCCCCTGTTTGTAGTGCGTCGACCACCGGCTGACATATGGGCGAAAATCCGAGCGCTGCCTCTGACTTACCCAAGCTGAGCCACTCGCCGAGATTTTCCCGTTGATAAAGCGCGATTGGACTTGTCCGCAGCGGAGCCGATGCGCGGGCGTTCGGATTTTGTGGCCTGCTCAGACGTCCCCAGCCAACGCGACCGGAAAAGCAGAGGCGATCAAGCCATTCGGGATCGTAACCAGCAACGCGTGCGGGAAGCACCGCCGATTCCCACGCGGCCAATGGCAACTCGCATCCGTCCAGTTGTTCCAAGACCGCTTGCAAACTCTGTGGACCCTCAACGCGATGCTCCCGGTCCGCTCGCTGCCACGCGAAAAGAAAACGATAAAAATCGTGCAGCGAGACCGGCTGAATTTCTGCACGCAGGCGGTCGATAGTCAGCCGGTGGATTCGCGCCAGCAGCCGACGGTCACACCATTCTTGCGCCGTTGCGTGTGGATGAAATTTTCCTCGAAGAACAAAGCCTTCCACTTCGAGCGCCAGCAGCGCACTCTCAATCTCCGAACGTTGCAAAATCAGTATATCCGCCAACTCTTCGGCCCCAATTGGCCCGCAAACTTCCATCCGCCCGCGAACTAACTCGCGAATTGCGTCCGCCCGTTCCCACGTTTTCCTAACGATGGACTCAGGTAAAAGTAATTCCGCCTCGACGACCGCTTGGGGAAAAATCGCCCGGAGCATCGGAATTCGTTCTGCAGCGATATAGAAGGCACGGTTCACCCAAGTGTTTTGAATTGCGTCCGCAGTTTGGTGCTTTTTGACAACTCCTTCGCCATTTGAAAGCGACGCGGCAGCGGGACACTGCGCTTGCTCGTGGTCCTCCGCATGCCGCGGCGTCACAAGGAGACGCGTTGCCCGGTTTTGTTCAATCAATGTCGAGATGAATTGCTCCGCATTTTCGTCGCCCGAGCTTCGGGAAATTTCCTTTGACGTCATCAGGTTGACCAACATCAGCCCGTCATGCAGTTCGTCCGCATTCGTTGCTTCGGGCCATGCTCCTGTCGTAACGTTGTCAATCGCGGCGGAGTCGAGAACACCGAGACCGTCGCTGCCATTCCTATCCGAAGCGCGTCGTGTGTACACCGCCTGTGTCCGACGTTCTTCCAATGGTGCATTGTCGAGAAAGGCATAGGGGCGCGCATTCAGGATCTCGGCTGCGAGTGAAGACGGTTCTGGCAAATCGCGCGTGATGCACCGGATCTCGCCACGCTCAATTTTACGGAGGAGGTCTTCCAATCCGGCGATATCCATGGCTTCGGTAAGGCAATCGTCAATGGTCTGCTTCACCAGTGGATGATCGGGAATCTCACGATCGCCGACAATATGCTCCAGGCACGCGAGCTGGTCCGGGAAAACTGCTGCCAGGAGATTCTCCGATTCCATGCGTTGCAGTGGCGCGGCTAGTTTGGTGCCACCTCGAAAACGTGGCACGGCCAGCGAACGAGTCGCATTCCATCGCCAGCGAATGGTGAACATCGGAGCGTCGAGTAAGGCTTGCACAAGCAGGTCGCGAACTGACTCGGAATTGAGATAACGAAATACTTCCTCGAGAGGAAATGAATGTTGCGTACCGAGCGAAATCACAATTGCGTCATCAGTCGCCGCAGCTTGCAGTTCGAAATTGAACGAACGGCAAAAACGTTTTCGCAACGCCAATCCCCATGCCCGATTAATCCGGCTGCCGAAAGGGGAGTGCAAAACGAGCTGCATCCCGCCTGATTCATCGAAGAAGCGCTCCATCACCAGGGTTTCCTGCGAAGGAATTGCGCCTAACGAGCGATATGCGTCTGCGAAGTACGCGATAACCTGTTCCGCGGCGTTTTGCGACAACCGGAATTCTTTGGCGAGCGAGTCGATCGCAGTATTGACGATGCCCTGCGCCCTCCGGTCGTCGCAGCGCGAGGACTTTATTAGAGTCTGTTCGATCTCCGTTCGAAAATCAGAGACCGCTCTCGATAACTCAACCGTCCGCGCGGGAGCCTCGCCTAACCAGAATGGAATTCCGGGGGGTTGCCCCTTTGCATCCTCCACCCGTACAACTCCTGAATTCACGCGCAGAATTCGCCATGACGCATTGCCGAGTTGAAAAATATCGCCGGCAAGACTTTCCACGGCGAAATCCTCGTTGACCGTGCCAACGAACGTTTCCGATGGCTCAAGAATCACCCGATAATCAGCATTGTCGGGGATTGCCCCGCCGGAGGTCAGCGCAACCAGGCGGGCACCGCGGCGCGCACGTAAACGATGATTGATCGCATCATGATGAATCAACGCAGAGCGTCGGCCACGTTTTGTGCTGAAACCATCGGCAAGCATTTTCAGCACGTCGCCGAATTCGGCGCGGGTAAGATTTCGGTACGGCCAGGCTGAACGGATCAGCTTGAAAAATTCGTTCTCATCCCAATCTGCCGTGGAAGTTGCGGCAACGATTTGTTGTGCCAGCACATCCAACGGTTTTTCGGGGATGGTCAGCCTATCGAGCTCGCCGCGATTAACACAACGCAGCAAGGCCGCGCATTCGATCAGCTCATCGCGGCTCAAGGGGAAGATCCGGCCTTTCGGCAAACCGCCGCGCTTGTGTTCGGCCCTGCCGACGCGCTGGAGCAGCGTCGCGATGGAGCGTGTACTCCCCAACTGACAAACGAGATCGACCGAACCGATGTCGATGCCCAGTTCCAGCGAAGCAGTAGCCACGAGCGCCTTCAATTCACCACGTTTCAATCGATCTTCTGCATCGAGACGTAGTTTTGCAGAAAGACTTCCGTGATGTGACGTGAGTGCGTCGGCACCGAGCAATTCGCTTAGATGATGCGTCAGTCGTTCGGCCATCCGACGGGTGTTAACAAACACCAACGTTGTTCGGTGCGCTTGAATCAATTCGGCAAGACGCTGATAAACTTCCTCCCAGACTTCATTCGACATGACCGCTTCCAGCGGCGATTTCGGTATTTCGATCGCGAGATCGAGCTGTTGGCGGTGACCAATGTCGATAATCGCGCAGTCTGGCCTGCTGGCGTCATCCACTGCGCGAGCACCAACCAAAAAACGAGCTACTTCTTCGATCGGCTTCTGCGTTGCAGATAAACCAATTCGCTGCAACGGCTGCTTCACTAGTGCGCTCAGACGTTCAACGCTCAAGGCAAGATGCGCGCCGCGCCGGTCGTCCACTACGGCGTGAATCTCGTCCAGGATGAGCGTGCGTGCCGTTCGCAACATTCCGCGCCCCGAATCAGAGGTGAGTAGTAGATACAATGATTCGGGTGTGGTAACGAGAATGTGCGGCGGTTTTTTGATCAGTGCCTGGCGTTGCGCGGCAGTAGTATCGCCGGTGCGCACTTCCGCCCGGACATCGATTTCACGGCCGTTTCCTTCTCTCAGCAGCGCGCGAATCCCGGAGAGGGGCTCCTGAAGATTCTTGCGAATGTCGTTGCTTAGAGCCTTCAGCGGGGACACGTAAACGATCTGCGTTTCGTCGGGCAAACTACGTTCTGCGCCTTCCCGGAATAAGGCGTCGAGCGAAGCGAGAAAAGCAGCGAGCGTTTTGCCCGAGCCAGTCGGCGCGGAGATTAATACGTGCCGTCCAGACTGAATCGCTGGCCAGCCGCGAATTTGCGGTTCCGTCGGTGAACCGAACGTTTGCTCGAACCAACGTGCGACCGCCGGATGAAATCGGAAGGGCTGCATTGAAGAAAAGATAACGTATGCACCGACGAGAATAAGAAAAGCGCGGCGGCATCAAGGGGTGGTGCGTCCGAGCAACGACATTCAAATCGATGCGCCAGAAACCGTCGCTCCTTGGCGCAGCGCGATCACTTCGCGCAACATACACAAACTATCGCGGAAAAAACTCACCTTGCTTCCTTCCGCGTGATTCCAGCGCACCGGAATCTCACGGACGCGTAAACCGGCGCGATGGGCCAGAAAGAGCAACTCCACATCAAACGCAAAGCCTTCGGTTCGGGCTGCTTCAAGCATTCGCTGGCACACATCAAGGCGAAACGCTTTAAAGCCGCACTGGGTATCCCAAAATGGCAATCCTGTAGCGATTCGCACGAGCAGGTTGAAAACACGGCCAGCCTGCTCACGCCGCCAGGGTTGACGAATCCCAATCAAGCTGCGGTTCAGCGCACGCGAGCCGAACGCGATATCCACTTCACCGTTCACAATCGGCTCGATCAGCTTTGGGGTTTCTTCAAGTGGTGTGGAGAGATCGGCGTCGGAAAAGAGACCGATTGGTCTTTGCGCCGCAAGCAATCCTGAACGGACCGCTGCGCCCTTGCCGCGATTAGGAAAATTTTCCAGCAACCGCGTACAGATTTGAGCGGATTTTAATCCCTCACGCGCGATTGCTCCTGTTGCGTCCGTTGATCCATCGTTCACGACGATCAACTCGCTCTCAGGCGCGTTGGCGGTGAGATAGTCAACCGTAAGACGCAGAGTTTGCCCGATGCGACCGGCTTCGTTGAAACACGGAATGACGATTGAAAACGGCGACAGCATGGGAGTCGTTAAACCGTTGATTGGTTGAATGGTCGAAGCGGAAACGAGATTCTCATCCTGAGCGAAGCGAACAATCGTTGCACTATTTTTCGGCCAGGATAAGGACGAAACTCAAAATGTTTTGCTTCGCTAAACATGAAAACACCAGGCTCACCACTTCAACGCTCCAGCGGTTCAACCATTTACGAGCTCATCGGTAGATTTCGATCACAATCTTTCCATTCGGGTCGAGGTAGCCGCGATACATGCCATTTGTATTAAACGGCAAAGCAATGTCGCCGTTCCTATCGATCGCGATCAAGCCGCCCGTGCCGCCAAGCTCTTTTACCGCGTCGAGAGCCGTCTGCGCCGCTTGCTTCAATGTCATACCTTGGTAATTCATCAGCGCTGACACTTCATGCGCCGCCGCGGCGCGAATAAAATATTCGCCATCGCCCGTACACGAGACCGCGCAAGTTTGATTGTTCGCGTAAGTGCCGGCCCCGATTATAGGTGTGTCGCCGATTCGTCCGGGCAGCTTATTTGTCGTTCCGCCGGTCGAAGTGGCTGCGGCCAGATTGCCATTCGTATCCAATGCAACAGCGCCGACTGTTCCATGTCGATCTTGATCCGTGATTACAAAGATTTTGTGCACGTCGCGAACGCGGTCCTTTTCCGCGGCCTTAATCCTCTGCAGCGCATCCCAGCGTTCCTGGGTAAAAAAATACTTTTGCTCCACCAGTTCGATCCCGTTTGTCTTTGCGAACTCTTCCGCACCTGCGCAATCGAGCATGAGATGCGGCGATTTCTCCATGACCAGACGCGCGAGACCGATGGGATTTTTGATGTGCTTGACACTCCCAACTGCACCGGCCTTGAGTGTTTTTCCATCCATGATGCACGCGTCCATCTCGTTCGTGCCGGCGCTGGTGAAAACAGAACCACGCCCGGCGTTGAAATGCGGATCGTCTTCCAGAACGCGCACAGCAGCTTCTGTCGCATCGAGGCTTGAGCCGCCCCGCTTCAGAATTTCGTAGCCAGCGGTCAGCGCCCGCTCAATTCCGGAGCGGTACGCACGCTCCTGCTCCGCGGTCATCTTGCTGCGCTCAATCGTTCCGGCGCCGCCGTGGATAACGAGTCCAATGTTCCTGGTTTTCATGTTGGGCTGGTTCGGGCCACCCTTGATTTGCAGGCTGCGGGGAAATTTGGTTGCCCTTGGGCAAAGGATGGCGCCGCTGAACTAAAGAGCATCAAAGCAAAGAAGCAATTGGCTGCGCCAGCTGCAGTGAGTTCCATGTTCTGATGTAAAGGGTTGCGCTGCAAATTGTCGAAACGTTTGATCGATCTGTTGAGTCCAAGCGTTCGAGTCGCCAGCAAGTTTGCGCTTTTCCCTGGGACGAAGTGAGGCAATGTCTCATCCATGGCTAATGCGGACGCACGTCACCCGATACCAGGACCGCTGGAGGTTGTTGAGATCGAGCGCACTTTTCTGCGCGAGGTTGGCAGTGTTTTTTGGTTCATCGTAAACACCTTTCAGGAGAGCATGGAACGCGTCCAGCAGGGGCGCGCCCCATTCCGGGCAGCCACCTTCTTCCGTCAGAGCGTGCGCGCCGGTGTGGATTCGGTGCCTCTCGTGGGGCTGGTATCGTTCTTTCTCGGGCTCACGATGGCACTATTGACCGGATATCAATTGCAGCGCTTTGGAACCCAGCGTCTGATCCCAGGTTTGGTATCCATTTCTTTCACGCGCGAGCTTGGCCCCCTGATTACCGGTATCATGCTTGCAGCACGCATTGGCGCCGCGTTTACAGCGGAACTGGGTACAATGCAGGTTAATGAAGAAGTCGAAGCGATTGAGGCCATGGGCATCGGACCCCTGCGATTTTTGGCGGCCCCGCGAATACTTGCCCTGTTTCTGCTGACGCCGTGCCTTTCTACTGTCTCGAATCTTGCGGCCGTATTTGCCAGCAGTCTGATCTGCAAAGCGTATTTCAGTATCGCCTTTTTATATTTTCTCGACTTGGTCAAAGATTCATTGCTGATTCGAGATATCATCACCGGCGTCTTGAAGAGCTTCTTGTTCGGCCTGCTCATCGGGGCGATCGCCTGCTACCGCGGACTGACGGTGAAAGGTGGGGCGGCTGGAGTTGGCACGAACACGACTTCAAGCGTAGTAACCGCTATCACGGCTGTAATCGGCTTCGACACGGTTTATAATGTCGTTTACACGAACTTCTACCCGACGTGAGCACGCCGCCGCGCATGGTTCAGCTCCGCGAGGTGCAGATGCAGTTCGAGCGAAAAAACGTGCTCGAAGGTGTCTCGCTTGACGTGCAGCCGCAGGAACGCCTCGTAATAATGGGGCAGAGCGGCAGCGGCAAAAGCACCCTTTTACGATTAATTCTTGGGATACTTCGACCGGATGCCGGCTCAGTATTTTTTAAACAGTTTGAGGTCAACCGTCTCAAACGCAGAAAACTTCAACAGGTGCGGCAGCACATCGGGATGGTTTATCAATATTCAGCCCTCTTAAGCTCGCTCAATGTTCGAGAGAATGTGGCACTGCCATTACAAGAGCTTACTGAGAAATCGCAGTCGGAGATTAATGGGATCGTTGATGAAAAACTTGAGCTGGTTGGAATGGAAGACGCAAAAGACCTGCTGCCGGACGAACTAAGTGGTGGCATGCGCAAACGAGTTGCGCTCGCGCGCGGACTTGTCCTAGAGCCTGAGTTAATCCTGCTGGATGAACCTTCCGCGGGACTCGACCCAGTCATTGCCTCGGTGGTTGACGAATTGATTATCAGCCTGACGGAGAAGTCGAAAGTTACTTCAATCATTGTGACCCACGAAATGGAAAGCGCCTTTCGGATCGCCACGCGAATGGCTATGCTGTACGAGGGGAAAATTATTGAAGAAGGCAAACCAGAAGAATTCAAACAATCCAAGAACCCGGTGGTCGCACAATTCTTGAGCGGCAGCACTGAAGGACCCATTCTGGAAGGGACACCCGATGCAATTAGAAAGAAATGAAATCCTGACCGGCCTGTTGGTGATCGGCACGATCGCTGTGATTGCGTTTCTGCTGGTTTTGCTGGGTGCGCCGGGATTGTTTCGGCCCCTGGTGACCTATGCAGTCTATTTTGATAATGCCGCGGGTATTAAACCAGGCGCAGTGGTAATGCTGGCAGGGCGCAAGATTGGTCAGGTCCAGAAGCTGTATTCACCGCTTAGCCCGGCCGAAGAAAAGCAGGCGCAACAAGCTGCCGCGGCAATTCACCCGCCGGAAACTGGCGCGAGTCCAAGTCCGGCCCCCCGTTTCGAAGTGCGAGTCGATGTGCAGGTTGACAAGAACGCCCGGATCTATCGCGATGCGAAAGCGCAGATGATGCAGCTCGGGCTATTAGGCGACATGGCCATTGATTTTACCCAGGGCACGCAAGAGTCGGGTCGTGCCAAGAATGGTGAAACTTTCGCAGGTGAACGCACACCCGATCTGGGCGAAGCGGCAGCGAAAATGCTGGAAGTGATCAAACCGGTTGCTGCCGAAGCGACAAACACGATGAAAGACCTTCAGGACACCGCCCAAAATCTCAATCGTCTCACCGACCAAAACTCCGAATTGAATTTGGCTCTCACCCAATTCAAAACATTCGGCGAACATCTTTCCGATCTCACTGCGCCCGACAGCGCGCTTAATCATTCGCTAAGCAACATCGAAAAAATCAGCACCAGTCTTACGGACAACAACAATATCGAGGTAACATTACGAAATCTGCGGAGTTCCTCGGAAAAATTGCAGGACGCGGTCGCTGACCTCGGTCCCGCCGGCGAGAACATTAAAGAATTCAGTCAAACAATAAAAACTCAGCCATGGCGCTTGATCTGGCCGACCACCGTGAAATATCCCGAGGCATCACCGCCGCCTGCTGTTGCCAGAGAGGGAACAATCACCGTGCGCAAAACCGCGCGGACAAAACCGCGTCCACGCGCAACTCCGACAACGCGCACGAGCCAGCGGTAGTACAGGCATCTTGGCTGTAGAGCCGCAGGTATTTGTTTGCACGGGACGAATTTGCCACGCCGGCAATTTTCAGTTGAACGCGATGGCTAGCGTGCCATGTCAATTCGCCAATCTCTCTTTGAGAATACCCGCCAATGTCGGTTGCCCGACTTCCTTCAGGTCGTAACGCACGCGCACCGTCGGATACTTGATTTTTACGATGCGGCGCAAGTCAATTGGGGTTGCGATCAAGACTAAATCCACAGGCGCGGCATTGATGGTCGCTTCGAGTTCCGCGATTTGTTTTGCGCCATAGCCCAGCGCGGGGAGCACTGCCCCAGTCTTCGGGTACCGCTGAAATGCTTCCTTGATGGAACCGACCGCATACGGGCGCGGGTCAATTATCTCTTTCGCACCGAATTTTCTGGCCGCGAGGACTCCCGCGCCAAAGGACATCTCTCCGTGCGTCAGCGTGGGACCATCCTCAACCGCGAGCACCCGTTTACCACGGATGGCTTCTGCGTCCGCTTCGTCCACTGAAATCGGAGAGGCGGCTTCGACGATGAGGGCGTTCGGGTTTGCGCTGCGGATATTTTCCCGGACCTGCGCGATGTTCTCCTTGGTTGCGCTGTCAATTTTGTTGATCACGATCACATCGGCCATCCGCACGTTCGTTTCGCCAGGGTAAAAGGTCAGCTCATGCCCGGGGCGGTGCGGGTCGGCCACGACAAACAGAAGGTCGGGCTGAAAAAAGGGCATGTCGTTATTACCGCCATCCCACAGGATGATGTCCGCTTCCTCTTCGGCCCGGCGCAAAATCTTTTCGTAATCCGCTCCCGCGTAAACGATCGATCCGCGCGCAATATGCGGTTCATATTCCTCCCGCTCTTCAATTGTCACATCTTGCTTCGTCAAGTCATCCATGGTCGCGAACCGTTGCACGGCTTGCCTGGTCAGATCGCCATAAGGCATCGGATGGCGAACCACCACGAGCCGTTTGCCCATCGCTTTGAGCGCTTCCGCAACCGCGCGACTCGTCTGAGATTTGCCCGCCCCCGTTCGCACCGCGCAAATTGCCACGACCGGCCTTTTGGATTTGAGCATCGTCGCTTTCGGACCGAGGAGGCGAAAATCCGCGCCTGCCGCCAGCGCGACTGACGCCCGGTGCATGACCGTTTCGTGCGAGACATCGCTGTAAGCGAAGATGACCTGATCGACGGAAAATTTCCTGATCAAGTCAACGAGTTCATGTTCGGGAAAAATCGGGATACCATCGGGGTAGAGTGGCCCCGCCAGCGTGGCCGGATAGGTGCGTCCTTCGATGTTTGGGATCTGCGTCGCGGTAAAGGCGACAACCTGAAAGGCCGGGTCATCGCGAAAGACAAGATTGAAATTGTGGAAATCGCGTCCCGCCGCGCCCATGATGAGAATTCTGGTTGCCATGTGAAAATCCTGGGTTGAAAGCGGCTATTGTTGCGAACCCCGTTCGAATATTCAACCGTTTCCTCAGGCGTCTATTGAGACCCCGCAGACGCAAGGGAGAACGCGAGAATGCTGGATTTAACCCTGCGCTGCTATCGGCTTCCAATCGTCATTCACCATAGATCTTAAGTCCGCAGACTTTCCGAATGCCGGCAAAATCCCGATCTCTATGATGGACTGCGCAGTCGTGCTCCAAGGCACAGGCTGAAATCAAACAGTCAATTGCACTTCGGATAGCTAAGCCCCGTTTTCGGCAATCGCGAAATATTTTTGCTGCCAGCTTGTAGGAAGACCGCTGCGGGAAAAGCTCGATGAAGGTCAAGAAGGGCTCCTCGATGGCGTCTGCTTCCGTCTCGTTAGCGCAGCCTTGCGTAAGCTCCTGAAGAATCAGCCCGGTAAAAGCAAGGGCCTCCTCTCGCTCCAACAGGGAGACTACGATATCGACTTCTGCGGTCTGCTTCCCGGCCAGGAAGTCGATCCAGACGCCTGTATCCACCAGAACCATCAGAATCGGTTCCGTCGCATGGCATCCAGATCGCCTCGCCAGTGAATCTTGCCCCGCAGTTCCAAGATTTTCTTTTGATCCTTGCGTCTCAAAAACTCGCGCAGCGCCATGTTCACCAGCTCCTTTTTAGTGCGCAATCCGGAGAGCTTAAGCCCTCTTTTCACCAGTTCGTCGTCTAGATCGATGTTCGTCCGCATACACCTAATTATAACGGGATGGTGTATAAGCAAACCCAACTGGGAGGCCACCACGGCACACGGCTTCACCCAAACGACAGTTCAAGGTCGCGTAGCGGAACCTCTGCATGGGGCGCACAACGGTTAAATATCCCGAAGCATCACCATCGGCGCCAATCGCACGCGTTGTAGCCACGGCGCTGTGCGCCGTCCCAGAACATTCTACAGCCGGGCACGCCTCTGACGCCCCACAGGAAAGTGGCTACAACATCTATGCGATGGCTTCTAGCGTCTGACAAGAT
>DASTMV010000033.1:0-6583 GCA_035713885.1 Candidatus Udaeobacter sp. | reverse complement strand
TGGCACATAGCCCAGCTGGGTAAAAACAAGTCCGCCAATAGTATCGATCCCTTCGGCATCGATTTGAAAACCGAGATGCTCGCTTAAATCGTCGAGACGCGCATTGCCACTCACTAGAAATCTGCCATTGACGAGTGGCTCAATGTAAAAGGCCGAATCTTCAGCCGGCAGAATGCCGCTAAGAATTTCTTCCACCAGATCCTCGATGGTGATAATTCCTTCGATGCCACCGAATTCGTCTACAACGACGGCCATCCCCTGTGGACGAGTCAGAAAAAGCTTCAGCAACTCGAGCGCCCGCATGGTCTCCGGGACAAACGAGGGCGCTATCAGTTTTTCGGTATAATGCTCCGATGGATCGAGCAGGAACAGTTTCACATCAATGATCCCGAGGATCTGATCGGGCGTATCGGCGTAAACAGGGACGCGCCGGTGGCGCTTCTCCTTCAAACGCGCAATTGCGTCTTCGTTCGTCAAATCGTCCGGCAGCATGAAACTGTCCACGCGCGGGGTCATACAATCCTTCGCCGTTTTATCGCCAAGCTTGATGATCTCCTGGATCATTTCGGCTTCGCCCTCGAACAATGCGCCTTCCTCCTGACCTATTTGAAGCAGGGTCCCCAATTCCTCATCGCTGAAGCGTGTGCGAGTACGCAGATGGGCCGGCGTCAAATGATCGATCACATAATCGCTCACCATCTCGAGTCCGCGGCCAATGCGGTCGAGAAATGGCATCGCCATTTGCAACGTGAAAGCACCGATGGCCGAAACTCGTGAGGGCGCCGCCACTGCCACGAGTTTCGGCACCAAATCACAGACTAAAACCACGATGGCGAAAATTAGGATTCCAGCCAGCCACTGCGGAACGCGGTCGGCCAGGGGGCCTTCCCACAAGAAGAAAAGACAGAGCACGACCAGAAGCACGTTCACCAAACCGTCTCCCAACAGCAGCACATTCAAAACGCGACGCGGACTTTCGCGAAACAACTGCATGAAACTCGTAAGTCTGGCGTGGTTCTCCTGCAGTCGACGCAATTGATGCGGTTTGAGCGAAAAGAGCGCCGTTTCTACTCTGGAAAAAAGTGCAGAGCAGAAGATCAAAATAGCGATGGCAACTAAGACGACGGCAAGGGTGGGGGTACTCATTTTTGGGGCGCCAAGCCACTCGCCTTTTGGGCGAGGCTTCGGGTGCGGGAGATAAAAGGTCGGTCAGTACATCCCCCGGAAAAGCTGGTGTTCGGTGGTTTGCTCATTCTCTGAGCTACAGGCAAATTAAGCTCCCCATGAACAAACGCGAGAGGATTTCACAATGGTTGGCAGACTCCACCGGGAAGGATGCGGACCGGCACAGCGGAGATGTGGCAACACACCCCTGCTATTGTGCCTTCTTCTGTTGCTGGAATGAGCAGCGTTATTACGAGGCGCACGATGTTTTGGAGCAACTTTGGCTCAAGACTGACTCGCCCGACGCGAATTTTTTCAAGGGGTTGATTCAGGCGGCCGGCGCTTTCGTGCATCTGCAAAAGAAATTCGAACACCCACTGCACGCCAAGCACAGCAGGCGTTTGCCTCCGGCAGTGCGTTTGTTTCGGCTCGCGGAGCGAAACTTGGCGAACTTTATGCCGCGGTACCATCGGCTGGATGTGGCAGACCTTTGCCAGCTCCTGAACCAATACGCCGATCAAATTGTTGCGTCCGATTATACAATCAATCCCTGGTCGCCGAATACAGCACCGAAGCTGGAATTACGGTAGAGACATCGCCCTGCCATGTCCCGATAGCGCAGCGTGCCGTCTCTACCTCGTGAAGATCAATTTTATTCCTGCTATCAGCAGCACCGTCGCTAATAACAATGAGATAACTCGGACGGCAAAACGTCTGCTGCCCAGATGCGAGCCGATGATACCGCCTATGATCGCAGCTGCCGCGAGAATGAATCCAAGAGACGGTATGGAATGAACTTTCGTGAAGTAACCAGTTAGCCCGGCAATTGAGTTCACCCAGATAAAGAGCGCCGAGACGGCGGCGGCTTGTCGAATATGGGCCCACCGGCAAAAAAGCAGGAGCGGAGTTAGAAATATCCCACCGCCAGTTCCCGTCAGACCGGAAAGAAACCCAAGTCCTGCGCCCGCGCCGATTGCAACCGGCAGCGTTGGAGAAGATATCTGCTGCGGATCGGTCCGCCGAAACACGAGTCGCGCAGCGGAAAAGATTAAAACGACCCCTATCAAAACCCTCAGCACCGAAGCAGATGGCTGCAAATAACCGCCCAGGTACGCGAAGGGAATCGAAAGAAGCGCGAATGGCCAAAACAATCTCCAGGAAAAATGGCCGGCACGCCAGAACTGAAACGTACCGATGGAAGCGACCAGGATGTTAAGGATAAGCGCGGTTGGACGTATGACGGGGGCGGCGATTCCAAACAACGTCATGGTTGCGATGTAGCCGGAGGCGCCGGCGTGACCGACCGAGGAATAGAGGAAAGCGATTACGCCAATGGCGAGAAACAAAAGAACCAAGTGCGTCGTGTCCATGCTTGCTGCCATTCTGGCCAAGCGCAGCGGAGTCGAAGAATCCCCGTAGCGCAACCTGATCTTTCCGCAACGGCACTCCTGGCTTTCATCGGAATGGTAAGAACGATGCCTTCAAGTAATGTCGCATCGACTGTTCAACGCTCACCATTTAACGTTTTAACGTGACGAAGCTCTTCCGCTTTGGATTTGTCGCGTTAACGTGCTTAATGCGATCGAGCGACACTCTTGCCGAATCTTCGTCTGCGCGTCCCGAGCGTACAAACCGGCTCGCGCACGAGAAATCGCCCTATCTTCTTCAGCACGCGCATAACCCCGTTGATTGGTATCCATGGGGCAAGGAAGCATTCGAGAGAGCGCATCGGGAAAACAAACCGGTTTTTCTTTCGGTTGGTTACTCGACCTGCCACTGGTGTCATGTCATGGCCCACGAATCATTCGAGAATGACGCAGTGGCGGCGATCATGAATCGCGAGTTCGTGAACATTAAGGTGGATCGGGAGGAACGCCCCGATGTCGATCGTGTTTACATGACCTTTGTGCAGGCAACGACCGGAGGGGGCGGCTGGCCGATGAGTGTTTGGTTAACTCCAGATCTTAAACCATTCGTGGGCGGAACTTATTTTCCGCCTGAGAGCAGATACGGTCAGCCGGGATTTAAAGCGGTGCTGGAGCGGATCGCAACAGCCTGGAAGCAGGATCGCGAGAAGATTGCGGAGCAGGGGAATAAGATTGTTGAAGCGCTCCGCGAATCTCAATCGACCGCGACAGTCGATCACAAAATCGACGACTCAGTTCTGCACACTGCTCTTGAGCAACTCGATCGCAGCTACGACCCAATAGAAGGCGGGTTCAGTAACGCGCCGAAGTTTCCGCGGCCAGCAACTCTAAATTTTTTGGCGCGATTTTACGCGCGAGATCCCCAAAGCGACGCGGGAAAACAAGCGCTCGAAATGGCTTTGTTCACGCTTCGCAAAATGGCAGCGGGAGGAATGCACGATCATGTCGGTGGCGGATTTCATCGATATTCGGTTGATCGATACTGGCATGTACCGCACTTCGAGAAAATGCTCTATGATCAGGCCCAGCTCGCGGTCGCTTATCTGGATGGATTCCAAATCACGAAGGATGAGCAATACGAATCAGTCACACGCGATGTCCTCGATTACGTCGCCCGTGATATGGCATCGAAAGAAGGCGGATTTTTCTCCGCCGAAGATGCCGACAGCCCTGTCGTAACTTCTGGTGGCGACCGCGGCCATGCTGAGACAAAAGAAGGCGCATTTTATGTCTGGACAAAAAAAGAGATCGATAAGGCGCTGGCCGACGCTGCGGAGGTTTTTAATTTCCATTACGGCGTGCAGATACACGGTAACGCGCCAGAAGGAAGCGATCCGCACGATGAATTTCGTGGCAAAAATATTTTGATCCAACGTCATTCAATCGCAGAGACCGCCGCGCATTTTAACAAAACCGAACAGGAAATCGGCGAATCGCTGGCGAAGAGTCGGGTCAAACTCTTTGCCATTCGTTCAAAACGGCCACGGCCGCATCTCGATGACAAGATCATCGCGGCTTGGAACGGCCTGATGATCTCCGCCTATGCGCGTGCCGCGCAGGTGCTCGACGATCCTCGTTATCTGGAAATCGCGATGCGCGCCGCGACTTTTCTGAAGGAGAAGCTGTATGACCCTTCGTCCAAGATTTTATATCGGAACTATCGCGAGGGCCGTAGCGATATCGAAGGGTTCGCCGACGACTACGCATTTGTTATCCAGGGGCTTCTCGATCTTTACGAAGCCTCATTCGACGTCGAATGGCTGAAGCTTGCGATCGAGTTACAGCAGACACAGGACACCTTATTCTATGACGAGAAGAATGGCGCCTATTTCTGCACGAGCGGCAAAGATCGGAGCGTGTTTCTTCGCATTAAGGACGACAACGATGGCGCGGAGCCGGCTGCCAGTTCCGTTGCCGCATTGAATCTTTTGCGGTTGGCACAGATTCGAAATGACCAAAAGATGTCGGAGCGCGCAGGCAAAA
Organism: Candidatus Udaeobacter sp.; assembly: GCA_035713885.1. Classification (GTDB taxonomy): domain Bacteria; phylum Verrucomicrobiota; class Verrucomicrobiia; order Chthoniobacterales; family UBA10450; genus Udaeobacter. Next base: position 2,009 of record DASTMV010000033.1, on the reverse strand, counting down.
CAATCACTTCATTTGCCACCACGCTCTCGCATTTCCCCAGTGCCATGCCGCAGATGTTGGTTGCGCTCGATTACTCGTTAAGCAAACCACGTCAGATCGTGATCGCGGGGAATAGAGATGCATTCGAAACAAAAGCGCTTCTCAAAGAAGTGTATCGGCGTTTTTTGCCAAAAACAGTTGTGCTTCTGGCCGATGACGGAGAAGGCCAGAAGTATTTGGGTGAGATCAACGAAGCGATCCGCGTGATGTCGCCAATCGAACGCAAACCCGCAGCGTACGTCTGCGAGAATTTCACCTGCAAAGAGCCAGTCACCGATCCAAAACGTCTGGCTGAGTTACTGAAGCCATAGGCGACCTGGCCACATCGGAAGTTAAATATCTGGTGGCGGAGTGTCGAAAATCTGAGAAGGGTAACCGCCACAATATGAAAACGATCACGCTGAAGTCGGTTATTCTTTGTCTCACCATTGCCGGAGTTGGCCAAATCGTATCCGCGCAGAACGACTTGAACTTGCCTGACGTTAGCCAGGCTGCCGAAGTGAAGCAGCGCATCGCGCTGATGGATATTACGGTGAAATATCATCGCCCATTGGTGAATGGCCGAAAGATTTGGGGAGGCCTGGTTCCGTACGGCAAGGTTTGGCGCGCCGGCGCTAACGAAAATACGACAATCGAGTTCAGCGATCCCGTTTCGATAGAGGGAAAACCGCTGCCAAAAGGAACTTATGGGCTTCACATGATCCCGAACCCTGACTCCTGGACAGTGATCTTTTCAAAAACTAACACGGGTTGGGGAAGCTACAGCTACGACGAGAAGGAAGATGCATTGCGTGTAAATGTGAAACCGAAGCCGCTGGCCGAGACAAAGGAGGCGCTTGAATTCGAGTTTGGAGATTTGAAACCAGATTCGACAGCGGTGACTTTGAAGTGGGAAAAGTTAGGTGTTCCGTTCACGGTTTCTGTTAATGATGCGGACCAGACGCTGGAAAACATCAGGGCCCAATTGAAGGGCCGCGGCCAGTTTACCTGGCAAGCTCTGGACGAAGGCGCGCAGTTTTGCCTAACGAAAAAGATCAATCTGGACGAAGCATTGCGCTGGGCGGATGCCTCAATTCAGAACGAGGAGAGGTTTGAGAATCTGAGCACCAAAGCGGACATCCTCAAAGCACTGAATCGTGATGGTGAAGCCAAAACAACCTGGAATCGTGCGCTCGAGAAGGCCACTGCACCGCAATTATATACGTATGGGCGGCAGTTGCAGAATCAGAAGAAAGGTGCTGAAGCATTGGAGATCTTCAAGGAAGTCGCAAAACGATTTCCGCAGGGAGTGTATGGAAGCCTGGCTCAAGCTCGTATCAAATCTGCGGCTGGCGATTTTACAGGCGCGGAAACCGATGCCAAGAATGCGCAGGCTGCCGCTCCTAGCGAGGCGCAGAAGCAGAGCATCCAGGCGCTGATTACTCGACTCGAGGCAAGGCAGGATATCAACAAATAGGGCGGCGTGCAGGGCGACATCTCGATGGGACATTCACAACCCGGATGACGGCGTTGCATGTGACGCACCGCGGGGTTTCGCGCTCCGCAGTTAGAGACCGCCGATACAGAAGCTGCTGTTGGCGCGCGGCCATTGTCGCTGCGATGGTCGTTGTCGTCTGCAGCACTGATGCAGCCGATGGGCCCGCGTTATTGTCTCCGGACCAGATGAACGCCAGCGAGATCGAGCTGGCTCTGCAAAAGCTCAACGTGCTTGGGCGCGTTCTTTACATTGCGGCGCACCCCGACGATGAAAACACGAATCTGATGGCGTTGTGGGCGAACGGTTCGCTTTATGACGCCGCTTATCTTTCGGTTACACGCGGCGACGGAGGTCAGAACATATTGGGCTCTGAATTAGGCGAGCGACTCGGTGTCATTCGAACAGAAGAATTGGTCGATGCGCGGCGTATTGACCACGCCAGGCAGTTCTTCACGCGAGCGCTCGATTTCGGGTTTTCAAAGACCGCCGACGA
>DASTMV010000032.1:0-30412 GCA_035713885.1 Candidatus Udaeobacter sp. | reverse complement strand
ATGATAGCGATAGAAAGAAAGGTTTTCGCGAGCAACCCAGACGCCGATTTCTGAGTAATTCTGATCAATTTCACAATTCGCGGTGAGAATAGCTTTTACGTGTCTTGAAGATTTCCCTTCAATGTCTTATTAGGTTTTTCTTGCTTAAAGTTCCGAAAAACTGAAAACTTTTGGCTTCCCGCAAGATCGAAGGCACCCACGCCAGGAATGTGATCTGCACCTGCCCAAAAGTTTGACCTGCCACGGAGGGCGACTAGACCGTCCTTCGCCGGCGCGGCAGCGTTGGAGATTGATGATTTCATGAGCGGGTGAGCAACTAGCGACAGCTTGTGGTCCAATGCTTAGCGCTCATCCCCTGCCTTCAAAATTGCGGGTGAAGAAATCGACATCTTCCGACGCGCGGGTGGCTTCGCACAAACTTAGCTAACAAGCGAAGGTAAATTCAGCTTGTCCTGGGCAAATCCCCACACTAGCGCTGCACGTTTTTCGGACGGCGGCGCGTAGTTTTGTCCTGGATTGAGCCAGGGGATTCTGAACCACCTAAGAATAATCTTTTTCTTTTTTTGGAACTTTGCCGCGGAAAATCCGAAAAAGGATAATGAAGAAAAATCTTAGGACCTGTGAAGACTGTTCTTGCCCCGGAATGGCTGCTTCGTTTCAGCATAAGCAGGACCGTACTTGCTCTTTGCAGTTGCTGTTTGACCATGCCAATGCTGGCGCAGGAGAATAGGCCCAACATTGTCGTTATTCTTGCCGATGACCTCGGCTACGGCGATGTGGGGTTTAATGGCTGTCCGGATATTCCCACGCCCAATATCGACGCGGTGGCAGCGAACGGTGTGCTGTGTACGAATGCATATGTTACACACCCGTTTTGCAGTCCGTCGCGAGCCGGTTTGATAACTGGACGTTATCAGCAGCGGTTTGGATACGAGAATCAACCAGAAGGAGACGCTGTTTATGATGATAACCCCCGTTTGGGGCTGCCGACGCAGGAATTACTGCTGCCGCAAATTGTAAAACCGGCGGGCTACGTCTGTGGAGCAATTGGGAAGTGGCATTTGGGCCTGGTGCAAAATCTTGATCCGATCGCACGCGGTTTCGATGAGTTTTATGGTTTTCTCGGAGCAGCCTCCCACTACTACAATGCTAATCTTCTTCGAGATAGGACGCCCGTCGTTGAAACCGAATATCTGACCGATGCATTCACTCGAGAAGGAGTCGCCTTTATCAATAATCACGCGAGCCAGCCTTTCCTTCTATACCTGGCGTATAACGCTGTGCACAAGCCGTACGATGAGCCTCCTTCGGTTTACATGCAGCGCGTTTCCTATATTACGGATCCGAAGCGTCGACTGCTTGCTGCCATGGTGGTCGCGCTGGATGACGGCGTCGGGCAGGTTGTCCAGGCGCTTGCGGCAAATAATATACTTAATAACACGCTCATTATTTTCTTGAGCGATAACGGCGCGCCAGACACCGGTTTCACGAGCAACTATCCGCTTCGTGGTTACAAAATGGATGTGTTGGACGGGGGCATTCGCGTCCCTTTTGCTGTCCAGTGGACAGACCGGTTACCGGCGCACGTAGTGTATGATAATTTGGTTTCGTCCTTAGACATTGTTCCAACGGCTGGCGCCGCCGCGGGCGTGGCACTACCGACGGACCGAGCTTACGACGGCTTGAATATCGTACCGTATCTGGCCGGTGAACAACCTAGTCCGTTGCGCACACTGTTCTGGCGCTGGTTCGGTTTAGGTCTCGATTGTCCATCCGATGCCAGAAATACCATTTGGGCTGTGCGCAGTGGTCCGCTCAAGCTGGTAGTGGAAAGAGCTAAGGACGACCAGCCGCCTGCGTTATATAACATGGTTAACGACGTTGGCGAAACCCAGGATTTGGCAGCGATTCGCGGAAACTCAGTGAGAAATCTCACACAATTATACGCCCAATGGACTCTCGATACGATTCCGCCTATTTGGGAGAAGAATATTAATTCTCCTTTTTTACCGCTGGTCTTGGCGGGCGACTGGAACCGCTTTGATAAAAATGATTCGAATCCACCTTGGAGTGTAACGGACATTAGCGCGCCTGACTTACAAGGGACGCCGGATGGATTCAATTGGTTGACAAATACAATCCATGTCGCGACGACAGGCGGGGATGCTACTCCCGGAGAACACTCGTTCGTCCTGGTAAGCGACAAGAGTTACGCGCAACAATGGGGAGGCGTTACGATCAACATTGATAACACCACCACAGTTCCGTTTTATCAAGGCCACGGCTTGGGACCGATGAACACGATCTCGCTACAAGAGGGTTATTACTCATTTCGCATTATCCATCGGCCGGACCAAATCGGTATTGACATGCAGTTGGCGGTTATGAAAACCTCAGCGCCGCCAGTTTCTGTTGGGCGCGTGGGGCAAACACCCGCTAATCCGACGCCTCACGATCCTATCATCGTTAGTATCGCTACCAGCCAGGTCAAATCGGCGGAGGAACGGATCTATGTGCGTTGGTCCACAGATTCGTTCATCACATCGCACTTAATTGAAGCGCAGGGCTCGGGGATGAGTTACTCGGCGACCATTCCTCCGCAGCCAAGGGGAACCTTAGTGCTCTACACGATTGTCACCTCGACGGCTGACCTAACGGCGTATTCTACGTCCGGGGAAATCGATTCGCTGATACTGGCAACGACTGGCGTTTTCAACGCAGTGCCGCCGATTCCGCCGTCCATCACGACTCAGCCTTCCGATGAAACAGTGCCGATTGGGCAAACAGCCACATTCAGGATAAGCGCCACCGGTTCTCCCCAATTGCAATATCAATGGCGCAAAAACGGTGAGAACATCCCAGGGGCAACTAGCTCTTCCTACACCACGCCACCGACGGTCGAGGGCGATAACGGCAGCCTGTTTTCTGTCGTTGTAAGCAACAGCGTTGCCACCGCGATCAGCAATAACGCCACCCTGATACTTCTTTCACCACCCTGAACACTATCGTCCGCCAAAGAGTCGCCTGAACGATTTGAACACCCGTCCCGGAAACGACTGTGCCTTCTGCGGCAGGTTAGGTGCCTGCTGCGCGAATGGCCATTGCGCGCCACCGTGCACCTGACAGGCAGCAGTTGGTATTCTGGTCACGGGGAGTTCGATGTCATAAGCGGTGCCTGCCGACATGCACCCCGTCGTGGCAAGCTGGTTGGAAATCGAGCAGACAGTTGCCCGTTGAATGGGCAGTGTCGGCTGTAACGGCTCGGCCGGATAATGCCGGGCGGCTTTGTTCATAACCTGAGTCCAGACCGGCAACGCCAGAGCAGCACCGTACCCGTGCGGAACGATCGTAGTTGGCTGATCGAATCCGACCCAAACACCGCACGTTAGCGTGCTCGTATAGCCGAGAAACCAGGCGTCCTTGTAATCGTTAGTCGTGCCTGTTTTACCCGCTGCCGGCAATTTGAAGCCTAACGAGCGTGCGCTGGCAGCCGTTCCCTTGGTCAAAACGTCCTGCATCAGCTGCGAGGTCATCCACGCAGCACCGGGATCGAGCCCCGGTGAGGTGATGTGCGCGGCAAGATAAATCGGTTTGTGTTGCTGATCGTCGATACGCTCGATGACGTACGCCTGTTTGCGTACGCCGGCGTCTGGAAAAACAGAGTAGGCAGCAGTCAGATCTTTCAAGTTCGTCTCGAATGAACCTATGTAGATCGCAGGGCCATGCGAAAGATTTTGAGCAATGCCAAGATCGTTCGCGACTTTTCGCACCGCATCAAGTCCGGCGAATTGTCCGACGCGCACGCTCATGGTATTGCGTGAATGAATGAGACCGTAGGAGCAAGGCTCGACCCCGCCATAGGTGCCATCGGAATTTGCGGGGGACCAACTTCCTGCGCCATCGATTTCACCGGGCCGAATGGGCTCGTCACTGATCGCAGCGCCCGGCAGTAAGCCGTGGCTGAATGCGATTGTGTACACAAATGGTTTGAACGCAGAACCAACCTGCCGGTTTGCCGGCGCCAAAGCGCGATTGAATTTGCTCTGCGCGTAATCACGTCCACCGACCAGCGCACGTATACCGCCGCTGCCATTGTCGATGACCACCACTGCGCCCTCAAGGTACGGCATGGCTACGTCTCCTTCTCCGTTCTCTGGCGGTTTGTACTCCGATTTTATTGGGTGATGAAAATTGGATTGGCGTTCGATTTTGCTAAGTTGCGTCTCGAGTGCTTCCTGGGCGCTGTTTTGCACGGAGGGATCAAGTGTGGTGTAAATTGAGAGTCCGCCGTCATCCATCTGGTCCTGCGTCAGGATCAGGCTCAAAGCACGCTGGACAGCATCCATTGCGTAGTTCTCCTGGATCTGAGGCATTCGTTTGGGATGGGTAGCCACTTTGGTCTTTTTCGCCTGCTGAGCCTGCGCCACCGTAATTTTTTTCAGCGCCACCATCCGATTCAAAACGGCATCGCGCTGGATCGCCGCCCCCTCGGGATTTTTCAGCGGTGAAAACCGATTTGGGCTCCGAATCAAACCGGCTAACAACGCAGCCTCCGAGAGATTCAGCTTCGAGGCGTTCTTGCCAAAGTAAGCTTGTGAAGCAGTTTCGACTCCGTAACAACCGTTGCCGAAATAAATACGGTTAATGTAAAGCTCGATAATTTGTTGTTTCGTGAACTCGCGTTCGATTCGGAGCGCCACCATTGCTTCCAACAATTTCCGGCTGAATGTGCGGCCACCGAGAGGCAAACTGTTCCGCGCCAGTTGCATGGTAAGACTGCTCGCGCCTTCTTTGGCCGACATACTCACAATGTCGCGACTCAAAGCTCGCAAAACTCCACGCCAATCGATACCTTTATGCTCGTAAAATCGAGTGTCCTCACGCGCGAGCACCGCGGAAATAAAGTAGGGCGAGACTTCGCTCAGCGAAACTTTGAGACGATTCGCGCCGGCGAGGCGGCTGTAAATTTTTCCATCGACGTCGTAGACGGTGCTTCGCTCCGGCATTTCCCCTACGTTTTTCATGTCGAATGTCTGCGCCCACGTGCCATAAAAGAGAAAAACGGCGAAGGCGGCGCCAGCCAGCAAAAGAAGCAGCGTGATCTTCCAGCCATACCGAAACAGAATATTGCCGCGCGCTTTCTTTGAATGTCGAAGGCGAGCGTAGAATTTCATCACTGAAAGGTTAAAAAAGTTAAAAGAGTTACAAGGTTAAAAGCGGTTTAACCTTTCTGACTCTTTAGCCTTTCAGCGGTTCAACAGTCTAGCTTCTCAAACTTCTAACGAATCACAAATTCAGCTTCACCACGCCCTCGTGCTGCTCAGTCGGGCACGCTGCGTTAGTCGGAACGTCAGTCGGAGCATTGCTTGCTTCGACCAGTTTATTCTCGATGAGGTAATGCTCGACTTCTTCGCCGCTGACATCAGCCAGCATTTGTCCGTTGATCTCGACGCACGGCGAAAGCGGTTGTCCACTTTTGGTTTCCATTTCCCAGCGAAAAGCCGGGTTTTGAATGATGTCCTTCTCCGTGTACGGCAGATTATATTTCGAGAGAATAGCGCGGACACCGGCGCTCCAGCCACAATAGGTCTTTAGATATGCAGTAATTTCTGGCGTTTGCATCGCCGGAACATATCACAAATTCCGAAATTGTAACGAAGCGACCGCTGACGCTCAGAATTTTTCTTCTGATATTTGACTGAGCGCTATCTCTGATCACCGACAGCCGAGCCTCAATCGATCGCGCAGCACAACCATTGTTCTAAAGCAGCACGATGCATTTGAGTGAACAACGTGCATCGTTGCGTACTGATCGGGGTCGCGGTTTTAATCGGCATTCTTCCCGCTTCGGGGAAGAAAAAACATTCCCCGAAATCGGTGCCAACCAAGACTGAGATCGAAACAGCCACACGCCTGCAGATTTTCCTTGATCGAGCCAACTTTACGCCAGGTAGAATCAACGGTTGTTACGACGATTTTACTTGGAAAGCCGTCGCTCTTTACCGCGAATCGCGAGGTGAACCACCGCAGAGTCCGCCGCCGCAACAAACGGGACAGCAGCCGAACCTGGCGCCTGACGTCAATGGACTCGACCTCGGCAGCATCGATCCGGTGTTCATTCCGTATACGATCACCGAAGCGGATCTCCAGAGCACGGGAGATTTGCCGAGCGGGGTAGCCGCAAAGGCAAAACTCAAATTCTTACCGTACCGAAATGCTGCTGACGCGATCGCCGAAAAATTTCATAGTGACATTCATTTTCTGGAACAGCTTAACCCGGGCAAATTGAAAGCTGCCAAAGCAGGCGACCAGCTCAGTGTACCAAATGTTGAGCCGTTCGAACTCGCGTCGGTAAGACAGATTGAGCCTGGGAGCGAAACCAGCCTGCAGCCAGCGAATGAGATTGAATATCAACCGGAAACACAAACTCCAACGCCGGCCGAAAATTTAACAGCATCGAGAAATGTCGGTATAAATATAGACACGAAAACAAACATGCTGGGCGTATTCGAAGACGGTAAACTTATCGCTGCATATCCCGTCACCGTCGGTTCTGAGCACACGGCTTCACCCATCGGTGACTGGAAAGTAGTGCGCATTACAAAACTGCCGACGTTTCGTTACGATAAGGAGATGCTGCAACATGGCCAACGCAGCGGCGATTTCCACTTGCTTGCGCCAGGACCGCGAAATCCTGCGGGCGTCATGTGGATTGCTCTCAACAAAAAAGGCATTGGCATTCATGGAACCGACGATCCCGATTCGATCGGACGCAATGTGAGCCACGGCTGCATTCGGCTGGCGAACTGGGACGTTGTCCGGCTTGCCGCCAAGATAAAGCCGGGCGATAAGGTCTCCATTTACTAAGTTGCACGATGAGTCACACGCTCTCCGCTCGCGCTCAGACTGTTTTGCACGACTGGGTCCAGTCCGAAAGCCTGCGCAAACACTGCTACGCCGTTGCCGATTCAATGAAGCACTTTGCCCAAATGCGCGGAGAAGACGCCGATTTATGGGAAGCCGTCGGATTATTGCACGACATGGATTACGAGCAGCACCCGAATCTCGAATGCAGCGCGACTCAAGGCCATCCATTCGTCGGCGCTGCGTGGCTGCGGGAGAATGGTTGGAGCGACGAAGTCTGTCGCGCGATTCTTTCACACGCAAACTATTCGGGTGTTTCACGCGAAACGCCTCTCGAGAAAACCTTATACGCGGTCGATGAACTCAGTGGTTTCGTCGTCGCGGTCGCGCTCGTTCGTCCGACAAAAAGCATTCACGATGTGGATGTGCGCGCTGTAAGAAAGAAAATGAAAGACAAAGCCTTCGCCCGCGCGGTGAATCGTGACGATATCGTCCAAGGGGGCGAACAACTTGGCATGTCACTCGACGATTTGATCCTTTGGGTTATTGCGGCTCTCAAAGCAGACGCCGAACGTCTCGGCCTTGCAGGGACACCGGCGAACGCCGAGCTATAACTTCTCCGCAATAATTTCCAGTACCAGGGGCGTAAGCATTCGGGTATTCGGATTTTTTTTCGCGTTCACGAGATCGGCGTGGATCTCACCCGCAAACTTCTGATCGATTCGGCCCATCTCGATGAGCCTCGAAAGATAAGTTTCGATGAAAGTAGCTGGCCATTGCCACATGTAATCGGTCGGACGGAGGCAAAAGATGTGAGGTGTTGACGAGCGAACGATGAATCCATTCCCGGCAAGTAACCCCGGTAATTGGGCAGCACCATCGGGTTCGCCGCCGGATTCGTGCCACGTCGCAATCACGTGTTCCCGAAAGCGTTCTTGCATCGAAAGTCGCGGAAAGAATCGCCAGGTCTCGTAGTGTCCATACTCATGAAAAATGGACAAACTGCCTTTTGGCATTACTCCAGCGAGTTTTTGGATTAACAATCGCGGGTTGTTAACGAAAGAAACCACCCAACGGCACCAGGAAAAATCGTAATCTCCGACGGGCAAGTCGTCGGTCATCAAATCCATCTCGTGAATCCGAACGTTCTGAATCGAACGCTTGCGAATAATCTCTCGAAAGGCGGCTATAAAGTTCCGCGAACGTTCAATAGCGACGATTTCGCCGCTGGATCCAACGATCTCGGCCAAATCAACGGCTGCATAGCCGGGACCAGCTCCGATGTCCAGAACGCGTTTGCCGCTAGTGATACCCGCCCGTTGCCAGCAATCCAAGACAACAGGACGCCAGACGCGATGCTGCAAACCGAGCCTTGCTAATTCCTCCTCGTGCGTGCCGAGAACGTATTCCCGATCTGCTGCCATTCCTCATCGTCACGAATTAAGGCAAGATTACAACGCACAGTTTCATTGTCCGACTGATGCGTGAAGCGTCGGCGATTTCTGAAGATCGAAAAGAAGGGAAGAGACGCGGGAGATTTTCTCTTTCGAAAGCTCGGGATAAATCGGAAGTGAGAGACAGTGTTCACATAACGCTTCAGTCACAGGCAAGTCCCCTGCCTGGTAGCCAAGATACGCGTAAGCCTTTTGGAGGTGAACAGGCAGAGGATAGTGAACTGCAGTCTCGATGCCGGCATCCCACAAGGCAGAGCGGACGCGATCGCGCTCTGTAGTCTCGATGACGTAGCAATGCCAGATGCATTCCGAATCGGAAAACTGCGCGGGCAACTTGTATGACGAGTTTTTGAGTAGATCGGTGTAACATTGCGCGCGAGCAACACGAGCCGCATTCCATACGTCGAGATGTTTCAATTTTATCGACAGCACAGCCGCCTGAAAGCTGTCCATCCGATAGTTGTACCCGATCTCATCATGAAAGTATTTCTCGCTCTGCGCGTGATCACGCAGAGAACGTGCATGCTTTGCCATGGACGCATCATTCGTGATTAAGGCGCCGCCTTCGCCGTATGCCCCAAGATTCTTGCCGGGATAAAAACTAAAACACGCAATCTTTCCAAACTGACCTACGCGCCTGCCACCGAACTTTGCTCCATGTGCCTGCGCCGCGTCTTCGATCACAGGCAATCCGTGCCGTTCAGCAATTGCGTTAATGCGATCCATCTCGGCAGGCATTCCGTATAAATGGACGGGGACAATCGCCTTCGTGCGACGCGTAATAGCCGCCTCGAGTTTGTCCGGATCTAATGTTCGGCGAGCGGGGTCAATATCCACAAAAACTGGTTTAGCGCCGACATAACTGATGGCCCACGCAGTAGAAATGAACGTCATCGGCACCGTGACGACTTCGTCTCCTGGACCGATATCCAGGCAGCGAAGAGCCAAATGCAGCGCGCTCGTGCCACTATTCAGGCTGACGCAATGACCGACTCCGCAGTAGGCGGCGAACTTGGCCTCGAAATCTACTGTTGCCGGTCCTTGGGCGAACTTGGCCGACTCACAGATTTCCTTCAACGCTTCCAACACTTCGCTGCCAATAGCGTCGTATTGGATTCGCAGATCGAGATATGGTACCGAGTCCATGTCCGTCCGATTAAATAAAGAAGTCTTTGCCGTTGGCTTTGACATCATTTGGTAACCTGAGCTGCAAAATGCGATGACACGTGACAACATCAAATGCTCGTTGGCAAATGGGCGAAATTAGAATCTGCGTAACCAAACTTCAGCCGCTGCTCCGCGCAGCGGTCGCGACCTAAGCAGTTCGAACGTGGAAGTGCTCGCGTTTGGGCTGCTTTCCCCTCGCGATATCACAGAATACGGCCATCGGGACAAACGCGATGCCCCTGTCACTTACCTAACGAAAAGTCGGCGCGTTCTAGAGACAGATTGGGATTGTAATACGGATCGCGTTGCAGTACCTCGGGCCAGCGTTCACGGATTAGGTTCGCTTCATGTGATTCGATTTTCTGAGAACGAACTGCGGACTCATGGTAATACAGCTCCGCAAATGGAGTATACACGATGAAATAACCAGCACGCCGCATCCTTAAGCAGAGATCGATGTCGCCTAAGCTATCAGGAAAGGCTTCATTGAATCCTCCTACTTTATCCAATACGTCGCGCCTCGTGAGTAAACACGCTCCCGTGACAGCACTGTAGTTCCGTGTCGCCTGTAGCTGGCGGCATACACCTGATGCTTCAGCCGGTAAGCCGCGAAACGCGTACTCGGCAATTCCACCGACTCCTAGCACCATCCCCGCATGCCGCACGGTGTTGTCAGGGTAGAGAAGCCGCGGTCCAACGGCTCCAACTTCGGGCCGCTGAACGTGCTCTGCCATTGTCGTCAGCCAATCATCTTGGAATACCTCCGCGTGGTAATCTAAAAAAAGAAGCCAGGGACTGTCGGTTTCTTTCACGGCGAAATTATTCATTGCCGAAAGATTGAAACCGCCGCTGTAACGTAAGAGCCGGTGTTTAAAATGCGAGAAATAAGCACGCGCATCGTCGGATGGATCGTGGTTGGCAACCACAATTACTTTGTAAGGAGCATAACGGGTCTTATTCGTTAGGCTGTCAAGGCAACGAGTCAGCGAATCGACGCGATTGCGCGCGACAATTATGATCGAGATCGTTTTTGCTTCCGTCAGCTCGCGTTTGACCGAAAACAAGTAGGTGCGCCAGTCAACGGCTACATGTCCGGGTTGTTGCCGCCGTTCCAGATGCGCCTCAAGTGCGAGACGAGCAGCCTCCAGCATCTTAGGCTTGCATTGGATGTTATCAGCTGTGGAAGTCACGGTGCGCCGCCAATGATAAAGCACTCGCGGAATGTGATAGATACGGTTCGTCTGTTCCACAACACGGAGGAGAAGATCGTAGTCCTGTGCGTAATCAAACTTGGAGCGGAACCCGCCTACTTGGTTGATCAGTTCACGGCGAACAAGCGTTAAATGGGAGACGTAATTGCAGGAGAGAAAGTAGTCCGGCGACCAATCCGGCTTAAACATGGGAGAATCGAACCCTCGCTTAGTCAGTTTGTCTTCGTCCGAATAAATGACCTCCGCGTCGGGATGATCTTGAATAAATTTCACATTTTGAAACAGCGCATCCGGCTCGAGCAGATCGTCGTGATCCAGGAATGCCACCCAGTCACCCCGTGCCAGCGCGAGACCACGATTGGAGGCCGCGGAGATTCCCCGGCTGTTTTCATCCTTCGCCAGGATGATTCTAGAGTCAGACGCCGCTAACTCCGCTAGAGAACGAAGAGTATCCTCGTCAGTAGAATAATCGTCGATGAGGATTAACTCCCAATTTTTGTAAGTCTGCGAGCGTACCGAGCCAACGCACTCCTGCAGCCATTGGGCTGGCGTGTTAAAGACAGGTGTTATGATACTGATGGTTGGTTGCAACGCGAACCCAAGCGCCTCCTGCCGCATTCGATCAAACTCGCGTGGCTTCGGGCGGTGGCGCTGCAGCCATTTATGATATTCGCTGGAGCCATAGGTGTTTTCGCGCGTGCTCTGCCGAAACAGCTTCTTCCATAATGGCGTGACCAGACGTTCAGAAAGACGATACGGGGCAAGTAATACCTGGCCTATTTTGCGCTCCGGGGATTTCAGGATGGCGCGCTTTTTTTCTTCCAACAATTTCAACTCACTGCGATACTGCGTTACTTTCAGTAACTTTCCTTCGAGCTGGGCGATATGACGCTCAGCCGCTTGCAAGTCAGACGTCCGCAGTTCTAACGCTCGCGCAGCCTTATGCAGCTGCGCATTCAAGTGGACAAAAGCCGGTTCAACGTCCGGCACGGGCTCTTTAGTGCTTCTCATTCAAAATCCGACCAATAGCTTTCAACGTATTCACAAGCTCCTGCTAACCAGCATGAAAATCGTGGAAAAGTAAGTTTCAACTCTTCCTGATGACACTCGCTGAGATAGTAATTCGTAGCAACACCTCGAACTCGGAGTGGAATGTCTGGAACGGCTGAAGGAAGTAACGATCAGTCCAAAAGCTAACTTATCCAGTAGTTTAGCCGCGACAAAAGACTGACGCAACGGCGTGCCATTGCAGTGCTCCTTGAATTATTAGGTATAACAGCAGCGCCGGGTGACTCAAATTTTTCATTGTCTCCCGCGCTTTTTTATATGTCCTGGCCAGGGTGGCGATGTATTTCACCCGATCTCTAAATGCAGCCTCCAATTCGTCGGCTGCTGCACATGAACCCTGGGGGGATTGAGGAGTTTCGTTTATGCTGACACACAGCTGTGTCGCTTTTTCGACTATGGCTGGATCCGCCGCTGGACCTTCAAATTGAAAATCGTCCGGCACTTTGGAGCTGTTGATCCGTTCAGCGAGCGGCTCGAGACATTTAGCGTCATACGGCTCCTCAAGGAAATTCAGCAGCGACCGCATCACTGATTGCGGATTCTCGACTAAATCAGTGTAGCGAACACGACAGACGACGTCGGGCCCATAGGCCTCCTCAGCTTGAATGCAGGCTTTGACTGTCCTGAGCCAGTATTTATAAGCGCTTTTCTCATCGGAAACCAACTGGATACCCGCGACTCGATGAAAGTTGAGCATGGAGCGCACTACGGCGCCGACGTCACGAAAAATATGGATGAAGAGCGCATCCGGAAACAGTTTACGCAACCCGAAGATGTACATCGAATATTCTGGAGTTCCATCGACCCACCGGTTTTTAGGTTCCGACGCTGAACTTCTGGCTAGGAGCCAAGGGCTTTTAGCATTGGACGCCATGACGACGGCTTGTCGTTTCCTTTCCAAATCGCCGCGATGAGAAACGATCAACTGGTGAATGGTTTGGCCGAGTACGACAAACAATTCGTCTTCCCGGATTTCCATGGCGCTCAAGATTGAGCGTTCGCCACGTGCAGCGCCAATATCATAAGCAATTGCTATGTTGACCGCGAAATCTCCCATCCAATTTGATTCCGGCACCGGAAAAATGTTCGGATGCTGACCCAGACACCAGGTGAGGATGCTAGTTCCCGACCGGGGGGATCCGACGACAAAAACCGGTCTATTCGTGCTGCGCTGCATTCGGCCCCTATGGGTTATTCGCCTTTTTGGAAGCAGTCAAGCTTCGAGCATTTTACCTCCACGCTTCCTTTTGTAAGGACATTCTTCGGCTCTAACGCAGTCGTCGGACTCGCCGCACGGGAAAGGTAATGCATATTTGTCGGAAATACTGAGTATCTGAGCAGAACTAGCTTTTACGTCAAAAATGCGTCATGATTACGATTGATGCGTGGGACACCCCGGCCAAGTACGACTACGGTTCTGTTCTACTTCGTGTCTAAATTTTTCGCGATTGCCGAGCCTTGACCGCCTATCGTCAAATGCGCACTCCAATCACAACGGCACAAGCCAAGCGAAATTTCGTCAGCCCCTACAGCCGTTGGCATCGAAAAGACGCGTTACCGCCCGAGCTCAACACGCTCGCGTACAAGCGGCTGCGTGAGCCGCTTTTTGCTCCGGCGATCTCGCCGGGGTTTAAGATAGAGCGCGAAGATAAGATTTTTGCCATTGGTTCGTGTTTTGCTCGCGGTGTTGAGCTCGCGCTGATTGATCAGAAAATGGATGTCCTGAGCAAAGCTGTTGAGTTTGATTCGTTCCCGACAATGAACGGCGAGTTGGCGTTAGGCTTCACAAACAAATACAACACATTCTCGATTCATGATGAACTGCGTTGGGCACTCGATCCGGCGTCAGAATTCCCTCGTGAGAGTCTTGTTGATCTTGGAAATGGTATTTTCTGTGATCCGCATGTTAATCCCGCTCTCCAGCTAGTCGGCCTTGAAGAGACGATCCGCCGCCGTGAAATCATGCAGATGGTCACGCGTCGAATTGCACAATGTCGCGTGGTCATAATCACTCTCGGCCTGGTGGAAGTGTGGCGCGATAAGCTTGCAAATGTTTTCATTAATCACATGTTCCCCGCGCTGCATAGCAACTATCCCGACCGTTACGAGCTTCATGTCACTAATTTTGTGGAGAACCTTTCGAATCTGGAACGCATTCACGCGCTCCTTAACCAGTTTGGTCATCAGGACGTGCAAATCGTAGTGACTGTGTCGCCCGTGCCGCTAGTGGCAACATTTTCCGGTGAAGATGTTGTCATCGCCAACACTTATTCGAAATCGTTGCTGCGCACTGTCGCCCAGGAATGGGCTGCCGCGCATAAAAACGTGCACTATTTTCCTAGCTACGAGATTGTTCAGAACTCGGATCGGAATCTCACCTGGGCGGAAGACATGCGGCATGTAAAGGGAAATGTCGTTCAACACATTATGAGGCTCTTTGTCCGAAACTACTGCTCGGGCCTTCCATTGACATCCTGCAAGCTGTCCGCTTCCCCAAATCCATTGCCGCCCGGCATTGGCCCGGGCAAAACCACCATCACCTGGTTCTGCCACGGCGTGGCGGATGCGACGATTTATGTGTCAGGCGGCAGCATTAAAGAAGCTATTTTCGCGCATGGCTCGCTGGGAGCGAAAGAGGCTCCTTGGATTGAACCCGGTGCGACTTATAAATTCATTCTCTACGCTGATCGCGAACGCAATACGCCCCTTGCACAAGTCTCGGTAACTCGCCCCACAGTGAAATCAGCTATTCCACAAATCGCGACGACGTAGAAATCCGTTCGATCCCCCATCGAAGTAACAATCAACTGACCACAGTTTGATCGGCTTGGTAGTATTCGGTTCGGAGGCAGATTGATTGATCCATTACTTTTGAACGCGAAAACGCGCGATGATGGATTTCTTCTTTTCGAGGTTTCCCGGCAGCTTCTCACTTTCAGCGGTGTGTTTCGCCTTGTTATTCTTCAACCTCGCGATCGTTTGTAGAGCCTTGTTATAGTTGGGTGCCAGAGTTGCAACATACTCAACACGTTCGTCGAACGCAGCTTCTATCTCTGCAACGGCATCAACGGAACCTTCGAGCGGTTGCGGAGTCCGTTCGACCTCGTCGCAAAGCCGTCTAGCCTCCTCAATGAGACTCGGATTCCCTTCACGATCGTCAATTTCAAAATCAGCAGGAACATTGGAACTGTTGATCCGTCGTGCAAGAGGTTCGAGACATTCCGGCGCGTACGGTTCTTCAAGGAAATTCAGCAAAGATCGCACCGTGTCCTCTGGTGAGTGCACAAGATCGGAATGGCGTAATCGAAGGACGACGCGCGAACCGTAAGCACGCTCAGCCAGAATACAGTTTGCCACCGTTCGTAGCCAATAACGGTATGCCTCGTCCTGATTTGCGACCAGACTTCCTCCGGCGACCTGATGAAAGTGGAGCATCGACCGAACTACAGAGCGTACATCACGGAAGATGTGAACGAATAGAGCCCGGGGAAAGAGTTTGAGCAACCCGCAAATATAAAAGGAATATTCTGGGGTGCCGTCGACCCATCGCGCTTTCGCATTTGGATACATCACGAAGCGCTCGCTTGGGATACTTGGGCCCGCTGCGCGTCTCCATCGTTGTTTCTGAAGATCGACCTCGTGTTGAAGAATTAGCTCGTTGATGGTCTTGCCGAAAACGGAGAAAAATTCTGCTTTGGTCACATTCATCGAACTCAAAAGGGAGTAGTCGCCGCGCGCGATTCCAACTTGATAATAAATGCCGAGGTCGATAGCCAGGTCTCCCATCCAGGAAGACTCCTCGAGCGGAATGATGTTAGGGTGTCGCCCCAGGCACCAGGTAAGAATGCTTGTTCCAGAGCGGGGCGACCCTACTACAAAAATGGGTCTATTTATTCGGCCTTCCATCTCGAGTGCACACAACAAGTGCTGTAGATTACTGTTTTCCTCTGATGCAGTCGCAGAGCATTCAACCTCTTAATTATTCGTCTGGTGTTTGAGCTTACTTGTGTTGAAGCGATTGCGTCCTAGCTTTGCCAACAAGATCAGCTCGTAGCAGCCAGAACATGCTCCTGTTCCGTAGCCGCACGCAGCTGCTTCAACTCTCTCAGATGCTCGTCGCTAAATAGAAAGTTCAGCTTTTCACGCGCTGCATCCGTCGAATAGAGCGCACGCGTTTTCCTGATGCCGTTCTCTGAAAGCCGATTCCAAAGCTCCGCCGACTCGTACAACTCAATAACTGCGTGAGCAAACTCTTTCGGTTCATCGGCTACGAGAATGTCTTCGCCATCCTTAAGTTCCATGCCTTCGACAGCCAGAGATGTTGCAACCACGGGCACGCCAAAAGCCATGCTCTGGTTGATCTTGCCTTTCACCCCAGCGCCAAATCGCAGCGGTGCGACAGATAACTTTATGGTATCGAAGAACGGACGAATATCCCGCTGTAAACCTGCGACAACGATTCTCTCAGTCGCCAACGCGACCACTTCCGGTGGCGGCTTGTCGCCAATTATATAAAATTTAGCGTCGCGCAGCTGATTACTAATCAGAGGATAGATGTCGTTCACAAAGAACAGAACTGCGTCTATGTTTGGTTTGTGTTGGAAGCCCCCGATAAAAAGCAAATCCCGCCGGAGCGTGAAAGGCGTTTTCGAGCCCGGGACCTCGACTATGGTGGGTACGATTTCAATGGACTTATCTGACCGGGCTTCACGAAGAAGTTTCTGTTCCACGCTGCTCACCACCCAGGTTTCGTCGGCTTGGTCAATTAGGTGGTATTCCAGCTCCTCATGCTGACGCGCCTTTTCTCGCGTCTCCGCGTTCTTGGTGATCCGGGCCTCGCGGTTGGTGCGAACAAAATGCAGATCAACAGTATCAAAAATGATGCGGCTTTGCGGCGCATAGAGGCGAGCACCTTCGATGTGCTTGCGAGCAAAGTCGCACCGGCTTAAGACGACTGCGTCAAACTCGGAGCCGCGCGAAATTAGGAAATCACGCACTCTTCTAAAATAAGGCTGGTAGATGATTTCAATCCCACGCTTTTGCAGCTCCCGTCCGTAAGGCGAGATGTTTGCCAGATTGTCAGGAACAAATGTTACTCGATGACCCAGCTGCCGAAGGATGTTAACGATATGGAACATCCGGACTGACCCCGCGTCCTTGTCGAACATTGGCAGATAATGATCGATTACTAAAATGTTTTTCTTGCCAGGTGAGGGCTGACTCAAGAATGTCAAATCGCCTGCCGCAGGTTTCGCAAATAGTTCAGCGCCCCAGATTTTGGCAAACGTCGAGCGATTGATCTCTTGATGCTTTTTCGCGCCTGCCGAAAGATCGGTTCCTCCGGTCGCGCCTTCATAGTGAATAACTTCGCTTAACGGTTGGTATAATACCTTGTAGCCAGCCCGGCGAACCTTGAACGCCAAATCTGCATCTTCGTAATAAGCCGGCGCGTAGCGCGAGTCGAAGCCACCCACGGTTTGAAACAGCGATTTCGGAATCATCAACGCCGCTGCTGAGCAGTAATCCACTTCGCGAAGATAATTGTATTCAGGCTTCGCCGGATCGTCTGACCTGCCGTAGTTCCATCCTGAAGCGTCTCGCCAGATGATTCCTCCCGCCTCTTGCAAACAGCCATCTGGATAGATCAGTTTCGAGCCAACGATGCCAGCTTGCTGCTGTTCGCCAAAGGTGTCTATCAGTGCTGTCAGCCAGCCATCTGTGACAAGGGTATCGTTATTTAGGAAAACAAGATATTTGCCGCGCGCCTTTTCGGCACCGTAATTGCACGACGCGATGAAACCGGAGTTTGTCGCATTTCGCAGGTAAACAATCCCTGGTACTCGCGGGAGGACCTCTTGAGTGCTATCCGTCGAACAATCGTCTACTACGATAACCTCAAAGCGCTCCGTTCCCTGATGATCCTGCAAAGAAGCAAGGCAAGCCCGTGTAAAATGAAGCTGATTGAATACTGGTATAATAATTGAAATTTCCACCTCTTCGTGGACGCCGAACTCGATGGGACGCGTTGGTGTGGGGGGTTGGGCAGGCGACAGTCTCGGCCTATAATTTGTGCCCGAAATCAAGGCGTGGATTTCGTCATCAATTGCAGCCATTTCTGGATGATCACCGCGCCAGTCTTGATGAGCCGATACTATTTTTTCCAAGTGCCCATACCCGAGCAACTTTCGCGACTTCCTGGGAGAAAGCTTTGCCTTTAACGCTGCAATCGGATTTGCGATTTGCCATCTCCCGGAAGAGCGAAGCCGCGCTGCTGCGTGGTCAACGTCATCCAAAAGCCGAGACAACTTCTGGGTAGCTCTCAATTGTTTTCTCAGACGGTTTCGCAACTCCTCTGCTTGCGCTTCGTTTTCGGCCGAGCTGATATTTTTATCGCGAAGAAGGGCTTCGGCTTGCGCAAGGTGCTCCTTGAGTTCCTCTGCTTCTTTTTTGTGGCGAGTTTCTGCTTGCGCAAGGAGTTCGCCATATAGGTGCTCGATCTGTGCCATTCTTTCTGGAACAAAAGCATTCAACCGACTAGTCGAGCCTGCTAACAAATCTGCCTGGCCCGATTTGGGACTTTGCGAAACCGTGGTTGTCCGTTTAGCTCGTCCACTCGGCAATGCTTCGGCGACCAAAGCTCGATAAAGGTCAATCACTTCTGGAGCAGCGCGAGCGTCAATTAACTGATCAATGGTGAAGTGAGTATGGCGTCTCCGCTTTTGAACCAGCGAGGCTGCAACAGGGACCTCCTTGTCAGGTAGACCAACAAATTCGATGATGCGCCTTAGTTCGGTTTCTGGATTCTCAAAGAACAAATCGTAATCAGTAACAAGGCGGTCCTTCTCGCGTGTCGTCTCAATCAACCGCCGGTTGTAGATTTCCCAAAGCCGTAAACCAAATGAATAAGAGCTGCCGTTTCGCTCTCGCATTGAGTGGGCGACCTCGAGCGGATTGCGCACGATGATGAGTGTTTTCAAGTGCGGCAGAAGATCCCGCCAGAAGGACAACAGCAAACTGTTGCGCGGATCCTTCCAGCCCCACAGCTTCGCTGAATCAAATCGTTCGATCAGCAGTCGGGCTTTCATGCGCGCAGCATCGAGGCGTGAGTCGCTAAAATCCTCGTCAGCTCTTGGGGGCAGGTCCCAAGCGCCGCCGAGAGCATTTAATAACTCATCGTTCACCGCGACAAACCCCAGATGTTCCCAAAAACCATCGGGGTTATCAGCCTGTGCAGGCATCAATTCATTCTTTGGACCGAGGTAGAGGCCGCAAGTATGCAACAACCTTGTGACCATCGACGTTCCTGAGCGATGTGCTCCGGCAACGCAAATCGCTGTCTGGGTGTCAGCGCTATTTTTCACTCAAAACGCTTAAACAACGATGGTCAGCGCAGTGCGTCAAGCCGATTGCTCGGCGCCAGGGAGCGATCGCCAGCGGTAGGAATTGTACTATTGCAACAGAATCTCACTCGGGACTATGAATTTTATCGCGCAAATCCGCGCTACATCTAAGTTCGCTAGCATGAAGCGGAATGATGACCGCGGAGCCGACGAGATTCGGCCCATCAACTTTGAATTGAACGTCGCGCCGAACGCAAGCGGTTCAGTGCTGGTCTCGCTGGGGCAAACACGCGTGATCTGCGGCATCACAATCGAAGAAACGGTACCACGCTGGATGAAAGAACAGGGAGTTACTGGCGGTTGGCTCACGGCTGAATATTCAATGCTTCCGTACTCAACGCAGACGCGAAAGCCAAGAGATGTCGCAAAAGGTCGGCTGGACGGGCGCAGCGTAGAGATTCAGCGGTTAATCGGCCGCTCGCTGCGCGCAGCCATTGATCTTGAAAAACTTGGGCCGCGCACGGTTTGGATCGATTGCGACGTTTTACAGGCCGATGGCGGAACACGCACAACCGCGATCACCGGCGCCAGTCTGGCTCTCGCTGTTGCCTGCCGGAAACTCGTCAAGGAGAAAAAAGTCAACGCACCTCCCATGCAAAAATTGGTAGCGGGGGTAAGTGCGGGCATTCTGGATCAGCAGGCCGTACTCGATCTGAATTATGAAGAGGACAAGCTCGTTAGTGTCGATTTCAATCTCGTTGCTACTGAGGACGGCGAATTCGTGGAGGTGCAGGGATCTGGCGAAGAAGCGACGTTTTCGGCATCTCAACTGGATGAAATGCTGGTTCTCGCGCGGAAAGGCATAGCCGCCCTGATCGGAGCCCAGCGCGCTGTTCTGGCGCGAATTATGGTTTCGCCGCCGGAGTAGAGGGCACCAATGCTCGTCGTGTTGGTTCGCAATTTGTTTGCGTCGCTTATCTATTCGCGCTAAAGCCAGACGCCTCGTATGAAAAAAGCGTTGATCACTGGCATCACAGGACAGGATGGCAGTTACCTGGCTGAATTGCTGCTGGAAAAGGGATATGAAATTCACGGCATCATTCGACGCGCGAGCACATTCAACACCTCCCGCATCGATCACCTTTACACCGACCCTCACGTCAACGGCGTCCGCATGTTTCTGCATTATGGAGACCTCAGCGACTCCGTAAATTTAGTAAAACTACTTTACGACCTAAAGCCTGACGAAATCTATCATCTGGCAGCACAGAGCCACGTACGTGTGAGTTTCGATGTGCCGGAATACACGTCGGACGTCACTGGGGTCGGCACGGTCCGCATTCTGGAAGCAATTCGGGAAGCGAGCTTGCGCTCGCGTTTTTATCAGGCATCCAGCAGTGAGATGTTTGGCAAGGCCCAGCAAGTCCCCCAAACCGAAAGGACGCCGTTTTGGCCGCGTAGCCCCTACGGGGTGGCAAAGGTATTTGCCTATTGGGCCACTGTAAACTACCGCGAAAGCTATGGGCTTTTAGCAAGCAACGGAATCCTGTTCAATCACGAGAGTCCGCGTCGCGGTGAAACTTTCGTCACGCGCAAAATCTCGCGCGCGGTCGCCGCGATCAAACACGGACTACAACAGGAATTGTTCCTCGGTACTCTCGATGCAAAGCGAGATTGGGGATATGCACCTGAGTACGTGGAAGGGATGTGGCGAATCCTTCAACATGAAGAGGGCGACGACTTTGTGCTGGCCACGGGCGAAACCCATACCGTGCGCGAGTTCGTCGAAGAGGCCTTTTCACATGTCGATCTCGACTGGAAGGAATTTGTTAAACACGATCCGCGTTATGAGCGACCGGCGGAAGTAGATCTGTTGATCGGTGACCCGTCCAAGGTGAAAAAGATTCTCGGATGGGAACCAAAAGTTCGATTTCACGAGCTCGTCCGCATTATGGTTGATGCGGACATGGAATTGCTTTCTCGTGAAACTCCGAGAAAACATCTTGGTCAAATGCCGTGAACAATGGCGCGGTCCCTGCCGCGACCTGCTACTGGCGTGAATCGATCGCGACGAGCTCTGCCTCGACCATTTCTCGCACCAGTTGCGCGAAATTTCCGGCCGGCTTCCATCCAAGTGTTTTGCGAATCTTTTCAGCGGATCCAACCAGGCGCACCGGCTCGGTAGGACGATCGAACGACGAATCGTACCTTACATATTTCTCCCAGGGAAGACCGACAGCTTCGAACGCCCCCTCGACAAACTCACGCACGGAATGTGTCTCTCCAGTCGCCACTACATAATCGTCCGCAATGTCGTGCTGCAGCATTAACCACATTGCCTGGACATAATCCTGGGAGCGGCCCCAATCTCTTCGACTCTCCAGGTTTCCGAGCACAAGTTCGTCGTCGAGATTTCGAGCAATGCGCGCGGCGCCACGTGCGATCTTGCGTGTCACAAAATTTTCACCGCGGCGTGGCGACTCGTGATTGTACAGGATACCATTGCACACAAAGAGTCCGTACGATTGCCGATAAACCCGCGCCAATTGCGTCGCGAATGCTTTGGCACAACCATATGGGCTCGTCGGTCGAAGCGCAGTGTGCTCTGTTTGCGGTGAAACCGATGCGTCTCCAAAAATCTCTGCGCTCGAAGCATGGTAAAATTTTACCGGTGATGGATGTGCGCGGACGATCTCCAGAAGGCGTAGCGTCGCCATCCCCGTTTCTTCGCATGTCGATTCGGGAATTTCGAAACTCAGGCCGACATGACTTTGTCCGGCGAGATGATACATCTCCGTCGGTGAAACATCGGCGATAATTCGACGCAATGTCGTGCCGTCTGAGAGATCGCCATAGTGGAGAAATAAACGTCGGTCGTAAATTTTTTCGTCGCGCCGTAGATGCTCGATGCGCGATCGCAACAGATTGCTCGTGCGTCGCACGATTCCATGCACGGTGTAATCTTTCTCCAGGAGCAATTCAGATAAATAGGAACCATCCTGGCCAGTGATGCCCGTAATTAGCGCAACGTTCTTGGGTTCTTTCATCTAAAGATCGCACCGTGTCTCCGCATGTCCGTAATCATTAAAATAGGAAGTAATCAAGGGTATTGACTGCTTGGGAGTGCCAGAAAGATACGCCAGTACCGAACAGAGTATTCTGGATACGCACGCGTACGGTGTGCAAAACTGTTCTCATACTAAATTCGGTCCACAATGTGCCACGGACCGGTCCCGGGAGTTTTATCGCATTACAAACGGCGCAGTATTCGTATCCGCCATCGAGTGAGCTGAAACCAGGCTTGGAACTGCCGCGGCAAGCGGAGCATTGACGATGGTAACTGCGGCGCCCAGTCCTACGACATTGTAGAGTTGTATAATATCGCTCGAGCGCATCCGGATGCATCCATAACTCGCAGGTCTCCCGATAAGGCGTTCCTCCGGCGTCCCGTGAATGTAAATATCCCGGCTGAACGCGTTGGCGTTTTGAACCTCCAACCCGCGTAGCCATAGGATGCGCGTCACGATGGGGTCCCGGCCGGGTGAATCCGGGGCAACGATTTCACCGGTTCGACGTCGATCCTTGAAAACTGCACCTGCAGGCGCGTTGTCGCCGATTTTCTGCGCGACCGCCAGCTTACCCAGTGGGGTAAAGCGGCTGCCGCGCCAATCGCCCAATCCGAACTTGGATGTAGATACTGGGTAGATTGCCATCACATTACCGCGATCAAGCAGCGCCAGTTTTTGTTCGCGCGTGCTGACCACCATCTGGTGTTGCGTGTCGGGTGCCGCGCAGGATGCCAGGAACAGAGCACCGAGCACAATGTAATGGCGTAATCTCATGCGCGATTAAACCTGAAAAACTTCTCCGCGGTTTCGGTTGTCGCTTCAGCAACCTCTTGCAGCGAAACACCACGTGCGGCCGAAATTGCGTCGGCGACGATGCGCGTATGCGCCGGTTCGCAACGCTTTCCACGAAAAGGCGTCGGCGCCAGGTATGGACAATCGGTTTCAACCATGAATTTCCAGAGGGGGATTTTTGCCGCGACCTCTCGCACGGCTGCGCCGTTTTTGAAAGTCACAATTCCAGTGAAAGAAACGAGATGATCGAGAGCGAGAACTTCATTCGCCTGATCGAGCGAGCCGCCAAAGCAATGGAAAACGCCGCGTAACTTGCCGGTGTACGGGCGCAGAATTTCCAGCGCGTCCTCCCACGCATCGCGTTGATGAATTACAACGTTGAGCCCAAGCTCGACAGCTAAATCCAATTGTTGCTGAAACAAGCTTGCTTGTTTCGATTTGTACGCGCCGTCGCGAATCTGCGCTTCAATTTCCTCATCTGTCTCACTGCGCAGAGCAGTCATAACCTGCACCTGCTCTTCCTTCGCTACCTCTCCGCTTGGCAAACGATGATAATCCAGGCCTGTCTCACCAATCGCCACAACACGCGGGTGTTTCGCCAGCTCGGCGAGGGGCGTAATTACGTCGTCTTCCGCTTTTTCAACGTAACTGGGATGAACGCCAACCGCTGCGTAAACGGCTGGATACTTTTCCGCCAACTCGATCACCCGTCGGCTGCTTTCAATCGACGTGCCGATTGTGATGATTCGTTTGACCTCAGCCTGCTCGGCACGACGGAGGACACCCTCGAAATCGTTTGTGAAATCTGGGAAATCGAGATGTGCGTGAGTGTCGATGAGCATGATTAGAATCGCGAATGTATCTGATTCAGAAGCCCGATAATTTTCGTGTAACGCGCATGACTTCGCAGACCGTCAAGGTCGGAATCATTTTCAATCCAATCCTTCCAGAATGGTCGCCCATTACGGACAGCTCGTTCCAGCAGCTCAAAAGCCGCTTCAGGTTCTCCCATGCGGCAATAAACGCAGGCAACGTTGTAAAGCGAGACCGGGTCTTCATTTTCGATCGCCTGAGCTCGCGCCGCCCAATCTCTCGCTCGCTCCTTCTCCCCCAGTTGGAGCAACGCGAGCGCGCCGAGCACGGCGGGACGTGAATCTTCCGGATGCAAAACAAGATCGCGTTCGGCCAATTCAACCGTCTTGCGTGCGGCAACATTGCAATCAGCCTCGCGTCCGAGCGACCGATACGCGTTAATGAGTAAAGCAGGAGGTTTGTAATCGGCGGGATTGATCAGCGCCGCGCGCTCCAGAAGCTGGACTGCGCGCGTCATCTTGCCCTGCGCGAGGGTATGACGGGCGGACCAATAATGGGCCTCGAAGGAATTCGGGTCGAGACTCAGTGCCCGTTCGAATCCAGCATCCGCTTCGTCAAAGCGACGTTCAGCGGACAACGCTACTGCGCTGGCGGCGTGCGCTTCGGCCAGATGGCTGTCCAGCGACAATGCCTTTGCTGACGTCTCACGAATTCCTTCGAGGGAAACGTCCACCTGATAAAGTGTGTAGAGAAACGCGTCACAGCTGGCGATTCCGGCGTATGCGCGTGCGAAGTTTGGATCCAGCTCAATCGCCTTTGCAAACATCCGTCGCGCGAGTTCGAGATAGCGTTTGGACGTGCGTTGAAGAAAATCGCGGCCCCTCAAATAGTAGGTGTAAGCTTCCATGTTATCGGTGGGAGCGCGCTCGATCGACTTTTTTTCATGCAGCGACAGTTTGATTTTCAACTGCTGGACAATCGCTTGAGTAATCTCATCCTGAATCGCAAAGATGTCCGTCAGATCGCGATCGAAACGTTCGGCCCAAAGATGGCCACCGTTCTTGGCACTGATTAGCTGGCTCGTTACGCGCACCCGTGCTCCAGATTTTCTGACACTCCCCTCGAGAATATAACCTACTCCCAGCTCCCGGCCGATCTGTTGCACTTTGACCGGCTTGTTTTTGTACGTGAACGAACTTTGCCGCGCAATTACGAACAGACCGGAGATTCTCGACAAATCAGTAATGACATCTTCCGCAATGCCGTCGCTGAAAAATTCCTGGTCTGGATCTCCGCTCATGTTGTTGAACGGCAAAACCGCGATCGATGGCCGATCGCTTTTCAGCATCCCAGTCTCATTGTGCTGCGGCGCATCGAGCACCACAGCATAAACGCAAATCGCCGACCCAATGTTCTTTAAATGCTGTTCCCCAAAATTCTCAAAGGAAAGAGCGAGTCGATTTCCGATCTGATCTCGCACCGATTGTGAAATCGCGATGCCGCCAGGTTGCGCGATCTCTTCCAGCCGCGCGGCAACGTTTACGCCATCGCCATAAATGTCGTTGCCCTCCAAGATGACGTCGCCAAGGCTCACGCCGATGCGGAATTGAAGGTCGCTGTCAGGAGGCATCCCGCGCTGCCATTCTGCAGCGCACGCCACGGCGTTTACCACACTCGGAAACTCCGCCAAAATACCGTCCCCCGTTAGTTTGAAAATTCGCCCTTGATGCTGCTCGATTTTCTTGTCGATCAATTCAGCACGCAGCTTCTTCAAACGGTCCAGCGTGCCGGCTTCATCCTCGCCCATGAGCCGACTGAATCCGACGACGTCGGCGGCGACTATGGCTGCGAGGCGGCGTTCCATGTGAAGCGTTAAGGCTACGCTCGAACCATTAAGTCTCAATCAATTAGGAAAACCGCTGCAGTATTTTTAAAACGCGGATGCTCTTGGATGGAAACCAAGTCGGGACTCGCCATGCCGGCGTAAGCCTTGGCATAACTTGGGTCCAAGTCGACGACTTGGTGAACATCCGGCGCGCCAGTTCCCATCAGCCGCCGTTATCCCACCACATCGGCGGCAACAATGCCAGCTAGGCCCGTTCCATTTACGGTAGGAAAATCCAGCATGCGCGGGGTAAACAAAGTTCGCGGGCGGCAGAGGTGCTCGAAACATCAATGTCTCAGCACAAGTTTCTCTTCCATTCGCATGATTCGTGTGTTTCGTGACTGAGACATATATGAGTAAAGTTCGAATATTGGTTGGCACAAGAAAGGGCGCGTTCATCCTCACTTCAGATGGAATGCGCAAACGATGGAAGGTCAGCGGCCCGCATTTTGCTGGATGGGAAATTTATCACATGAAAGGGTCGGCAATCGATCCGGCTCGAATCTACGCATCGCAAACCAGTGGATGGTTTGGGCAGATCATTCAGCGCTCGGACGACGGCGGTAAAACATGGAGCACGCCGGGAAGCACTTCCGATGAATTGCGAACTCCCGACGGCATGCCGAAAGGCGAGAGCAACAAATTCGTCTATGATAGTTCGCCTGAAACCGGCAAACCGATCACCACACACCAGTGGTACGACGGCACGCAACATCCGTGGGAATTCAAGCGGGTCTGGCATTTGGAACCCTCGCTTCACAATTCTGACCATGTTTACGCGGGTGTGGAGGACGCCGCTATCTTTGAATCGAAAGACGGTGGCAAATCGTGGCATGAATTGGCTGGTTTGCGCGGCAGCGATACCGGTCCGAAATGGCAGCCGGGCGCAGGAGGGATGTGTCTTCACACGATTCTTCTCGATCCGCAAGATCCACAACGAATATTCGTCGCGATTTCGGCAGCTGGATCGTTTCGCACAGAGGATGGCGGTAAAACCTGGAAACCGATCAACCGCGGGTTGCACTCGCAATACATTCCAGATCCAAACGCAGAGGTCGGCCATTGTGTCCACCGCATCGCAATGCACCGGTCACGTCCTGCTACTTTGTTCATGCAAAAACATTGGGACGTGATGCGAAGTGATGATGCCGGTGGTTCATGGCACGAGGTCAGCGGTAATCTGCCAAGCGATTTCGGATTCCCAATCGATGTTCACGCACACGAACCGGAAACGATTTACGTGGTCCCAATCAAGAGCGATTCCGAGCATTATCCGCCGAGCGGCAGGTTGCGCGTCTATCGAAGCAGAACAGGCGGCAATGAATGGGAAGCCCTTACAAAAGGGCTCCCGCAACGCAACTGCTTCGTAAACGTATTGCGTGATGCCATGTCGGTCGATTCACTGGAACCATGCGGCATTTATTTCGGGACTACGGGCGGCCAAGTCTATGCATCGGCTGATGGAGGCGACAGGTGGAAGCCCATTGTTCGCGATCTGCCTGCGGTGCTTTCGGTGGAAGCCCAAACGTTGCCATGATACGCGTCCTTCTTCCGCCTCATCTGCGTACGCTTGCGCACGTCGCTGGCGAAGTCGAAGTTGAATTCAATGGAACGGTGACTCAGCGTTCGTTACTGGATGCTGTAGAATCCAAATATCCGATGCTGCGAGGCACAATACGCGATCACGTGACCCAACTTCGGCGACCTATGGTCCGCTTTTTCGCCTGCGGCGAAGATTTATCACATGAATCGCCTGATGCGCCGTTGCCTGACTTAGTCGCAAGAGGCACCGAACCATTTTTGGTCATCGGCGCCATCGCTGGTGGATAAATAGTCACTATTTGCAATCGAAGTTCGGTTTGTCTCGCTCGTCATCCGCTCGACAAATCGCATGGTTTCGTTGCATGCTTCGCGCGCAATCGATATGCTCCGGCCCATGTCTGCAAAAGCGGACACACTTCATCAGGCGAAAAATGCCGCGACCGCTGCTGAATTTCCGCTGCTCATTGGTTTAGTGAGCGTCGCAATTTTTTTGATACTGGGAAACCGTTTAAACGACCTGGCTGCGGAGACGCTGCCACTGATTAGCGTCTTTGTTTGGCTTTTTGCGATCATCCTTTGGTCGGCTATCCGCGTAGTGCGACACGCCGACTGCCTCGCGATCAAACTGGGTGAGCCTTACGGAACGTTGATCCTGACGCTCTCCGCAATCAGCATTGAAGTCGTGATGATTTCCACCGCAACGTTGCACGGGTCGAACAATCCCACCCTTGGACGCGATGCGGTGTTCGCCGTTATCATGATCGCGCTCAACGGGTTTGTGGGCTTATCGTTATTGGTCGGCGGCCTGCGATATCGTGAACAGCATTACAACATTCAGGGCGTCAACGCATATCTCAACGTGATCATGGCTCTGGCTGTTCTCGGTCTGGTATTCCCGAATTTTACCACTTCAACCAGCGGACCAACATTTTCCACAGAACAGGAAATCTTTCTGACCACGGTATCGCTGTTGCTTTACGCCATGTTTCTGCTCATCCAAACGCTGCGACATCGGGGCTATTTCCTGGAATTGACGCGAACCACAGACACACCTTTGGCCCATCACGTACCTCGGACGCGTTCTACAGGTTTTCATGCCATGATGCTTCTTTCTTATCTGGCCGTGGTGATTTTTCTCGCGGAGAAGTTCGCCATTCCCCTGGATAACAGCATCGAAAAATTTGAAATGCCACAGGCATTCGGAGGCGCCGTTATCGCTGCGTTGGTGCTCTCTCCGGAAGGGCTGGGCGGTATTAGCGCCAGTCTGGAAAACCAGCTGCAGCGTTCGATAAACATCTTGTTCGGCTCAGTGCTCGCCACGATTGGTCTAACGATTCCCGCGGTGTTGCTGATTGGATTGTTCACAAAACAGCCGGTAACACTTGGTCTTCAAGGAGGCAACCTGCCCCTGCTCCTCCTGACGCTGGCCGTGAGTATGGTCACGTTCACAAGCCGGAAAACCAATGTTTTGCAGGGGTGCGTCCATTTGTTGCTGTTCGCTATCTTCGTGCTGCTGATTTTCGTGCCTTGAGGAAACTCGATTCTGCGGTCAAATTCGTATGCAAGCTGTCGACGATATACGAGAGTTTTCGAACTGGCTGCCTAGGCTTGTCTGTGCATTACGACCGCGTCCGGCCGTTTCTCTACGACTTTGAATCCGAATCGCTCGTAAAGACGGAACACCGGTTTCCCGGCAACGAAGCGGATCGATATCGCCGATTCGTCTGGATTGGCGCGAACTAGCTGCGTAAGCAGAGCCGTGCCGATGCCATGCCTGCGGTGTTCCGCTCGCACGGCTAATGCAAGCTCTGGTGACGCGTCAGATTTCTCCGTCGGTCGTCGGAGCCAGACTGCACCCAGCAGAGCTCCATTTTTCTTGTCGTGCGCAACAAACCCGGTATCGCCGGTGCGGCCCCAGCCGTTGACATAGCGGGAGACTTCTGGTCGGCGCATGAGTTGACGGGAAAGCGCTCCTTGTTCTGCTGGAGACGACAACCCGTGATACAACATTTCCCAGAGAATGGGTTCGTCCTGGGCTGTCAGCGGGCGAATCACATAATCCATGAGTGATGCAAAACAGGCTTAAGTATAACTATAAATCGTAAAGTCGAAATAGCGGAACCACGCGCCACTTGCAACGGAATCGCGGCATTTCGCAGAAAATCTGACAGCAAGCCATACAGGCTTCAGCGTCTTCCGCTACAATTCTCAAAATGAGTTTGACGGATATCCGTTTCCTGCTAGTTTGCGTGTCCCGCAAGAAGCGAGACTCCTATACATTGGAGTGAGTTCTACGTACGTTTGGGACTACAAATTGGCTCAATTTTGTCCCGCTTTGCCCGCCCGCAGCGGTAGCGACGGCGGTCTATAAGCGATCAAAATTGAGTTTTTTTGCCTTGAATGTACGAAACGACTGGTTCTTTGACATCTACATACAGGGTAGTAAGAAGATACAACTTTAAGAGCTGAGTCTGAAATGCTGTAGCGCCGGTCTCCGACCGTCGGTACAGGAGAGTTTCAGTTATCAAAAAAATCTCTGGCCGAGCAGGCCAGAACGGATTGATCAAGCTACAAAGAGCGCATCATGGATGCCTTGGTGCCAATAGGCGATGAAGGACGTGGCAAGCTGCGATAAGCTACGGTGAGCGGCAAACACGCTTTGACCCGTAGATTTCCGAATGGGGTAACCTGAGTGGGATAACACCTGCTCGAGTTCCTGTGAATTCATAGCAGGAACATCGCGACACCCGGCGAAGTGAAACATCTCAGTAACCGGAGGAACAGAAAGCGAATGCGATTCCGTCAGTAGTGGCGAGCGAAAGCGGAACAGGCTAAACCCGACTCATTCATGTGCTTTGGAAGACTTGTGCTTCGATTGGCCGCGCCGCAGGCGGGGCAAAGCGCTCCTCTCCAAGGAGTGGCATTCGAAAGACAAGACAGAGCGCAAGAATGAGTCGGGGGTTGTAGGAGCCCGACGTGGTAGTGCAAAGGTTAGGTGAAGCTTCTGGAAAGCTGCGCCATAGAGGGTGACAGACCCGTAACCGAAAGCCCGAGCACGCCTAGGGATTTCCTGAGTAATACGATGCACGTGAAACTTCGTATGAATCTGCGCCGACCACGGCGTAAGCCTAAATACTCATTGGCGACCGATAGTGAACAAGTACCGCGAGGGAAAGGTGAAAAGAACCGCTGCGAGCGGAGTGAAATA
>DASTMV010000031.1:0-14026 GCA_035713885.1 Candidatus Udaeobacter sp. | reverse complement strand
CGTTCACAACGAGGCACCATTGCAGGAGTTCGGGTTCATGTCCAAGCCACAGGCGAATGCGAAAGTCATGGTGGACGACAACGATTTCGAGAAAGCGCAAACCCTAATGATCGAATGGGAAGCAACTGACCCGGACATCTCCGCTGCTCTGATCCGTTGTCCGCAATGCAATTCTTCAAATATCGAATATCCGCAGATGACCCGGAAGTTTTTGACGCCGGCGCTCGTTGGAGTGCTTTGCGCGCTCAAAATAATTCCAAAGGAGTTTTACTGCCAGGATTGTCATTTTACCTGGACGAACCGGGAGGAACCAACCATCGGGCGGCTTTGGCATCGGTTTTTCCCAGGGAGCGAAGCCGAGCAAGGCTGAGAATTTCCGGGAGCGCGCTTGCTGGCTGAATTGGGGTAGCGGAAACTTCCTTCCGTGCGGCGGTCGTTATTCCGAACGAGGCGATAAATCTCAGATGATTTGCTTCAAAAGAGTCTTTAATCAGCGTTGCAGGGATTTAAGTCGGGGATGTCTTCCTCCACGCAACGTGACAAGGTGAGGAAAAGAAATGAAGTGGCTCTTTGTCCTACTGCTGGCCCTGGCGATCTTCGGCGGCGCCGCCTGGTTCAGTTACAACACCTTCGTCAAAGAAGAAATCGAAGTGAAAAAAGAACAGCGCGGCGAAGTCACTCCACCCCCTGCGGTAGACGTCAGCCTTCCGGAATTTCAGGCCGCAGTTAAACTGCGTCAGGATGGAAAACTCGCCGAAGCGCGCGATGCGCTTATGGCCGTCATTCAAAAATATCCCTCTGGAAAACACCTCAACGAAGCGCGGGATTTACTCGGAGAAGTCAATACTGAGATATTGCTGTCGCGTTATCCATCTCCCGAAAAAACCGAATACATTGTGAAACCTGGGGACGTGCTGGCGAAGATTGCGCGCAAGCTAAAAACAACACCGGAAATGATCATGCGCATGAACAACTTGAGCGGGACAATGCTGCGGATTGGAGAGCGGCTGCTCATTTCAAATCCTGATTTTTCGATGATAATCCAACGCAAGGCCAACCTGGTTGTCCTTTTGAATCACGGAATTTTCTTCAAGCAATATCACGTGCACGAGGCGAAGCTACCGCAGAGACAACCCAAAATCACAACGAAGGTTGCCGAAACGATGGCTTGGAAAGATGGCCGGCGTGTCGGCCTCGGCAGCAAGGAATACCTGGCCAGCACAAAATGGATCCGACTTGGCGCTGCAGGTTATACTTTATACGCCGTGCCGGATTCAACGCACCCCAACCTTGAGCAACCGCCTCCGCCGACGGGCGTTGGTCTCGCTGCGACTGATGTCGACGAACTAAGCACGCTCGTGAACAACCGCACTCCAGTAACCATTATTGACTAAAATCGTTGGAGCATCGAAGCGTGATGCGCGGAGCGGATCGCTGCCGCGGTTAACTGATGCTTTAACGTTTAAATCTTTTGACGCTTTTACGCCATGGAATGGCAACCACTCGATTTTGAAAAGCCGATCTTTGAACTGGAACGGCGCCTGCAGGATTTGAAGAGTCATTCCACAAAACATGACGTCGATCTCGGCTCGGCGGTTAAGGAACTGGAGGCAAAGCTCCGCGAAACGCGCCGGCAGGTTTACGAAAACCTAACGGCTTGGCAGCGGGTGCAAATTGCGAGGCACACTCAAAGGCCGTTCGCGCTCGATTACATCCAACGCTGTTTTACAAACTGGATGGAGTTGCACGGCGACCGCCGTTTCGCGGATGATCGCGCGATGCCCTGCGGGTTGGCCATGCTGGGCGGCCATCGTTGCGTGGTCATCACACATCAAAAAGGACGCAACACGAAGGAGAATGTGCTGCGCAACTTTGGGTGCGCGCATCCGGAGGGTTACCGGAAAGCGCTGCGCCTGATGCGGCTCGGTGAAAAGTTTGGGATGCCTGTGATTTCATTGATCGACACGCCAGGGGCGTTTCCAGGTATTGGCTCTGAGGAGCGCCACATTTCAGAAGCTATAGCTGTGAATCTTCGTGAAATGATGAAGCTGCGCGTTCCGGTTATTGCAGCGGTCATCGGCGAGGGCGGATCCGGCGGCGCACTAGGCATCGGTGTCGCAGATCATGTCTTAATTTTCGAAAACGCTTACTATTCAGTCATCAGCCCTGAAGCCTGTTCGGCAATTTTATGGAGAGACAGACGCCATGCCGCTGAAGCCGCTGACGCGCTCAAATTAACTTCGCAGGATCTGTTGAGACTGGAGGTCGTGGATGAAATCATCCCTGAGCCTGAGGGCGGTGCCCACCGTGATTATGATTCTGCTGCGGCAAATCTTGGCGAAGCGCTGCGCCGGAATTTGAAGAGAATCTCGGAAATTCCAATCCCAGAATTACTAGAAAAACGATATCAGAAGTTTCGCCGGTTAGGTGTGTTTTCCGAAGCCAAAACTGGAACTGCCTCGGCTCGCGCTTGATGTGATGTTTAGCAGTCGGGGCAAATCAGTCGGAGCTTTTTTCGCCGGTATTATTGCTGCTGCCAGCCTGGCGCATGCCCGCGACGCAAGTTCGGCATTTCGGTTCGACAGGGACACGTTCGCGTTCGCTAATCAAACCGTGTTCGAATATCACGAAGGACACGCTTCATTGCGACGCCCTTCTGCGACGAAACGAGACGCATATAATCGGCACTGCTTTGTGATGTCTCGTACCGCCTTGCAATTCAAAAAATTTGCGCGCTTCGATCCACGGGGTGCTCCTCTGGACGACAGCTCATTGGCAGCTCGCGTTCGCGCAGTAACACACCAGCCAGCCTGGGCGCAACCGCTGCCGGAAAGTCAACGAATTGTCTTTCCGGGATACAGAGATCTCAAGGAAATGAGCAAGGCGCGTCGAGAACTTGTGCAGCTAAATATCGGCCACGGCTGGCCGAGTTATTTTAGGCCCAGTAATGCCCGGATGCTGTTTGAAGATGGTGTTGGCTATCAGGAACGGACTCATGCTCGGCTGAATGCAACTTTGGCGGGCGGCGAGCTCTTCGTTGCATTTCTTACGACCTATCCGCGATTCAGCATCAATCACTCGGTTTTGATTTATAAATTGAAGTCTTCATCTCCAAATCCTGGCGAGGACCGCTACCTTGTATACGATCCCAACCATCCAGAGTCGCCGCGCGAGCTGACGTGGTCGTCGCGCGATCGCGCTTTCGCGTATCAAAAAGATTGGGACTTCGTCGGCGGTTATGTTCGTGTTTATCAAGTTTACGGCAAGCCGCTGCAGTAAAAGCGATTCTGTACCAGGAGAGCACTCATGCCAGAGACCCCATTGCCGCCAAGACCGCCGGCTCCCGCGCCTCCCCCGGAACCGCTGCCGCCCAATCCGCCGCCAGTTCCGTCAGTAGTCCCGAGCTTATTCTGAGGAAAGCAGAGCGAAGCCGAAAGATCGCCGTGTAACTATCTGTTGGTTTCGCCGCAACATTCCTCAATGTCGCCCGGGATGACCGCGAAGAATTTTTATTTCGCTGCTGGGAATAAAAAACGCAGCGCCGGTTCGACTCTCGCTGCCCAGGCTCCTTCACTGTGATCGGCGTGGTCGGCTTCCATGTATTGAATATCCTTGCCCAGTTTCCAGCCTTTTTCGACCAGGCGCTTGCATAGTTCGCGAGTTTGTTCCCAGCCCGGCTCAGCTTTGCCGGTGTCGATCCAGATTTTTACAGGCGGCTTTTCTTCAACGGAATCGATCAGCCGATAAATAGCGAAATCATCCCACCAGACGGACGGCGACATTACCATGAGCCGGCGGAACGCGCGCGGGTACAAAATTCCTATCGCCAGAGTCACAAGTCCGCCCAGGGAAGATCCGCCGAGCCCGGTGAATTCGGGGTCAGGCTTGGTCCGGTATCTTCGGTCGATGTAAGGCTTTAGCTCGTCCATTAGAAAACATCCGTAGAAACGCGCCAGACCCCGGCTGCGCTTTTTTCTTTTTCCCTTTGCTTCGATCACTCCCGGCGTCGGCGTATATTCATGAATTCGGTTTTCGCCAATGTTTGCGACTGCTACGACAATGAGCGGCTCGATCATCCTAGTGCGGATCAGCCGTTCGGCAGTCTCGTCAACGCCCCATTCCACGCCGGCAAACGAGGTTGCGGCGTCGAAGACGTTCTGTCCGTCGTGCAAATACAAAACGGGATAACGTTTTCGCGAAAATCGGCGATAACCAGGCGGCAGATAAACCAAAATGTCGCGCCTGTTCCCGAGAATTCTCGAAGGAAAGCCGCGGTGCATTTTAATGTTTCCTGTGAGTGTATGGTTGGGCATCGAGTCGGAATGGTTCGTTGAAGAAGAAACGCAGCGCAAGCATCCTGAGTCCGTGCAGGATGAATTCGCGTGCCGGACTTGCCATTTTCCCAAGGCGCGCTCAAGATGATCGCGCTACTTCGAATGAATGAAGGTTATCTCAACCGGTGTTCGCCCTGCTGGCATATGCTGCCCTCTTTCTTGTTGTTATTGTGAAACTGGTAATCGCCGCGACTGGTGCGAGCGGAGCGATTTATTTGCAACGCCTGCTTGAGCAGATCGATTGCACGGCTCATGAGGTCCATCTCGTCATGAGCTCGTACGCCAGAGAGGTTGCCAAGCAGGAACTCGATGATTTCAAAATTCCCCCGTCGGTCTCGCAACATTCCGAAAGTGACATGAATGTGCCGTTCGTCAGCGGATCGGCGCGTTTCGACGCGATGTTGATTGTCCCCTGTTCGATGGCCACGCTGGGGCGGATCGCTTCCGGTTGCAGCGACAGTGTGCTGTTACGGGCCGCCGATGTTTTTTTGAAAGAACGGCGAAAATTCATTGTCGTCCCGCGCGAGACGCCATGGAATTTGATTCACGCACGGAATGTGGTGACGCTCCTCGAAGCCGGTGCCATTGTCCTACCAGCAATTCCCTCCTTCTATAGCCGTCCATGTTCCGTTACGGCCGTGGTAGATACAGTGGTGTGGCGCATCCTCGACCAAATCGGGTTGCCTAGCGCCAGCGGATATCGTTGGGGACAAGAACCCGGCCCGGTGAAAACTCCGCGCAAGAAAAATTGAAAATAGAAGGCAGGCGTGCGCGGTGGCTGGTCGCGTTCGGAGTTGGTTTGCTTCGGGTTTGGGAGCGTACTCTGCGCTACGAAATTGATGATCGCGCGGGGATCCTTGGCAAACCAGTGATTGAAAATTATATCGGCGCACTCTGGCATAATCGCTTGCTCATATTCCCCTTGGTGCTCCGGCGTTTTTTTTCCCAACGTCGCGGCACCGCCCTGATCAGCGCCAGTCGCGATGGTGATTTGCTCGCCGACGCTATTCACCGCTTTGGCTATGAAGTTGTTCGCGGCTCCAGTTCACGCCTGGGCGCGAGCGCCATCCTACAACTCACGGAGGTACTTGCATCAAAGCGCGATGTGGTCATAACTCCCGACGGTCCACGGGGCCCGGTCTACGACCTTGGTCCAGGTATCGTTTTTCTCGCGCAAAAATCCGGCGCTCCAGTATTGCCAATGAACCTCGAATATTCGCGCTGTTGGCGGCTCGGAAGCTGGGATCGGTTCATTATTCCGCAACCATTCTCCAGGGTGCGCGTCCTGATCGGCCGCCCGAATTATTTGAAGCCGACCAGCAACCCCGAAGAATTCGAAGCTGAACGTCTCGTCTTGCAGAATGCGATGATGGCTCTGGTTGAAATGCGCTAAGTTCTCGCTGTCATCCTGAGCGGAACAGAGCAAGTCAAGGCGCACACAAACGTGCCTGAGGGTAACTCAAACGGGATTCCTCGACTTCGCTCGGGATGACATCGAACCTGCTTGACCTATGGCAAAAATTATCGACGGCCGCGCTGTTGCGGAAAAGGTGTACGTGGAGCTTCGCCGCGAAATCGCGGAACTGAAAGCAAAGGGCGTCACGCCCGGTCTTGCCGTTATTCTGGTGGGAGATAATCCAGCCTCGCGGGCATATGTGCGTTCGAAAGACAAAATGTGCCGCGAACTTGGCTTGCATTCAGTGAAACTCGAGCTGCCGGCGTCAACGACGCAAAGCGAACTCCTGTCACGCGTGAGCGAATTTAATCGGGACTCGAGCATTCATGGCATTCTTGTTCAATCGCCGCCGCCCGAGCACATCGATGAAACAGCAATCGTGCGCGCGCTGGATCCGCGCAAAGACATTGACGGATTTCATCCGGACAATGTCGCAAAACTTGTGCTTGAGGATCCGACCGGGTTCGTGCCATGCACGCCCCTTGGTATTCAAAGGTTACTCCTCGAAAGCCGAGTCGAGATCAGCGGCTCGCACGTCGTGGTCCTTGGCCGCAGCATGATTGTCGGCAAACCGGTCTCCTTGCTGCTCATGCAAAAAAACAAAACAGGAAACGCCACTGTTACGGTGGTGCATTCGCGCAGTCGCGATTTACCACAGATCACGCGCTCGGCTGACATTATCATCGCGGCGATCGGCCGCGCAGAATTCGTCAAAGCCGATCACGTGCGCGAGAACGCAGTGGTCATCGACGTAGGAATTAATCGGGTAGAGAACGCCGCGAGTGAGCGCGGTTATCGGCTAGTCGGCGACGTGGCTTTTGATGAAGTATCGAAGAAGGCTGGCGCGATTACACCTGTGCCCGGCGGTGTCGGGCCGATGACAATCGCCATGTTGATGGCGAACACGGTCAAAGCAGCGCGGCAGTCAGTTTGAATTGTCATCTTGAGCGATTCGGCGACACAATTTTTGCAGTAAGCAACTTCATGATCGATGGACAAAATCGTGCTGCGTGAAGGAAAGATGATCCGATCTCCGGGTGCACGACCGCGGCACGCGCGAGGCGATTGATCCACAAACGCCCATGATAAATTTCGGCATAATCCCGAGCGAAATCGCGCAAAGCTGATTCGCGGTTATCGTTCCGGAAGATTTTAGCGATCGCATTCGCGACCAGTTCGCCCGAGCGTAGCGCGTAATAAATTCCTTCTCCTGTGAATGGCTCGACAACACGAGCGGCGTCGCCGATAAAAAATAGATTTTGATGGGCGAATGGAACCGGAGAACGGGTCAACGGCGTGATTGTCCGCCAGGATTGATTAGCGGGTAGTTGAAATCGTTGTTCCGCCCAGTGGCGCAAGCGGGAAATGTTCGGCGGTGTGCCAACAAGGCAAAGATTTAACTCGCTCTCGTTTACGGGAGCCTGTCCTGAATAACCTTCCCGCAGGAATTGCAGAACGACGCGGTTCCCAAAAGCTCGCGGCAGCGGTATGTGCGCTTGAAGCGCCACACGTTCCCGGGCGAC
The DNA here is from genome assembly GCA_035713885.1 of Candidatus Udaeobacter sp. GTDB lineage: Bacteria > Verrucomicrobiota > Verrucomicrobiia > Chthoniobacterales > UBA10450 > Udaeobacter. The sequence continues at coordinate 6,713 of DASTMV010000031.1, read as the reverse complement.
ACGCGGCAACAGATTGCAAAAACGCGCAACGCTGGAATTGCGCCCGTCCGCTGCAATCAAGATCCGCGCTTGAAAACTTTGGCCTGAAACGGTTTGGATTTTCCAGTCGCCGTTTCGATGCAATCCGGTGACAGTCATTTGTTCGCGAATTTCCGCCCCCAGATCACGCGCGCGCTGCAACAGCAAATCATCAAAAAGGCTGCGTTTTACGGAAATCTCGCAATCGGCAACCGACGGAAGATGGACAATTACCTTATGGCCGCCGATCGCGATAAACTCGACCGAAGATAGTTTGGAATGTGGCAGATCCAGCACGCGCTCCGCGACGTCGAGGCGCCGCAGCACCGGCCAGCACGACGGATTGATACAATCGCCACATACTTTTTCCCGCGGAAATTTTTCGCGATCTAGCATGAGCGTCCGCAGCCCGGCAATCGCAGCAAATGCGGCGCAACTCGATCCAGCCGGGCCGGCCCCGACAATGCCGACATCAAACGTTTCCATTATGCATTTAGTTTTGTCGTTCCAAACAAACATCAGGAATTCCATTGCAGCACCTTGTTCGCCGCAGGATCCCTCGACTACGCTGCCCGAGGATCACAAAGTCGTCCCCCTCCGAATCAGCACTGGCGCGCGATTTAATCACAGATCACACTTATTTACATGGGCTGGTCGATTCCAATCCTCCGTATCGCCGGGATTGAGTTGCGGATTCATATCACTTTTCTGCTGCTAATCGGCTGGGTCGCATTTGCCTATTACTCACAAGGCGGCTCATCCGCAGCAGTGGGTGGAGTTTTGTTTGTACTGTTATTGTTCGGATGCGTCGTATTGCATGAGTTTGGACATGCCCTGGCGGGAAAAGCTTTCGGAATCAATACACCCGACATCACCTTGCTGCCGATTGGCGGTGTGGCGCGATTGGAACGCATCCCGGACGAGCCGGTACAGGAACTGATCATTGCAGCTGCAGGCCCGGCTGTTACTGCGCTTATTGCGCTCGGTGCATTTGTCGGCGGCGGTTCATGGGATTATCCGCCAACGACGAAAACCACTATTCCCGACCTGCTGTTCAGCGTGAATGTTGTGTTACTTCTTTTTAATTTGCTGCCGGCATTTCCAATGGATGGCGGCCGTGTTCTGCGCGCTCTTCTCGCCACCCGAATGAGCTATGCCCGGGCCACGCAGGTGGCCGCCACAGTTGGACAAGGATTCGCGTTTGTGTTCGGTTTTATCGGCCTTCTTTTTAATCCGTTCCTGATTTTCATCGCGCTATTCGTTTACATCGGGGCATCACAAGAAGCGGCACTTGCGCAGATGAAGGATGTCTCTCGTCGGTTTCCAGTCTCGAGCGCGATGGTACGCGAGTTTCGCACACTCTGTGAAGATGCCACCCTCCAGGAGGCCGTGGATGCGTTGCTGGCAACGTCACAACACGATTTCCCGGTTGTGAACGCCACAGGAAATGTCGTCGGATTGCTAACGCGTCAGAATCTCATCGCTGCGCTGCGCAAAAACGACCCGATGCTGCGCGTTGCGAGTGTCATGAGACGCGATATTCCTACCGTGACTACCGGGACGCGTTTCGAGGACGCTTTTCGCATAATGCAGGAATGCAATTGCCCAGCCGTGCCCGTGCTCGATCGGATGAAACGGCTGGTCGGTTTGCTCACACCGGAGAACGTTACCGAGCTAATGATGGTGCAATCGGCGATGCCCCAGCGACGGGTTTTGTAAGAAAATTCCTGCGCAACCTCAGTTTAGCCAGGGCCCTGTGGGCCGTCGTCACAACGTGAAGAACAGGATATCCATGTGACCGGCCACAGGCCGGCGGCTATAGCATCGCGAATGATTTGTCACGAGCTGATGCGCATCGGCATCAGGACATAGAGAAACGGCGTTTGAATTTTCAAAACGCCGGGACTCATCTCGTCAATCAGATCGAGAAACACTTCGTCCTCGGTGAGCGCCCGCAGCGGCGCCATAAGAAACTCCGGGTTGAATGCGATGGAGAGCTCACGTCCTTTGTACGGAACGGCGAGTGACTCCTTGGCTTCGCCGACCTCCGGAGTGTTCGCGGTAATATCAAGGTTGTTCTTGCTGAAATTCAATTTCACCGAGTGCGATTTGTCGCTGGCCAAAAGCGCAACGCGCCGCAGTGAGTTCAAAAACATTTCGCGCTCGAGTTTCACGCGTTCTTTGGCCTCACCTGGAATCACCTGGCGATAATTTGGATAATTGCCTTCGATCAATTTCGAAACGAGCAGCGTCTTGTTCAGATCGAACGCGATCTGGCCATTGCTCATGCTCACCTTCACATCACCGTCGTCGGTAAGCAGACGCTGCAACTCCGTCACTGCTTTTGTGGGCACGATTAGCTCCGCTTCGTGACTGCGCGGAAATTCCAATTCGATCTCGCCCATTGCGAGACGCCGTCCATCGGTTGCCACAAGCGTAAGCTTGTTGTCCTTTAAGCTGAACAGGACGCCATTGAGCACGTACCGGGTCTCGTCGGTGGAAATGGCGTAGGAAGTCTTTCGCAAACCATCGCGCAAATCTTTTTGCCGCATCGTGACGATTTTGGCGTCCTCGAATTTTGGCAGCGGCGGAAATTCATCCTCCGGCAATCCGAGAATTTTAAAGAAACTTTGGCCACTACGGATAGATGCAGCGTTTTTTCCGTCGACATCGATTTGAATTTCGCTCGATGGCAATTCGCGGATGATGTTGAAAACACGCCGCGCCGGGAGCGTTGTCGCTCCTGCCTTGTCCACGTGCGCTTCGCAAGTTCCGCGCACGCCCACGTCGAGATCAGTGGTTGTGAGATACAGTTCACTTTCATTCGCCTGCAGCAAAACGTTGGAAAGAATCGGCAGCGTGGTGCGGGTGCTGACTACGTTTTGTACCTGTTGCAGGGCCTCGAGCAGTTTTTCTTTGGAAATGCTAAATTTCATGATAGCCGGCAAGCGCTCTTAGATGTAAAGCCTTCGATTTTATTCGGCAACCGCAATCTCTTCACCCACATTCGACACATTTGAATGTCCCTCAACGCTGCAGGGAACTGTCGATGTACGAGATCGTCTGGCGAATGTTGTCCTGCTCGGACATTCGTTTCTTCACCAATTTGCAGGCGTGCAACACAGTGCCGTGATCGCGCCCGCCAAAAGCATCACCGATTTCGTTCAAGGACGCTTTCGTAAGTTCGCGGGCCAGATACATCGCCACCTGACGCGGAAAAGCAATGCTGGCCGGCCGGCGTTTACTTGTCATATCGGCAAGTCGCACGTCGAAATGTTCCGCCACGCGGCGCTGAATTTGTTCGATCGTGATAGATTGGCGTCCTTCCTCCTGCAAAATGTCCTTGAGCAAATGCTCCACCGTCTCCTTGGTCAACTCTCTGCCGCTGAGTGACGCAAAGGATGCCACACGCATGAGCGCGCCCTCCAACCGACGCACATTTGTGCGGATTCGGCTGGCGAGGAATTGGAAAACGTCTTCATGCAGTTTGATCTGCATGGTGTCCGCTTTCTTTCGCAGGATCGCCAGGCGCGTCTCGATATCAGGCGGCTGAAGCTCGGCAGTAAGTCCCCATTCAAACCGCGATACCAGGCGGTGCTCCAGATTTGCAATCTCCGAAGCGGGCCGATCGCTGGAGAGCACAATCTGTTTATGCCCGTCAAAAAGCGTATTGAAGGTGTGAAAAAATTCCTCCTGCGACCGCTCTTTTCCTCCGAGAAATTGGATGTCGTCAATCAAGAGAAGATCGGCCTGCCGATATCGCTTCCGGAATTTGACGAGGTTACTGTGCTGGATCGCGTCGATAAACTCATTGATGAACAGCTCGCTGGAGAGATAGATCACCTTCACGTTTTTCTGCTTCGCCCAGACGTACTGACCGATGGCTTGCATCAGATGGGTCTTGCCGAGACCTACGCCACCATATACGAACAGCGGGTTGTACGTGCGTGCCGGTGACTGCGCGACCGCAAGACTGGCTGCGTGCGCAATCTCGTTATTCGGGCCCACGACGAAAGATTCGAATGTGTTGCGCGGATTGAGTCCCGGAACAGTTGCGCCGCGACGCGCGTCCACGACTTGCGTCGGCAGCGCTTGCCTTACGACAGCCTCCTCGTCGGAGGATGTATGCGCGCCGATTGCAGAAGGAGCACAGAAGTTTACCAAGCGCGGACTGCCAAACGTGGTGACGATGGCATTCTGCAATGCCGGCATGTAGTTACTCTCGATCCAAAGCTGGTAAATGTTGTTCGGGACAGTAAGCGTAATTGATTTATCCTTCGCCTCGACCAGCTCGACAGCAGAAAACCAGCGTTTGAAACTGTCGGCGCTAATCTGTGGTTTAAGCACAGCCGATAATCGCTGCCACAGCTGCGCGTATTTCTTGTCCATATCGAAGTTGTTAACAGTGTTACACAAATGCCACAGAGCCCGATCCGAGGGGAACTCGCACACGGCAGACGCGCAATGATTTAGCTGCTCGCCTGTTTAATTTCGCCACGCAACACCAAAAAAAAATGTCTAAACCGCGTAAATACGAGGGGAAACGGCCAGATGCGCCGTCTCTTGTATCTTCACCAGCTGCGATTCTTGCATGCGTAATCAATCGTTCTGTCGAGGAAATTTTCGTGTGGTTCATTGTCGCTGCTGAAAGTTTCTCAGAAATGTTCACAACTTATTCACATGCGTCTTTTGCCCGTCCTCGCCAGCGGGCTTGAGACTAGAAATCAGTTGCGAAACCGACAAGAAAAAAATGAATTTAATTTTCAATTTCTGGAAAAAATTTTCTTGACCGTGCGAACTCAAACATGCAGTCGTGACGATTCCATTCTGCAGCGGGTCTGATGTTATTTTTTTGAATAGAGTTGCCTGCGCGCTCATTGGACTTTGGTCGTATTTAGTGTTGGGGAGCATTGGTACAAACTGCACTCGCTTGTCATGAGGCTCCTCCTCCAAGAGATCCGTCGGAATCCGCTACTTTGGCTGCTGGTGTTCGTCCCGATTGCGTTGGTAACGGAGAAACTCAACCACGGAGCGCACACATTACATTTCGTTTTGTCCGTGCTGGCGATTTTGCCCCTGGCGGTGTTGCTGAGTCATGCGACGGAATCGGTTGCGGCGAAAACCGGCGATTCCGTAGGCGGTCTGTTGAATGCCACCCTTGGAAACCTTACCGAGCTTGTGATCGCCATCGCTGCGTTGCAGGCGGGCCAATACACATTGGTGAAAGCGTCGGTCGCCGGCGCAATCGTGACGAATTCGTTGTTCATGCTTGGCGCTTCGTTTCTTCTCGGCGGCCTCCGATTTCACGTGCAGGAATTCAATCGAGTGGCGGCGCGATTTCAGGCCGGGCTGCTCTTTCTCGCCACGATCGCGCTTCTAATTCCTTCCGCCGTGGCCGGGCACGAGACGTTAGGCAACGCAGGCTTGAATCAAAAGCTGAGCCTCGCACTCTCGTTTTTGCTTTTGCTATCATATGGTCTGGGTCTCTGGTTTTCGCTCAACACGCATCGAGAATTGTTCGCGAGCGCATCGGAGGAACATGAAGCGGCCTGGCCGATCGGTCTTGCTCTCGCCACGCTCGCAGTCGTTACGATTTTCGTGGCGTTGGTAAGTGAAGTGTTTGTCGGGTCCGTCCAATACGCTGCAACCGCCTTTGGAATGAGTTCCGCGTTCGTTGGCTTCATTGTTGTGGCGTTGGTTGGCGCAGCGGCCGAGATGGCGGCAGCGTTTTCCGGTGCGCGCAAAAATCGTCTCGACTTGAGCGTGGGCATTGCGCTCGGCAGCGCCGCACAGATTGCGCTCTTCGTTGCTCCAGTCCTGGTGCTGCTCAGTTATTTCATTGGCCCGACGCCAATGGATTTGAATTTATGGCCGGGAGCCGTCGCAATGATTCTGTTCGCAACGCTAACTGCGTCGCTTGTGACCACGTCCGGCCGGTCAACCTGGTTTGTTGGAGCTATGGCAATGATGGTTTATCTGATATTCGCCACGGCATTGTATCTTCTCCCGCCCGGCGCTAACAAGTGAACGAGTTCAACGGGCAACTGGCATAAAGAAAGAAGAATCTTATGAAAACGAAAGAGATCATCGATACATCACGTGACCTGGCAAAGCCGTTCCGGGTCACGAAAGGCAAAAACTTTCGCCTAAAGGACATCGACCCGGATGACACACTCGATTTCACCAAAGAGGACAAGCCCAGATCGAAAGAAGCGCTGGCAAAAGGCGTAGAAGCGTTGGCCGAGCTTCAAGATAAGTTATACGCCCAGGATAAATGGGCCGTGCTCCTGATCTTCCAGGCGATGGACGCCGCTGGCAAAGATGGCGCAATCAAACACGTCATGTCAGGCGTAAATCCGCAAGGCTGCCAGGTGTACTCCTTCAAATCGCCGTCGGCTGAAGATTTGGATCATGATTATCTCTGGCGTTGCATGAAATGCCTGCCGAATCGCGGTCACATCGGGATCTTTAATCGCAGTTACTACGAGGAAGTGCTCGTCGTCCGGGTACATCCCGAATTCCTGACAAAAGCAAAGCTGCCTCCGAAATTGATGGGCAAAAATATTTGGGAAGAGCGTTTCGAAGATATCCGGAATTTTGAAGAATACCTGGCGAGAAACGGAGTGGTCGTGCGCAAATTCTTCCTCCACGTTTCGAAGAAGGAACAGAAAAAGCGGTTCCTGGAACGCATCGAT
>DASTMV010000030.1:0-9235 GCA_035713885.1 Candidatus Udaeobacter sp. | reverse complement strand
GCGCGCCCGGACCGAAGCGGCGTTTTGTCAATATGGCGCCGTCCCTCCGTCTCGTGCTGTCGTTCCGCCAAAGGGCGGATGACCGCACCGATTAAAGCCTCACTCGAACTCTTCAGCAGTTATGGGCGAGGCGCTGGCGTCGGGCGAGGCCGTGGCGTCGGCGTAGGCCGCGTTCCGCTAGGCGTGCCCGTCGGCGTTGCCGTTGGACTCGCAGTTGTCGTGGCGGTCGCAGTCGGAGTTACCGTTGGGGTCGGCGTTGCCGTTGGACTCGCGGTTGTGGTAGCGGTCGCAGTCGGAGTTGCAGTTGCCGTTGCCGTAGCAGTCGCAGTGGCGCTTGCCGACGGTGTTGGCGTCGGCGTCCCTCCTGCGTTGCAGAAAATCTCCGTCGAAGCCACCGGAACGCCCGTGCTGTCGTAGCCGCCCGTCAACCAAATCCTCGTTGTGCCGTCGGTATCCGTGGGAAAGTTGCGACGGCCATTCGCGAACGCCGGAACCGGCGACCCAGTTGTCCAGGCGTTAGTGCCTGGATCATAGATATCCACCTCGTTCGACGGATTGGGCGCCACTCGACCGCCGCCCATTACCAACATCAGGCCATTAAAACTCAGTGCACGTGTTTCGCCTGTCGCTCTTGGTATTGCTGCGATTGTGCCCGTCCCGTTTGTGTTAGGGTTGTAGCTGAAGGAGTTGGTCGTGTCCACTACCGTCCCACCTTGGAAATCCGATCCTCCTCCCACATAGATGATGCTATCTATCGCGCATGTGGGCGCATACATGATCCCAACCGGCGTGTTCACTCTTTGAAACCACCTGGAGCCCGAGGTCAGCGTCGGATCAAATTGCCAGATCTGATTGGTCGAAGCGACGTTGATGTCGAAGCCGCCAATGATGTATAGCCTGTTGTCAACCGTTGCGAACCCACCCGGAAGAACTGTCCCCGACGTATTGCCTGGCCAGTTGTCCTGAGAACCGAGCGTCTCAATGGTGTCGCTTACCGGGTTGTACCGAAACACACGCGCAGTAGCTGTTGTTGCCCCGGCTGCCGAGCCGCCGACACAGTAAATGTACGGTGTTCCTGATTCGGCCATCACTGAGCAAGCCATGTCGTTGACTTGGTTGTCAGGGTAAGTAGCCGCTTTCGTCGTCCAACTGTTGCTGTCCGGATCGTATTCAAATGGATGGGTAAAATCGCTGCCGGCGGTGTCCGAGCTCCGACCGCCCATTCCATAAAACTTGCCGTTGACGGGGAAATAGACGCCCACAAGGCGAACGCCCACGCTTGGCAAGTCTGGACCTGCCGACCAGCCCGAGGGGGCGCAACCTCCCGAAACATTGACCACACCAACCATGCCGACCCCGCAGTGTGCGAGACAGAAATATGAATAAGCACCGGCGTCCGTGAAGGTATGCTCATAAACTGTCCCGGAATTGGAGAGGACTCCCGGGAAGCAGTTCGTGTCATTAGGGGAACAAAAATGCGAATCCGCCTGGCAAGGCTGTCCGCTAGTGACGCTGTGTCCGCTACTGGCCCACGTCCACCGGACCGTGTCGCCCACTGAGATATTCACTTCGCTGGGCGAAAACGCGAAACCGGGTCCGACTTGGACATCGAAAATCGTGCCGGTTGGCGACCGCACACCGCTCACGGCTTGCTGCCCGTTTTGATCGACGATGCTTAGGGGCGGCGCGGTGTGGCGACTGGGGATGGTTGGGCGTTTTTCGCCAGATTCAGCCCGTACCAAAAATCCCACCGCCATCATGGCTGTGACCCAGAAAATCAACCGTGCTGCATTTGATATTTTCATACGCGTGTTCGTTTTATCTAAGATTTAAGCGCCAGCAATCGAAATGTTCACTGAAGCGCCGCTGACGCTCTGCGGTTCAGCGGCTACGATGTTGCTTGGATGCTTTTGTCAAAGCAAGCGGAATGTCTAACGAAAGGTAACAAAATTGTTACCAACAGGGCTTGACGCACCATGTTCGGGCGAACTTTCCTCCAATCCGTGACGCATCACCATTCCTGGTTGCACCTGCAGCCGTTATGAATGTCGATGCTCTCCACAGAAGGCACGGGTTTGCTCTCGATTAAGCGGGTCGGCGTGCGCTAAGGTCGACGCGCGATGCAGAACACGCAAAATCTGATGAGCAGTTTCGAGTTCATCGCTGCGCTGATGTCCATCATCATCGGTCTGGGAGTAACGAACCTGCTCGCCGGAGCTGGCCGCGCGTTTTACCGGCGCAAAGAGAACCCGCTCGACGAAGTCCACATTGTCCTCACGCTTGCAACCTTACTGCTCCTGGTTTTGCAATGGTGGGTCACGTTTAAATGGAACACCGAGGCCATCTGGAGCTTCGACAGATTTCTCGTGCTGATCGTTTGGACAATCACACTTTACATGCTCACCGTTTTCCTTTACCCGCCAGACTTATCCGAAGCGGAAGAACACCAGCGACGTTTCGAACGAAATCGAGCCGGATATTATTCGGCGTTCATCGCGATGTGCGTGCTCGACATCTCGCAAACTGCAATCCATGGCGACCTATTCCAGCCGATCTTTTACGTTCCCTTTGTCGGACACTACGCGGTGCTGGCCGCCATCGGTCTTATCGCCCATAGACGCGGATACGATCGGTTCTTCGCATGGTATCAACTGATCACACTGCTCATTTGGGCGCTTCTCGTAAGAAGATACCTCGTTGGAGAAGCAATGCCGCAATAAAAGCTTCGTGAGTTCAGCCTTTAATGGTCACCCATTCGTTGCGGGTACGAGAATCAGAGACAGCTTGCACTACACGCATGTAGCGAAGCCCCTCTTCAAAGTTTGGGTGGGGACGGACGCGTCCCTTCGATTTCACAGCGGCGAGAAAATCTTCCTCCACGCGCCATTCGCCTTGTAATTCTTCGGGAATATCGACCGTGTGCAAGGCGCGATCGCCAGCCTTTCCTGCCTGCATCACATCGGACGTGAAATCATATGTTAGCGTGCCCGTACCGCCGTAAATCTCGAGCCGATCGCCCTCGGCGAGAGCATTGATTGCACTGAATTCCAAAACACCTTCTGCCCCATTATCGAAGCTACACAGGACGGTGAGCAAATCGGGGACGATCACGTTGTACGCGTCGCGAACAGGTTGGATGATTTTGCCTCGCGCAAACAAGCCGGTGATGTCGCCGACCCAGCGCTGCAACACTTCCACGTAAATCCCCAACGTGAGCGTATTGAGCCCGCTAATTTCAATCTTTTGCCTCCAATGCGGCGGTGCATCGGGATCCAAATAATTTCCGTGGAAACTTTGCAGTCGAACATGATGCGGCCGCCCAATATAGTTCTCTGCGAGGATTTTTTTGACCATCAGATCGCCGCGTAATCCGAAAGGAGGCGGGCATAGCATGGTCACCAATTCCGGATATCGCTTCGATGCGGCAACCATTTCTTCAGCCTCGGCTTGGTCCATCGACATGCGGGCCTGACAAAAAACATGTTTGCCAGCCTCAAGCGCGGAGATGGTTACCGCTGAGTGCATGTAAGGCGTTGTGCCGATCCAAACGATATCGATATCCGGCAAGGCAACGAGCTCCGCCCAGTCACGCATCGGCAGCGCCGACAGCGAATTTTCGCGACAAAAATTTTCCGAGCTATCGTACGTGGAATTTGAAACTGCGACGATTTCTACGTCAGGATGTTTTTTCAATTCCGGCAAATGCCGGGTCCGCACAATGTTGCCCCCTCCGACAATCCCGATCCGCAATTTATGATTGTTCTTATGCATTAGATTTGTGCGATCATATTACAATCAGGGTGGCTGACTCTCCGCGGGCTATGTTTGACCGCGTCAGGCGATTGCGCGTTCAACGCATTTGACAGCGCGTGTCACTCCGGTGTGCGCCGGAAAACAGGCGTAGGCGCACAGCGAAACCGCCCGTTCTTATCAAAACGACGAATGTCTGCTTGACCCAAGTATCTAGACACCGCAGGTTATGCGGCTTTCTCGTCTGATGAAAATTTGTCATATCACAGGATCAAGAGCCGCGCGCGGTAGCGTGATTCACCGGCGTGGTTTGGCCAAGAAAAAAGGGGGTGTAGGGCGGCATATCACGAAGATGGTGCCGCGCCTTTTCGTGCCGAATTTGCAGCGTCAGCGCATCTGGGTGCCGGAACTGAAAAAGTTTGTGCGCGTTCGTGTCACTGCACGTGGCTTAAAGACGATCAACAAACAGGGCGCTTACAAGGCCCTGAAAAAAGCCGGAGCCATCTAAGCGCTGTTCCGCAAGCGCGTCATGTCCAGCGGGATCACGTTCATCTCGTGCCAAAAGATTCCACGACCTCGCTTAGAATAATTTGCGATCCCTGATGCAATTGACTCTCCTGAAGTCCAAAATTCATCGCGCCACCGTTACAGGTGCGAGTTTGGATTACGAAGGCAGCTTAACCATCTCGGCGGATCTGGCCGAACTTGTTGGAGTCGTTCCATACGAAAAAATTCTCGTGTCCAATTTGCAGAATGGCGAGCGTTTCGAAACGTATGCAATACATGGACCGGCGCGGCGGGGGATAATTGAATTGAACGGTGCTACTGCGCACCTCGGACAAATTGGCGACCGCCTGACCATCATGAGCTTCGCGCGATGCACACCGCAAGAAGCGGCGACTCATCGGCCCTGCATTATTCTCCTCAATGAGAAGAATGAAGTCGTACGCTACGATGAAGGCTGCGCGCGCTCTTTAAAGATTGTGGGCAAGTAAAGCGCAAGCACTCTAGGCGTAGCGAGCGCCAGCTCCATCTTTCCCACAAACGATCCACTCGACGGACCTTTCGTCGCTTCATCGGTTGCTCCAGATTCCTGCGGCCTGGATTTAGTCCGCGGCAAATCAAGTGAGCCATCGTTAAATTCGATCACGTAACCCTCATTGATCAGCCAACGAAGATCGGCGGCGAACGCCAATGTGCGCGCCTCCACTTCTTCAGTAGCAACACCGGCGGTCAACTTTTCAAACAGCTGTTTTCGATTGATTCCCACCGCCGACAACAAGGTATCGAGGATCGCGTTCACCGACGAAGAGACGCCCGCCTGTTCGTGAACAAACGCCCGGGTCCGGATAGGCGATACAAATAACATTCCTCGCCGATGACGAAAGATGCACAGCCCATTTTGTCGAAATCGTCCGGCCAACTCCTGCATCATGTTCGAAGGCGAGCGCGTTTCACGAAGCCACGCCTGCTCGATCGCACGGTTCAACACTCGATCCGGCAATTGCCGGCTCACGGCGCCGCCAATCGTCACCTCCTCGCAACTACGGATCAATTCTTGCGAATAATTCGAGCGAAAATGCCGTTCCGTTTCCGCGGCAGACGAAAACGTCACAGATCTTTCTTCGCGCAAAGTTGTGTACGTCGTCACATTCCGCGCTTCGTCTTTCCAGCGCTCAACCAATGCGGAGTCGCTCACGACTTCGATTTGCCGCTGAAAATCGGCAAAGTTCATTCGACGGCTAAAACGTTGCTCGTAAAGGCTACGTAGTTGCGGCTGGTAAGCATGGTGGTTGGTCGGTCCAAGCAGCGTTCCACTCAACCGGCAACGCGCTACATTCGAAAAATTTCCCTTTATTGGGTCGCTTTTCACAACCTCGATGCGATAAAAATCCCGTTGAGCGAATCGAAATGCATTTCGGTCCAAGAATTCCCGATTTACAGAAACAGCGCCAGCCTCACCCAGTTGGTAAAGCGACGCCTCGGCCTTTGCTGTGAGCTGAACTTCATAGCGACCCGGTTTCTCCAAAACCAAACGCGCCATGGCAAAAAGCGAATACGCAACTGACCCGGACTTGATCTGTGTCACGACATTCTCCAAGACATTCAGGCGGGGCAGAAAACGAATACTTACCTCTGGTTGCTGCTCAGCCAGAGCGCCAAAGTTTGGTGATCGGCGATTCCTGCGTCGCTCGGAACCTGGGCCCCTGATTTCTGCTCGTTTCGGCATTCCGCCCCGCTGGCGACCGTCGCGTTTCGATCTTGCGTGTTGACTGTGTCGTTGCCCGTCGCGAGACCTGAATTTTCGACCTTGGTGTCTGCCATTGCCGTCGGAGCTGCGCGGGTCCAGCGCATGCTCTTCACCCGAATAATCCTGATAATGGTTTCTCGCGTCGGATTGTTTCAGCCACGCGGGCAAAAACTTCAGGTCGAGGAGATCGACAGGCTCGATCAACGGAGCACTCATCACGTTCATCTACTCGAAGCCCAAACGGAAGCAAACGCGAACGTGTCATTGCGTCTGAAAATGTGCAGCGGCTCAGAATTGAGCCACTACCTGAAAATGATTGACATCCTCTTTAATTCATTTACTTGCGATGCTGTGCCCGGATTGTCTCCCGCTCTGCGGGACCGGACTTACCCCGCGCGACTAATTTTAACCGAACAACTTTATGGCGGAAAAATCGATCGAAGAGAAGGTCAAGGACATCATTGTCGAGCAGCTCGGCGTTAACCCCGAGCAGGTCACGCCTCAGGCGTCATTCATTGAAGATTTAGGAGCAGACTCCCTGGATATTGTCGAACTGGTAATGGCGTTTGAAGAAGAATTTGGGGTCGAAGTACCTGACGAAGACGCGGAAAAACTGCAGACCGTCGGGGACGTCATTAAATACATCGAAGAGAAATCGCCCAAGCAGTAGCCGGGCTGTTTGGAATTCTCCGGCCACCGGCGGGTAGGTGGCGACGAGAGCGTTTGTCAGAGGGCATCACGGACTAGGACGAGGTGGTGGTGTCGGGCGACGTCTTGGTGTTGGGAGCGGTTTGGGCGTCGGCGGCGGGCCCTCACGGAACCCCAAAATCTGAAAGACCTGATCGGGCCATACTTGACCGGCCATGCAGGTACTCTTTGGGCTCCAAGCGATGCAGCCGGTACCATAACCATCGCCCGGATTCTGCCAGGTGGCGCCTGCACTTGATTGAACACTCCGATTATGCCAGAACCACTGTCCATTCGGATTGAAATCTTGCCGAGCCTGCACGGAGACCCAATACGTACCTGGACCGATGCCGAACGGGTATGGAAGACAGATTGTGAAGTCAAGCGGCGTTCCGACGTACGGCAGATCCATGAAGGCTGCGATGAGCGAGCCCGGAAGATTGCCTGCACCGTTTTCGTAAAAGTAAATGTTGAACGACGAAGCGGGCCCGCCGCCAGCAGAGTATTCACCCATCACGCGCACTCCCATGACGTAGGGTGCCCCCCATCCGTTAGCGATGACGAAATCGTCAGCGACCTGGTCATCGAGTGCGGACATTGCCGGTTCAAACTTCTGCGACCCGATGCTCACAGGCGGTCCCGTTGCTGCGTGATTGTACTGATCCCACAAAGGACCCCCGGCACAGTTCTCGATCGGTTGAGTTCCCGCGAGACTATTCGGGTCGCTAGAAATGACGGGAAGCCGTGTCGCGTTCCAGACTGTGCTTTGGTTCCTGGCATTTCGCTGCGCCGGTGCGCGCGGCATTATTTGAAGTGCCAGAAACAGTACGACTGGTAACCAACTGATCTGAACCACCCGTATTTGAATGCTTTGCGGCTTTTTCTTCATATTTTTTCACCGATTGGTCGCCGCTCCGGTTGGTGACTGACAACGTGCTTTTTAACGGGCTGCGCTGATTCAAGTCAATCAGTCTCTGTTTCCGTGTTATGTCAGCATCAGATGTTTTCTCGTTCAGAGTTGCGAAGCCAGACGACACGTTCACCTTAAACGCGTGGAGATAACGCTCTTGCAGCGGCCGCTGTTTTATATTGGCCACTACTATGTCAGCCTCCTCGGGCTGATCGCGTTCGTGGGGTTTTTCGCTGCAGGACTGATCATTGCCCGATTTTTACAAAGCCAAGTCGTCCGGCGGTTCTTCAGCCGCTTCAAGATCGACACAAGTTTCATCGCGATCGTCACGACTATCCTCAGTGTGGCGGCGATTGTCTTTTTCACGGTCACCGCCGTAAATGCGGCGGGAATTCCCCTGGCTTGGACCCTGCCTCTTCCGGCCATTCAGTTGAGCTTGGTCCAAATTTTTCTGCTGGTCGCCTTGCTCGTAGCCGTGTTTTGGCTTTCCTCGGGCACTAAACGTTTTCTCTTTAATCGGCTGCTTGCACAAAGTGGACTGGACCGCTCTTTGCAGTACGCCATCGCCCAGGTCGTCAGCAACATCGTACTGGTGGTCGGAATCTTCATCGTCTTGGAGAACACCGGAATTCACCTGGCTGCACTGACTGTTTTCGCCGGGGCGGTGGGCGTGGGTGTGGGCTTTGGGCTGCAAAACATTGCGAGCAATTTCATCAGTGGTCTGGTGATCCTGGCTGAGCGACCTATCACGATCGGCGACCGCGTTGAGGTGGCCGGTATCGCCGGTCAGGTGGAGCACATCCGGGCACGAAGCACAGTTATTCGCACCAACGACAACATCATGATGATTGTGCCAAACACAAAATTCATCGATTCCCCTGTAACCAACTGGACGTACGGCGACCGGCGGGTGCGCTTCCGAATCCCTGTTGGTGTAGCCTATGGCACCGACGTTAATAGAGTTCGTGACGCGCTGCTTGCGGTCGCACATGAGAACCCTCATACTTTAAAAGAACCGCGGCCGGCGGTTTTCCTGCACCAATTCGGCGACAGCTCGATCGATTTCAAGCTAGCTGTCTGGAGCAGTGAAATGAGCGACCGTCCAAGCCGTTACCGCAGCGACTTAAACTTCGCGATCGCCGACAAATTTAATAAACTCGGGATCGAGTTTCCGTTTCCTCAGCGCGACGTGCATATTCGGGACGGTGTGCTTAAGGTAGAGACGTCGCAGCGTAACGACCGGCGAACCGATTAGAGCAGGCACTTCAGGGTCATTTCGACCGGAATCGAAGAATTCTGTGGCGACACTCAAGGACAATTCTACGTGATCCTTCGACTTCGCTCTGGATCACACGTTTGTTGACGAATCCTCGCGTTACCATGCTGCGCAATGATCTCATTCCTTTTCCACAGGGCAGGGTGAAAGTGCTTACGCTTGCTGATCTACAAAATTGCGGCGCCTGGGAACGCGCTCTTCAGAACAAATCCAAAGATCATCGTTATTACGAGATCGTGCAGGAAACACTGAAATGCGGATTCGAACATTCCTATCTCCAAATCGAGGATAAGGGGGGCAGCGTGCGCGCCATTCAGCCAGTATTCTTTGTCAGACAAAATCTGGTAGAAGGTGTTCCAGG
>DASTMV010000029.1:0-24208 GCA_035713885.1 Candidatus Udaeobacter sp. | reverse complement strand
GGAATCTGCAGTGTTAAGGACCAGCGCCCCGGCGCCTACAGCGGTGTTGAAACTTCCAGTGGTATCTACAAAGAGCGACTGCCACCCAAGCGCGGTATTTCCAGCTCCAGTGCTCAGAGAACCAAGCGCATTGCAGCCTTCTGCTGTCGTGTAGTTGGGATAACATGGATCAGGGCTAGGAGATGGTGATGGTGTAGGTGTTGGCGTGTTCACCAAATCGTAACCAATGACGTCGAGATTGATACCTTCTGGCGAACCGGCCATAACGTCGGAAAATTGGCCGGTGCAGGCAAACGCGTTTTGCACATACGGATGCGCCTGCGGACAATTGGTGCTCAGCCAATCACCGAAATCGCCCTGGGACTCCTGATTGAAATTAACGATGTTACTGATTCCACCATTAACCGAGAAATAACGAGTGCCGGACGACCCCGTATTCCTGTGACCTGCAGACGACCAACTGAATAAATCCTGCGGCCGCAGATCATTGCCTGAAATATTTAAATACGAGCCGAGGCCGATGACCTCATCCATTTCATGCTCGAAACCGCGCTGCGCATCGTAGTTGCTCTCACCTGGAGGCCGAGTGAACTGATAGAGGGCTGAGGAATTAAGCGTAACGATCCCGTCATAAGGACCGCCGTTACCGACCGTCCCGTCTGCAAACATGGCTGGTGGTGTATCGAAGCCCAGAGCCCGCCCGGCAGCACTGGCTGGACGAATATTCGTCGATAGCGCTGATGTTGGAAGGCTCGCAGTCGCTGTAGCGTCGTTTCCCGTCCTTGCATCCGCTCGCAATGCGTCGAGATACGTATTCCAAGAAATCGTGTAGTAAACATAGTCGCTTTGGGCAATGCGGCCCATTGGCAGCGGTTGGCCGTTTGGTTGAGTCGTAGAATAGCGAAACCGAATTTCGATCGTGATCGGATCGCTGAACAATGATTCGTAAAGCGAAATGGCCCGATTGATCGTTGCCTCGATGGCCGCCGAGTTTGGATTGCCTGTAATCGAACTATCGAATGTTGCGTGAATAACCAATCCGGTACTGACCTCTGTCGTAATGCATCTGGTCTCTGAGTAGCTGGTCGGACCCGTCACGTCGTAAGGAAGAACTCGATAATAGTATGTCGTGTGCCCGCGTAATCCGGTTACTGCTTTTGCTGTAGCGCCGCCAACATCGAGGTCATGGTATCCATCCACGAAAGTCCTGAATGACTTTGTCGTCGAAACGTCCAGTAGGTATCTCTTTGCTCCACTTACATTCGGCCATGCCGCCATAAAGCTGCTGCGTGTCGGCGGCGGTAACAAAACAACTTCATTGTTCGGTGCAACATCGGCGGTGGTAGGAAGTTGGCCAGCGACCGGCGATCTTGCATGCATCTCGTGCCTGCCTGCTCCCGGCTCAAATAGAGGGGCGTGGATTACGTCGGTTTGCGCGGACAATTTGGAATCCCCCCGAAACCCAGCCAGCCCTCCAATCACACAGACAAGGGTAGAAGCGCTAATGACTAAACCACGTCGCATTTTCCACTAAAGCTGCCAACCTAGAAGGGTAGGCTTACTGCACAACCTGTAGAACCGAACCAGCGGGTCTGACAGCGCGCGATTTTGTTGCTTCATTACATTCGCCCCCGACGCTGATAAAATTTGTAGCGATCAACGATCGATCTAACATACTTGCGCGTCGCAGGAAAATCGATGTTTTGAAGGAATTGATGCACCGATACTTCGGCGATGCCGTTCCCGCCGCTCCACCGCTGCGCGCGACTGGCTCCGGCATTGTATTCCGCCAGCGCAAAAGGAATGGGGTCGGACTGATGACTCCAATGTTCAATCGCGCGCTGCAAATACCACGCGCCAGCCTCCAGATTGGTCTTTGGCTCGAAAAGTTGGCTTAAGTTGAAACCGAAGATCTTATTTTCACGCGCCCATTCGTTCGCCGCTATTTCGGTCACCTGCATCAGTCCACGATCTCCATGGCTGCCGTGCTTTTTTGGATCGAAGCGGCTCTCACGCCAAACCACAGCTTTCACCAGCATCGGATCAAGATGATGTTTTAACGCAACACTCCGAATCAGTTGGTCGTATTGATGAAAACGAGCCGGGCTCATCCATTCGTAGAAACTGTAAAGCGGGTCCCCCGATTTAACTGCGAGATAAGCAAATGCGGCAGCAATCGCCAGCAATACGCAGAGAATTAGTTTGAAGAGAAATTGGACCATTCAACCGGTGTTACAATAGTCGATTACAAAACACGAGCACGAGCATGAACCATGAACATGAGCCCGAGACGCGGTACGTTCGTGTCGTCATTGATCGGGCAATCCACCGGGAGCTTGACTATTCCGTGCCGGAGAGTTTAGCCCACGTTGGCGTCGGCTCGCGTGTGCGCGTGCCGTTCCGGGATAAATCGGCATTGGCAACAGTTGTGGCCATCCCGGAACAAAGCGACGCCAAAGGCATCAGGCCAATCGCAGCGATCATCGGCGATGCACCGATCTTAAGCGAGCATTTGCTCGAACTGGCCAGATGGCTCGGCAATTATTATTGCTGCCCCATCGAAACGGTGATGCGCAGTGTGCTTCCGCAGGTGATTAGGCACGCCAAAGTCGGATGGAAAAAGCAATTGTTCGTGCAGCCTGCGCGCCAGATCGACGAAGCCGAGATTGAAAAGTTTCGGAAACGCGCGCCGCGCCAGGCGGAATTATTAAAAGCGGTTTCAAAATTGAAAGCGCCCATGCGCGCGGCGGACCTTCTACGGGAAACTGCGCTCGATAACCAAACGCTGCGTGCACTGGTAAAGCGCGGGCTCGTTGAATTGCGCGAAGAAGCTGTCCTGCGCGATCCGCACGCGGACGAGCAGTTTATCGCAACGTCGAACCTCCTCTTGAACGGGGAGCAAACACGTGCGCTAAAGGAAGTCACGCAGGCGCTCGATGCGCAGGATAAAGCCCGTCCGATCTTGCTTCACGGCGTCACAGGATCAGGTAAGACGGAGGTTTATTTGCAGGCGATCCGCGCCGCGATCGATCGCAGACGCACCGCGATTGTTCTTGTTCCCGAGATTTCCCTCACGCCACAGACGGTCGAACGATTCAAAAGCCGTTTTGCCGACGCGCAGAGTGCGGTCGCGGTTCTGCACAGCCATTTGTCCGAAGGCGAGCGTCACGATGAATGGCATAAAATTCATTCCGGCCGCGCGCAAATTGTCATTGGCGCGCGCAGCGCGGTCTTCGCCCCGATGAAGAATCTCGGACTGATCGTTGTCGATGAAGAACACGAGAACACGTACAAACAGGAGGAAGCGCCGCGCTATCACGCCCGCGATGTAGCGGTCGTACGCGCAAGAATCGAGAAATGCGTTGTCGTTTTGGGAAGCGCTACTCCATCTCTGGAGAGTTATCACAACACGGTGAGCGGAAAATACCGACTCATTACTCTTACGCAGCGCGTGGATCAAAAACAGATGCCGCTCATGCGTATCGTCGACCTCCGCCAGGAACGGCGGAAGGGAAGGAAAGCTGCCATTTTGTCAGAGAAATTATCGCAAGCCATTGCCGACCGGCTGGAGAAGCGTGAACAAACAATTCTGTTTCTTAACCGGCGCGGTTTTTCGACCTCTTTGCTGTGCAGCAATTGCGGGGAAGCCCGCAATTGCCCTAATTGCAGCGTAGCTCTCACGTTTCATCAACAGTCATTCCAAGGACCGCCTTCTCGGATCGCAGATTCGCCGTCGCGAAAACCGATGTCGGGCCGGTTAAGTTGTCACTTGTGCGGGCACACCGCCGCCGTTCCAACGAAATGCCCAGCCTGCGGACAGGACGCGCTAATTCATTACGGCTTCGGAACGGAGAAGGTGGAATCAACGGTCGCGCAGATTTTCCCGAAAGCGGTGGTGCGACGGATGGATGCGGATTCGATGACGCGCAAGGAAGCATATCGGGAGACGTTGCGAAGCTTTCGAAGCGGGAAAATCGACATTTTGGTCGGCACACAAATGATCGCCAAAGGCCTGCATTTCCCAAATGTGACGTTGGTCGGTATCATCAATGCCGATCTCGCGCTGCATCTGCCCGATTTCCGCGCCGGCGAACGCACGTTCCAGCTTCTCACCCAAGTCGCCGGTCGTGCCGGCCGAGGCGAAACGGCGGGCGAAGTTTTTGTCCAGACCTACACGCCATTCAGTCCGTCGATCCAGTTTGCGCGCCATCACGATTTCGCCGGCTACTTCCAACAGGAACTGGAATTTCGCGAGCGCTGTGATTTCCCACCCTTCAAACACGCGATCCTCATCACTGTGCGTTCTGCCCACGAAGGCCGTGCTAAACTTTCCGCCGAAACGTTGAGACGACGTTTGAAAGAATCGTTGCCGAAGGAATTCGTCTTGGGCGATGTGACGCCCGCACCCTTGGAAAAATTACAAGGCCAATTTCGCTTCCATATCTTAATTCGCGGCGAAGCCATCATGCGCCTCAGTAGACTCGTCCGCGAAACTGTCGACAAACTTCCTCTCCCTGAAGATGTCGCTGTCGCTGTCGACGTGGATCCTTATCAGTTACTGTGATGCTCGCGATATGCGGGGCATGTGCATTCGGGCTCGGGTCTTGCGCTTAAATCTCACAGCAATACGCCAATAAGGTTGAATAAGATTGAATAACTAGCGCGCGCTTCGTCCTGGCGCGCAGTTGTGAGTGCGATCTGCAGATGTTATCAACATGTCTTCGCAAGCTCCCATTACGAAGCATCGTTATCGCAAGTCCGCGTGTTATTCACGCCAATTAGAAGAAGAAATTCGCTGAAGAGAAAACTAAAATCATCTTCTGCTGTGTGAAAAACTTTAACCGATATCGGATGAAACAATTTGTTATTCTCGAGCCTGCGCTTTCGGCGTCCCAGGTAACGCCCGGGTTTTGTGCTTTAGCGGTCATGACTAAAGCCCCTTATGCCGGCCGAGTGAAAACCCGATTAATTCCTCCGCTTACGCCGGAGGAAGCAGCGGAACTCAATCGATGTTTTCTACGCGACACGGTGGCTGCGATTTCAAATGCCTGCAGGATGTGCGCGGCAGGCAGCCCAGTGTCCCGACTGCAAGCTAAAGGCGTCGCAGTTTACACCCCGTTGGGCGCGGAGTTGGCTTACGTCGATATTCTTTCGGCAGACTTCAGTTTGTTGCCGCAGCGTGGAGATGAATTCGGTGAGCGCCTCTACTTCGCGGTTGAAGATTTGTTCAAGTGCGGTTTTGACTCCGTATGCCTGATCGATTCCGACAGCCCAACCGTATCTGCCGATAACTTTGCAAAAGCAGTTGAACTATTGAGCGTGCGCGACGATCGGGTTGTACTCGGTCCAAGCGAGGACGGCGGGTATTTCCTCATCGGATTGAAGAAACCCAACAGGCGCTTGTTCGAGCAAATAGACTGGAGTACGGAACGCGTAATCGAGCAGACGATGCAGCGCGCAAATGAGATGGAGTTGGAAGTGAAACTCCTCCCGACCGGGTACGATGTTGACGACGCAATAGGATTGAGCCGGTTGCATGATGAGTTGTTGAGCAACTCGTCCGGATCGAGCAGCGACGCTGCTCCGAACACGCGGAGGTTCCTCGCATCCTTGGTCGAGCGAAAGAAACTGTAGGGCAAACGCTACGCCTGCGTTGACGAGCGGGAACCGCAACGGTTGCCCTACCAAGAATGCGTTAGTAGCCTCATTCGAGTATGGCAAAGCGCGCACTTGTTACCGGTGGCGCGGGCCTGATCGGCTCGCATGTTGTCGATCTTCTGGTGACCGAAGGCTGGACGGTGCGCACGCTGGACAATCTTGAGCCGCAAACTCACCGGCGCGGAAAGCCGGCATGGATAAATCCCAAGGTCGAATTTATAGAGGGCGACCTGCGTGACCGCGCCACAATCACGGCTGCGCTTGATGGCATAGACGTTGTTTTTCACCAGGCGGCCTACGGCGGTTACATGCCGGAGATCGCGAAGTACGTGCATGTGAATTCGTTCGGCACAGCGCAGATACTCGAAGTCATTCGCGAGAAAAATCTACCGATTAAAAAAATCGTCGTCGCAAGCTCCCAGGCTGTTTACAGCGAAGGCGCAGGAGAATGTCCAAACCACGGATTGGTATTTCCATCCGTGCGTCCGATCGAGCAATTGCGTCATGGCGATTGGCAGGTGCATTGCCCCCTTTGCGGCGCAATTACAAAGAGCGTTCCCACTCCGGAGCGTGCGCCAGTCGGCGGCGAGACCGTTTACGGTCTGACGAAAGTCGACCAGGAGCGTCTTGTCCGTCTCTGGGGAAAACAGATCGGCATTCCCACGGTCGCGCTTCGTTACTCCTGCACGTACGGACCGAGGCAGTCGATTTTCAACCCCTATACTGGGGTAATTGCAATCTTTTGTACGCGTCTGCTGAACAATCTGCCGCCTGTGCTTTATGAAGACGGAAAGCAAACGCGCGACTTTTCCTTCGTTGGAGACATTGCGCGAGCGAATTTGCTCGCCGCTGAAACTGACGAGCTCGACGGGTTATCGGTGAATATCGGCAGCGCGCGGGGCACACCGATCCGCGAAATCGCGGAAGAGCTTGGCAACATCCTGAACATCGACATCGGGCCTGAGATCAACGGCGAATTTCGTCCCGGTGAAATGCGCCATCTCACGAGTGATACCGCGCTCGCGCAGTCCGCCGGCTACAAGCCAACCGTCGATCTCGGCGAAGGGATCTCGCGTTACATCGATTGGATCAAAAAGCAGTCCAACATTCGCGATTATTTCAGCGAAGCGAGCGACATCTTGAAGAACAAAGGCATTGTTCATCGCGTGGTCAGATGAATTTTGCCAGCAGCATTCCCGATTTTGACGCACCGGTCGTCGAGCATGCGCGGAAGGATTTTCCGCTATTGGACGCGCACATGACCGTTGGCAAAGCGTTGGAGCGGATCCGGCTGGAGGGAGTAGGCGAGCGCGTGATCTATTTCTATGCGATCGATGAGCAGAAACGACTCGTGGGCGTTGTGCCGACCCGGCGCCTGCTCACCGCCCCGCTGGAAACCGCGCTGCGCGAAGTGATGGTGCCGCGTGTCGTGGCTGTTCCGGCGAAAGCGACGGTGCTCGAGGCGTGCGAGTTCTTCGTGCTCTATAAATTCCTAGCTTTCCCGGTGGTGGACGAACAACGCCGCGTGGTCGGAATTATTGACGCGAATTTGTTTGCGCAGGAAATTTTGGAGGCAGGTGATACTGAAGATCGATCCGGCACGCGCGAGGCTGTGCCTGTCGGTCCGGAGTTTTTTGAGGCGATCGGTTTTCGGCTCGAACAAATCCGCGGCGCATCGGCATGGCGCGCTTTTCGATTCCGTTTTCCGTGGCTGCTTGTCACGGTGACAGGCGGAACGGTCTCGGCCATTCTGGCAGGCTTTTTCGAGGCAACATTAGCCGGCAGCCTCATCGTTGCTTTTTTTCTGACGATGGTCCTGGGATTAAACGAAAGTGTCAGCATGCAATCGATGAGCGTGACAATTCATGCGTTGCGCTCAGTCAACGTGACATGGGATTGGCTCGCGCCTGCGGTCCGTCGCGAACTGGCAACCGCAGTGCTTCTGGGCGTTTGCTGCGGGTTCGTGGTTTGCGTCATCGCTTGGGTGTGGCGCGACGATCTGCGTGCGGCAGTGGTTATCGGCGGAAGCATTGCGCTCTCGTTGGTCACCGCATGCGCGTTCGGCCTGATTGTGCCTTCGCTGCTGCACCGGTTGAAGCTTGATCCAAAAATCGCGGCTGGCCCTGTCACGCTGGTATTGGCAGACTTTATTGCGCTGGTGATTTACTTCACAAGCGCGTCGCTCGTTTTGAGATGAGCAATGTATCCGTTGTTATCCCAGCGCTAAACGAGGAGGAACCGATCGCCTGCGTGGTTCGCGAATGCCTTGCCACGGGCGTGCTTGGGGAAGTGATTGTCGTCGATAACAACAGCACCGATCGTACAGCTGAGCGGGCGCGCGAAGCTGGCGCGCGTGTTGTAACTGCGCAGCGAGGTTACGGCCGCGCGTGCGCGGCAGGCGCCTGCGCGGTTTCGGCAGACTGTGAGATCGTAGTGTTTCTCGATGGTGATGGCAGCGACATTCCAGCTTTCATACCGCAGATGATTAAGCCGATCGCGACAGGCACCCATGATTTCGTGATCGGCTCGCGCACGCGCGGGCGGCGCGAAACCGGCAGCATGAATTTCCAACAGATTTTATCTGGACGAATTGCCGGATGGATCCTCGGCCTACTTTACGGCGTTCGTTACACCGACATGTGCCCTTTCCGAGCCATCCGATGTGATGCGCTCGCAAGGCTTAATATGTGCGAGGAAACTTACGGCTGGAACTTGGAGATGCAGATGAAAGTCGCGCGAGCCGGTCTGCGCATTCTCGAAATCCCGGTGAATCACCGGAATCGCACCGGTGGCGAATCAAAAGTCTCGGGCACGTTGCGTGGCACGTTCGTGGCTGGAACTCGTATCATCGCCACGCTCTTCCGCGTGGCAGCCAGTCGCTCGTTGGTGTAACATCACCCATGCTTTCGATGCTCGATTTGGAGAGATTCAGCGCCACGCCGCTTACCCGCGATCCGTTTGAATTTTTGATCGTCCCGGAATTTATAAAAGCCGATGCCCGCTCGGCGATACATGACGATTACCCTGAGGTAAACCGGCCCGGCAGCTTTCCGCTAGGCGAGGTCACTTACGGCTCTGCATTTGCAAAGCTCATCGGGCAAATGCGAAGCGGCGAATTCCGGAAGGCCTTTGAAGAAAAGTTCGGCATCGATCTGACGAATCGGCCGGACATGATCACGGTGCGCGGCCGTTGCAGCGAAAAGGACGGCAAAATCCATACTGACTCGGACACCAAGATCATTACGATCCTCATCTACATGAATGCGGGATGGGAGTCGCCTGGCGGCCGGCTTCGGTTGCTGCGTTCCGGAGACAATCTCGATGACGTGATTCTCGAAGTGCCACCGACAGAAGGAACGCTGCTGGCGTTTCGTCGCAGCAGTAATTCGTGGCACGGTCATAAGCCGTTCTCGGGTCCACGTCGAGTGATTCAGTTCAATTGGGTTACAAGCGAGGCGGTGGTGCGGCGCGAGCAAAATCGCCATCGCTTTTCGGCATGGATGAAGAAAATCCGTGGCGCGTTGTCTCCGGAAAAGAAAGCCGCGTAGAACATTAGCTGAGTCTTTGTACCCACCGGCCCTATGGACGGTCTACTTAGGCTAAAGAAGCGGCTTGTATGGCCGTGGCGACAACTTGTTGGAGGCTTGAAGAAGCGCGTCTTGTTATGATTACGTTTGAGAATTGAACAATCAGGTCGAATACGTGCAAGCTAACAAAAGCAGCGCAACAGAACTGCAAACTGCCGAGTTCTCGCGCATTCTGCTGATCAAGCCTTCAGCGCTTGGGGATGTCGTGCACACGATCCCAGTGCTGGTGAAACTGCGCGCGCGTTATCCGCAGGCGCAAATTGATTGGCTGATCACGCCGGAGAACGCGGAAGTGGTGCAACATCATCCGGCGCTTTCGAATGTGGTTCTCTTTGCGCGCCGGGATTTCTCCATGCCGGGCCGGAGATGGCGCGCCATGCTTGGATTCTTCGACCTGCTGAAACAGATCCGGCGCGCGAAGTACGACCTGGTGGTTGACATGCACGGCCAGATGCGTTCGGCTTTATTTGCACTTATCAGCGGCGCACGCGTCCGGGTCGGATTTGATCGGCCCATCAAATTCTCGCGCACAGACTCTGCAGAGCACGATCTCAAAAATATCCCGAATCATGGCTGGCGCGGCGCGCGCGAAGGTTCCTGGATTGCATATACGCACAGAATTCGCATTCCAACGCTGGATGTTCATGCCATTGATCGTTACCTGTGGGTTGGATCGCTGCTTGGTTTCGATGACGAGCCACCGAGTCTGGCGATCTACCTCTCACCGGGAACAATTCATAATGTCGACCGATTACTCGAGCAGCACGGCGTCTCCACATCGAGAAGGCTCGTTGTTCTGGTGCCTGGAACCATCTGGGAAACGAAGCATTGGACAATCGATGGATTTGCTGGGGTCGCGCGGCATTTTTTGCTCGAAGGGTTTGCTGTTGCTCTCGCCGGAACAAAACGCGATGAACTGCGGTGCCAGCAAATCGCAGCGACTGCGCCGGGAATCTGCAACCTATGTGGTAAAACCACGCCAGCAGACCTAGCGGCGTTGATTCGGCGGGCTGAAGTTGCAGTGACAAACGACTCAGGATCGATGCATGTAGCCGCGTCGCTAGGCAAACCGATGGTCAGTATTTTCGGACCGACAAATCCGGTACATATCGGACCGTACCAAAGGCCGGAATCGGTTGTGCGCATGGTTCTGCCATGTTCGCCATGCAATTATCGTCGCCTGAGCCAATGTCCGTTTGATCACGCTTGCATGAAGCAGGTCACGTCTGAAATGGTCATTGAGCGCGTGCGGAAAACTCTTGCACCGACAAAGTAGAAGCGGCGCTCTCGCCACTTTTCGAACATGGGACCGGCATTACGTCAACAGGCCGGCAATTTGATTTCCTTGTGCCAGTTAGCTTGTAACATAGAGGACCGTTGTGAGTAGAACAAAAACGATCTTCGCAGGCCTGCTCGCCGGATTGGTGGCCGGGATCGTGATGACGATGACGATGTTGCTGCTTGCTGTGCTGGGTGTGGCTACACCGCTCTTTATCATTGGAGATCGCCTTTCGGTTTTCATTCCGCCCGGCCCGTTCCTTTCGCTTATGGGCAAGGTGGGAGGTTACAATCATCTCAAGCAACTTGGCGTTGGATCGACAATTGCGGGCCAACTTTTTGTCGGCGCGATCGGTGGGGCGATTTTTGGGTGGTTTTCCCGGCGTAATTCGTTGCACGAAATAGAATCCGCGCGCGACGCTGGCCGGACACCGCAGCGCGGCGTCCCTGCCATCATAATGTTTGTGATCTTGCCGTTCGTTGTCTTTGCGGTCGCACTGTGGCCGGTACTCGGCACAAGCTACATTGGCTTACCAATCCAAGTAGGAAGACTAGTCACTCTCGTCGGGTTCGCGCTGTGCCTTTCTGTGTTTGAATTGACGTTTGTCGCAGGATTCCGATTTCTCACGACTCAAAAGGTGGGAAAGCAAGATTATGAATTCACTCCGGCTATTGGGCGACGCGCATTTGTGCTGGGAACAATTGGCCTCGCGGCGGCTGGTGGCGGGGTAGCTCTGGCGCGCAAATTGTATCGAGGCGCAACATTCAGCTATGATGGCACACAATATAAAGGCAGCATCGTTCAGCCGATTACGCCTAACGACTTATTCTATTGTGTCACCAAGAACGTGATCGATCCAAAGGTCAACGTCGATCTGTGGCACCTTGAAATCGGCGGACTTGTGCAAAATGCGGCTACGTGGCGGTTCCAGGATCTCGCAGGGTTCAAATCGACGACGCAGGAAACTACTCTCATGTGCATCAGCAACGGTTTGGACGCCGGCCTGATCAGTAATGCTGTGTGGAAAGGCTTTCCGCTCCGCGATTTACTGGATCACGCGGGCGTGCTTTCCGGCGCCGCGCGCGTACGCTTGCACGGCATCGACAATTACACGGACACCATTCCGCTGGAGAAGGCAATGGAACCGACAACATTGCTCGCATACGAAATGAACGGAGCCCCCTTGCCCGATCGACACGGTTACCCATTGCGCGCAATTGTACCGGGCTACTTTGGCGAGAAGAACGTGAAATGGCTCGCCCGGATCGAAGTTACCGACGCGAACGCGGAAGGATTTTACGAAAAACAAGGATGGGGACCGGATTTTATCGTGCCCACGCGATCAAGAATCGATGTGCCCGACGATTGGGCGTTCGTCCCGTTAGGCAATCTACATACCCCAATCGAACTAAAGGGTGTCGCCTACGGCGGCGATCGCGGCATCTCTCGCGTCGAGCTCAGTTTCAATGACGGCCAGAGTTGGAGTGATGCGGAAATTTATTACTCTGGCGGCAATTTGGCATGGTCGCTCTGGAAAACGCAGTGGACTCCTGGCGCCGCGGGTGATTACTCTCTTGTTGTCCGTGCTACCGATGGCGAAGGGGCCGTACAAGAATTGGAAGAAGATCGCAGTCCATTCTCCGGCGTGAGCGGGCTTCATAAAATTAACGTGCGCGTCACCGCGTGAGTTCTGTATCGGCTGAGCAGCTCTGTTGGCCCAGTGCTCCCCAAAACCTGTGCAACTTGCGTCGTGTGCTAAATTTTATCGATGGAGAAAATGATTATTATTGGGAGCGGTTGCGCGGGATTGACTGCTGCGATTTACGCGGCACGGGCGAATCTGAGCCCATTGGTACTCGAAGGGCGACAGCCGGGCGGACAACTCTCAACGACGACTCTGGTCGAAAATTACCCCGGGTTTCCAGATGGAATCGACGGCCCGGAGTTGATTCTGAACATGCACAGACAAGCCGAGAAATTCGGCGCCCGATTTTCGTACGCGGAAGTGACTGACTTTGATGCGAGCAACAAGCAGATCCGGATCAAAGCCGATGATGAATGGCTGGAAACGCGGGCGCTCGTCATCGCCAGCGGCGCTGCGGCTCGATATCTAGGCTTGAAAGGCGAAGAGAAATTGGTTGGTCATGGCTTAACGAGTTGCGCGACGTGCGACGGAGCGTTCTACAAAAATGTGCCGGTCTGCGTCGTGGGCGGCGGCGATTCCGCTGCGGAAGAATCACTTTTCCTCACCCGATTTGCTTCCAAGGTCTATTTGATTCATCGCCGCGACAAAATGCGCGCCTCGAAAATTATGCAGGAGCGCGTGTTCGCGAACAAGAAGATCGAGCCGATCTGGGACACCGTGGTGACGCAATACTTGGCCGATGAAAAGGGGGAAATGCACGGTGTGCATTTGCGCAATGTGAAAACGAACGATCAGCGCTCGCTGGACGTGGCATGTGTTTTTGTCGCGATCGGGCATGATCCGAACACGAAGGCCTATCGCGGCAAACTGGATATGGATGCCGAGGGATATCTGCTTCCAAAAAACATGGTCGAGAGCAAATATCCCGGTGTTTTCATCGCTGGAGACGTCGCCGATCGCGTTTACAAACAGGCGGTTACCGCCGCGGGAATGGGTTGTGCCGCAGCGCTGCAAGCGGAGAAGTATTTAAGCGAACTACAAGGCTGATTTCAAATTGCCGAATGCCGATTACCGAATCAAGAGAAGGTCGTCCGCACAGCGGATTCGAAGGCGCGAACCAAGCAGTTCGCTCACAGGTGATGAAAATGGTGGACGCACCCCTGCTCGGGCAATCCCAGAACGCGCGATAATTGGCAATCGGCAATGTCATGAAGATCTGTGACCTAACTCAATTTTATTCGCCGGTGAGTGGTGGCGTGAAGCGATATCTTCACGAGAAGATCGATTATGTCGAAAGACATGCGCCGAGGGATGAACACGTTCTGATCGTCCCGGGAGCGAAAACGAATGTCAAAGCAAACGGGCGCTCGCGTGTTTACTCGATCCGTTCTCCTATTGTGTCGCGAACGGCGCAATACCGCGCGCTCCTGAATTTGCGCGCAGTCGAAGAAATCCTAAAACGGGAACAGCCGGACGTGATCGAGTCCGCCGATCCTTACCAGCTTGGCTGGAAGGCGCTGAAGGTTGGTCGCGCGCTCCGCGTACCGGTGATCGGCTTTTATCACTCGCATTTTCCGGAAGCGTACGTGCGAAAGAGCGCCACGCTTCTTGGAAAGGCGGCTACGAACCGCGTGATGAAGCTTTCCCGCGCATACGTTCGCAAATTGTATAATCAACACGCCGCCACAGTTGTTGCATCCGAGCCGCTGGGGCGCGTGTTGCATGACTGGGGTGTACACAACATTCGTGTGCTTAGACTCGGTGTTAACACGGAAATCTTCCGTCCGGTTGGGTCTGGAACTGAGGCAACACGCCGTTCGCTCGGCGTTAATCCGCGTCAAAAATTACTTCTTTACGTCGGCCGGCTGTCAAAAGAGAAAAATACATCAACCTTGCTTCGCGCGTTCAGACGCTTGGGGCGACGCTGCCCAAATGATTTCCATTTGCTGGTAATAGGTGATGGCCCCGAGAGAGTTCAGGTTCGAACGACGCAATTGCGAATCGGCAATCTTTCATGGATTCGCTACTGCGCCGATCCTTGCGAGTTGGCCTGCTTTTATCGTGCCGCAGATCTTTTCGTTCATCCCGGTGTTCAGGAAACGTTTGGCCTTGCTGCGTTGGAATGCCAAGCGTGCGGGACTCCGGTCGTTGGGATTCGCGGTAGCTACATGGACAGCGTGATTTGTCATGATCAGGATTCATGGGCGCTCCAAAACAACCCGGACGCGCTTGCGAGAGCGATCGAGCAATGCAGCGAAAGAAAACTATCGGTTTTGGGCAGGAACGCTGCACGGGTTGCGCGGAGTCTGTATAACTGGCCGCGCGTGTTTGACGAACTGTTTTGCATTTATCGTGAGCTTCGCTCAAAATATCGCCGATTTTAAATGCTGCACGATGACCATCAGCCGTTCCTCATTCGTGGCTATCGCAGATCAGACCGCGAGATCGTAAGAGAACTCTGCTGCGACACCGGATTTCTTGGCGATCCGATCGATCCGGTGTACGAGGACCGCGAACTGTTCGCGGATTTTCTGACTACCTATTACACCGATCATGAGCCCGAGTCCTGTTTTCTACTGGAAGTGGACGGCCAAATTTCCGGATACCTGCTCGGTTCGCGCAAGCCGCTGCAAAACCAGCTTTACGCGCTGTATCAAAACGTCTGGCTATTCTTCCGAGCGCTGATGCGTTACTTCCGGTACAACCAACGCTCGCGTCGGTTCATTCGCTGGATACTCATGTATGGATGGCAAGAAGTTCCAGCCCAGCCTCGGCGCGTCCCGCATTTTCACATCAACCTCCTCCCGGAGGCCCGAAAAGTCTCGACCACGCGCGCGCTGATGAGCGCGTACCTAAGTTATCTCTACCGGTCTGGCGAAAAACGCGTGTGTGGCCAGATCATCACGTTCGAGAGCCGGCGCGGCGAAAAAATGTTCGAACGCTACGGATTCAAGGTTTTGAACCGGGCGGAGATCACCAAATATAAAGCATTCTACCCCGAATCGGTGTACCTGAGCACCGTCATCAAAAATTTGGAGACCGCCGATCCGCTTTCCGCGTACTCACGAGTGCGTGAGTAACGCGAAATCAGATAGCACGAGCAGCAACTACCCAGTCTCCCTTGTCGGGATCATTCATCGGCGCCCAATAATTGCACTGCGAGTGGGATGGTCGTCAACGCGCCGACGGCGACGAGGGTCCAGCCGATCGCGCGCCTCTGCTCGTCGTTGAGCTTTTCCGCAAGTAACAGCGCGATGCCAGCGCCGAGCATTGCACGTGTGCCGACGATTAGACCGATCTGAGGAATTGTGACTTCATGTTTTTTCATCTGTCGTTTCACTCCTGATCAATAATGCACCCGCCATGGCAACGCGGCAATGCATTCGGTTGGATGTGAAAACCCTGATCCGATGCAGGTTGAAACCCAAGTTGCGGATCCCGCGCACGCGAGGTCAAACCGCGTGGAATCCAAAATTCCAATCTCGACAAACCGATACCAACCTCATATGCTCGAAAAAACGGTTGGGAAAAACCCCTGCAACCAATTTCATCCGATGAACAAAACAGCTCAAATCATCCAGTCGCTGCTCGTGTTGGTAATGCTCGTTTCGCTGACAAGTAACGCAACTGCGGGCAAATCGATCACACAAGAGAAAGTCAACCAAATCAGACCAGGCGTGACGACTGAAGAAGATCTCGTTCGAGCTTTTGGGCCGCCGACAACAAAAACGGTGTGTCCACCCGGAGAAATGACGCTTGATTGGTTTTACGCTAGTCCGATCAGCGCTCAAAACTACATCCCAGTCATTGGTCCGGCTTTGGGGGGTACGCACGTCAGAGCGTGGGAACTTTGGGTTGTGTTGAACGCCAATGGGGAAGTCAGGCGTTATATCGCTTATGACCACTATGTGAACGGAGAAACCAAGCGGTACATCGAACGGAATCATTATTCGTATTGAAACGGGGAGGAATGCTTAGGTCCCCAGCACAGAGTCCCCAGCCACGCTAGCGATCGCCCGCGTCACAAATTAGACAAAGCCGGTGAAAACTCGTCCTGTAATAAACCGGTGGGAATGACTGCTGCTGTGATCGGCGCACCGCTGTTAATCACATTCTGATGGTCATATACCCGATTCAATGTTTGGGATAAAGGGCAGAATCCCTCAATCGCGTAAACACAAAGTGGCCGTTCAAAGGAACGGCCACCTTGCTGCCAGCTCGCGAGGACCGGGACGCTTCGCTGGCTACGTTTTCAAATCACATCTAGGAGGAAGATTTGTAAGTCATTGATGCCTCTGAATCCCGTGCGATATCCCGCATGATTATTCTACGGAAATCGGACACCAAAGGCCCAAGGTTTTCGCGAGAGGCCTCTCTCTCTGTGCCGCTCGGCCAGCTGGTAATCGCCGAACGTTTCCGGCGCGTCAGCCATTATCGGTTTACCGAAAGTGAACGATACGCAACGCGGATGATGAAACTTGCGTTATGCGGCACGCGCAGAACTAGCAGCAAGGGTGCTGCAAAGATAGCGTAGTTCGTCTTCCACATCAGCAGGTTCTGCTACGGTCTGAGCCACTTCGTCACGTAACAAAAATCGATAACGCTGCCGCATATGGTAGAGCAATTTTTTTACTGTCGCTTCGCGGACCCGCAGTTTCGCTGCCAGATTTGCGTACGAAAGGTCGTCGCGCTCCGCGCCGAGGTATGCACTCAAAATGTTGAAAACGCGCAGACGACCTTTGCTCTCGCATTCCTCATGAAGGCGGCGCAGCGCCCGTTCCACCACCGTCGCAGCCCAGCCGGTGTCAAAAATTCGCTCCGCAGGCCAGGAATTCAGTGCTTCTTTCGAGAGGGTGAATTCTGAAGGTGCTTCGGCCATCCAAGGGTCCCACGGGACGAAGTTGACGTCGCCGCCGCGTTTACGTGCACGGGTTCTATCGACGGCATCATTCAAAAAATTCTGGAGCGATGTAAGCAGTAAAGATCGAAAACGGCCCCGAGCAGGGTCGGCTTTCTGAAGCCAATCACCATGCAAAATTCGCACAAAAAAATCCTGCGTAAGGTCCTCGGCATCCTCGGGTGAGTAACCGCGCCGAGCGATAAAGAAAAAAATCGGCCGCCAATAAATCCGGCAAAGCTCGGCCATTGCGGCGCGGATCTGCTTTTCTCCGCCTTGTGAGGCTCCCCCGGAAAAAATAAGGCTCCAACGCGTCGTGACGAACGCGCCAGATGTGGTCGTTTTTTCTTTCTTTGCTCTCGAATTCAAATCCGGTCCTGAAAAGCCAATTCGAACAAAAAAAATGCTGTCTGGAAAGCAGTAAATTTCGTTACCAAGGCCGCCGGGTTCTGATCGTTGCCGACAATGAGTAAGAGCTCGAACCGGACCGGTCCGCAGAGATTGCCGAGCCTGGTTGAAATTCCTTACATTTTTTTCCGAAACTTTGTGCCGCCATTCCCGGAGAAAGAGATGATTCCACGCTTCATAGCCGGCGCGGACGACGGATTTTGTGTATTGATAATCCCCCCTTATGGACTTTCTATCATTCGACGGTCTAGATACTTACGTTGATGACAGGCCAACAGGAGGCCGCCCATCGATTCCGTCGTCATCGGAGAACTGCGGGCGGTTTGCACAGCTTCTGCAGCACGAACGTAACCAATCGAACACACATGTGTACGGCGATTTGGATTTTTCTCGAACCCGAGCGGATGTCGCCCCATGTGATCAATGTGGGTCTCCGGTACGGTTCGGCCGCGGGTTCTGTCTGAGTTGTGTACTCCAGGAGGGGTTGGATTCCGATGTTACAAACGCAGAGAAGTGGGAGGACGTCCTAGAGCTAGTTGGCACGGATGGGGCCGAGTGGCGGGTTGGCAATTATCAGCTCCTTCGACAAATCGGCCGCGGTGGGATGGGCATTATCTATCAAGCACGCGAAATAAATTC
Source organism: Candidatus Udaeobacter sp. (assembly GCA_035713885.1). GTDB lineage: Bacteria > Verrucomicrobiota > Verrucomicrobiia > Chthoniobacterales > UBA10450 > Udaeobacter. The sequence goes on along the minus strand of DASTMV010000029.1, from coordinate 6,095 downwards.
ACAACGAATCGTGGCTTTAAAACGCATTTTGAGCTTTCACGTTGATTCGCGCGAAGCGCTTGTCCGTTTTCAGCGCGAAATCGGAGCGGCAGCAAGACTCGAACACCCGAACATTTTGCCGATCTACGAAGTGGGCGACACCGAAGATCGTCGGCCGTTTTTCACCATGAAGTTTGCCGGGGGCGGAAGCTTATCGGACGCAGCAGGAAGCCTGCGACATGATCCCCGGCGAATTGTTCGTTTAATGATTAAAGTCAGTCTTGGCGTGCAACACGCGCACCTAAAGGGGATCTTGCATCGCGACTTGAAGCCTGGGAATATTTTGCTCGACAACCAAGGCGAACCGCTGGTGAGCGATTTTGGTTTGGCTAAGTGGCTTGACACCGCAACGGATCTCACGCGAACCTTGACTACTTTCGGAACGCCGGGCTACATCGCGCCGGAACAGGCACAGGGCTCCGCAAAGAACGTGACTGCCGCAGCGGATATTTATGGTCTCGGTGCTATCCTTTTCTATCTGTTGACCGGTCGTCCGCCATTCATCGGTAAAAACCCAGTAGCAGTTATTAAGCAAGCAAGTGTAAGACCCTCGCCGAAATTGCGCACAATCGCGCCGGAACTCGATCGGGATCTGGAAGCTATTTGTGCCAAATCTCTAGAACGGGAACCGCAAGCCCGCTATGCTTCAGCCGGCGATTTCGCTGAGGATCTGGAACGTTGGCTGCGAGGGCATTCGGTTCTCGCCAGATCTGTTTCGCCGTCAGTGCGCGTTTGGCGCTGGTCACGACGGAACCCCGTTATCACCGCGGTCGCCGCACTTCTGTTGATGCTGGGAACGTCACTGGTCATGATCATTTCGAAGGGGAGCGTGGTTATTCCGCCTTCTGCAATGGGTGGTATTGCTGTTCTGCCTTTTCAAAGTCCAACTCAGGACAGTGAGAACGCGTTTTTTGCGTACGGCGTGTATGAAGGCGTATCCACTAAGCTGGCGAAGCTGACTAATCTCCAGGTAGTCAGTCATCAAAGCCTCCAGAAATATCAGAGTGCGCACAATGCAAAAGAAATTGGGCGTGCATTAAACATCCCTTACGTACTGCATGGAACGGTACAGAGAAGCGCCGGGAGGATTCTTGTAAACGTTCAATTGATAGATACGCGGAACAATTCCCTGCTCTGGTCGGAGAAATACGACCGTGAGGTAAATGATGTGTTCACGCTCCAAAGTGACATCGCACAAAAGGTCGCGATTCAGATGGGAATTATCGTTTCATCCAGCGAAGCAGCTGTTATCGAGGAAGTGCCGACGACGGATTTTGTCGCGTACGATGCCTACTTACAGGCAAAACAATTAATCGCTAATTTGTCCTTCAGTTCGCGCGCGAGGGCAGATTTGATGCAGGCAATCCAGTTGCTCGAAGAAGCTGTGACGCGTGATGCGTCGTTCTCCAATGCCTATTGTGAACTCACAGAAGCGCATGACCGAATGTACTTCCTCGGCTTCGATCACACGGCGGAGCGGGTTCAATTGGCTGAAACAACGCTCAACGCGATTCGTCGTCTACGACCTGGATCAGGAGAGATGCACCTGGCGTTAGCTCAACACCTCTATTGGACAGCCGGCGATTATCAGGCAGCCAAGCTAGAGCTGGCGACTGCGCAGAGCACGCTACCGGATGAGCCTCGCATTCCCCTTTTGGAAGCGGAAATTGAGCGACGTGCCGGCGAATGGAACCAATCACTTGCGAAATTGAAAGAAGCACTCTCACTCGACCCGCATGACCTGTCCATTCTTCGGCAAATCTCTCTCACCTACCAGAGCTTACATCAATACAAGGAAAAGCCCGAAACGCTCGACGCTGACACGACCGTAAACTGCGTTGCCGCGAGCTTGCGTTGATCGGCGCAGGGAACTACCCACACGACGCGGTGAATCGCGGCAGGATTGGGGGCAACCAACAATGCCGACGTATTTGAGTTTGAGCCGAAGCTCTGCTTGGTGCCTACTTCGGTTTTCCGATGTATGGCTCTAAATCTTTGTCGCTCCCGCGCATCGCAGCCATAAAGCAAACGCCACTCTCTTCCGTTACCGCACCGGTCCAGCCCTCCTGATGAACATAGCGCCAGCCGGCGAATCGCAGCACTGCTCCGGTCTTGCTGTCCCTCTCCGCCGGAAAGAGAAAGAACTGCATGTGTTTCTCGGAGACCCAGATTTGAGCAATACGTCGCGACTCATCGTCTTCAAAAACCCGGCACCCAATGGTGCCAAACTCGGCGAATTGTGCCGGAACATCATAATGTTCCAGCCCATGTTTCATAAAAAACAAGTCGCTTAATGTGCCTGCTTCAGCATTTACCGGATCGAGCATCACCGGCCGTGTGGAAGCAGCGATGCTTAACAGTTTACGAGCTGTCGCCGATCCAGGGAAATCTTTTAGATGCGTGACAAAATTAAAGACAAATACGCCTGCAATCACCAAGACGGCACTGCTGATCGCGAGAACGGCGGGGTTACGCCCCATTCTTTTCCAACTCCACGTCGTCACGGGAATAAGGTCTTTTTCTGAGAACCATTCGGCCGACTCAGCTGGAATCGGAATCAGCCGAACGAGACCGGCGATGGCGCGATCGAACTTCTGTTGATCCTTGAATTCGACCGAGCCCTCTCCGCGCGCCAAAGCGGAGCGCATGGCGCGGTCCGCCGCCTCAACCGCGCTGATCGGTGCGCAGTTCAAAAGAGAACGTTTGCGGCGCATCACCGACAGCGATTTCATACGTCACTCGGTGTCGGAAACTTCGCGTCAAGCCAGGCTTGCAATTGTCGGCGGCCTTTTGCGAGAAAGCGCGATAACTCACTCAGCTTCAGCTCGGTTAAATCGAGGATATCGCGGTAATCGAACTCATCGAGATAAAAAAGTGCCAGTGCGCTGCGCTGCGGATCCGGCGCGCCGGAAATCCAAATCGCAAGTTGCGTTGGATCGAGTTGTTCAATCTGACATGCCGCTTGCGAAGCGATTTCATGTTCCTGCAGCTCAAAAGATTCCGGCTGCAAATCAGATTTTATTGCTTCGACACAGCGCCACCGCGCGTCGCGGAAAAGCCAGAACGGCTCTCTCGGCAGTTCACCGTGCGCCGCGCGATTCGCCGCCTCGCGCAGAGTGGCGTGAAAAACATCCTGGGCCTTGCGCAAGTCTCCCAGCATTAAAAAACAAAAGCGATAAAGCTGCGGCAGGTTTTGTTTTCGATCCGGCACTCCTGATGCTCTCCGAAAAACTTCGCGCACTTTACCTGCACCCGCTGATACAGGCAATTGTGGCTGCGAGTGAAAGCGCATTCACGATTTTCGCAGAGTTTTCAAGCGCCGCGCCACGTCTTTAGCATTCTCTCGGCTGGTGAACGCAGAAAGACGAAAGTAGCCTTCCCCCTGCCGGCCGAAACCAGCGCCCGGTGTAACAACCACGTTGAGCTCGCTGAGCATTCTGTCAAACATCTGCCAGCTCGTCAGGCCATTTGGCGTTTTGACCCAGATATACGGCGCGTTTATCCCACCGAAAACCTCGAGATCGGCATCGACCGCGGCAGCGCGGAGAAGCTTTGCGTTGACCATGTAGTGATCGATCAGCGCATGGACTTCTGCACGACACTCATGAGAATATATTGCTTCTGCGCCGCGCTGGACAGGGTAAGACACACTGTTCGACTTGGTGCTCCAACGCCGTTGCCATAGTGGATGAAGCGGGAACTGGCTGCCGTCACCTGTTCTAGCAAGCACGGATTTGGGCAGTACCGTAAACCCGCAACGCACGCCGGTGAACCCGCCGTTTTTCGAGAAGCTACGAAACTCGATTGCGCACTTGCGCGCCCCAGGAATCTCAAAAATCGAATGGGGAACCAGTGGATCAGAAATGTACGCTTCGTACGCCGCATCGAAGAGGAGCAGCGCGTCGTGTTGGAGCGCGTAATCGACCCAGCGCGAGAGCTGCGCATGCGAGGCTACCGCTCCGGTTGGATTGTTCGGGAAACAAAGGTAAACAACATCAATATCTTCGTTCGGCGGGTCCGGCACAAAGTCATTTTCTTTGGTGCATGGCAAGTAAACGATCCCTTGGTAGCTACCATCTTTACGCACAGGGCCTGTGTGGCCGGCCATTACATTTGTATCCACATACACCGGATACACCGGATCTGGGACCGCGACCTTGTTTTGGCTGCCGAGAATATCAAGGATGTAACCGCAATCACACTTTGATCCATCAGAGACAAAGATTTCATCTTCGGCAACATCGATGTTGCGATCACGATAATCATGTTGAGTGATGGTCGAACGGAGAAAGTCATAACCCTGCTCCGGCCCGTAGCCGCGGAAGGTTTCCCGATGCCCAAGTTCATCCACGGCACGCTTCATTGCTTCAATTGCGGCTCGTGGAAGCGGCTCGGTAACGTCACCGATTCCGCAGCGGATCAGTCGCTTTGCTGCTTCGGGGCTCTTTGCGCAGAATTCGCGCACGCGACGCGCGACTTCTGGAAAGAGGTAACCGGCCTGAAGCTTCAGATAATTCTCGTTGAGATAAGCCATTAGCGTAGCGGACCTGTCTCAGCTCCGCACACAGGCCGGTCTGAAACCGCCGCCGGAGAAATTCTTGCGCCGCTTCAGCAATTTTTGGCAACGGCGTCCCAGTTCACAACATTCCACCACGCTTTGAGGTAGTCGGCCCGCCGGTTTTGATACTTCAGGTAATATGCGTGCTCCCATACATCCACGCCAAGGAGGGGCTTATTCCCGTCCATAAGAGGGCTATCCTGATTTGACGTGGAAATAATCTCAAGATTTCCATCCTTATTCTTGATCAGCCATGCCCACCCACTGCCAAAACGGCTCACGCCGGCAGCACTGAGTTTTTCCTTGAACTGATCGAAACTGCCAAACGCGGATTTAATCTCGTCGGCGAGTTTGCCTTTGGGTTCGCCACCTGCGTTGGGCCCCATTATTTTCCAAAACATTGAGTGATTAGCGTGGCCTCCGCCGTTGTTGCGCACCACTGTGCGAATATCTTGCGGAACGGCATTAAGATCGCTGATCAAGTCTTCCACAGTTTTGTTTTCGAGATCAGTCCCTTTGATCGCCTTGTTCACGTTATCGACGTAAGCCTGGTGATGCTTTGTATGGTGGATTTCCATCGTGCGCGCATCGAGGTGCGGCTCCAAGGCATCATACGCGTAGGGTAATTTGGGTAGTTCGTAAGCCATAATTGTTACTGTTAGATCGAATTATCCTGAAAGACAGATTTTATTTTGTGCAGCGACACAAACGTACTGTGACATCGGTCGCCGGCCCGATAGACACAGGGTCCGAGCTGTGTGCTTACGGCCTAACTGCAGCGGTAAAAGCCCGGAAGCTGTCCCAAGCCGCTGCGATGATTCACGTAAGTCGCCAAAGCCAGCAGCGGAAAATTCTGGCGATACATGTCGTATTTCAGATAGAAGGTGCGCGGAAAACCTGTGCCCGTGATTTCCTCTTCGTCCCACGTGCCATCGGGTTTTTGCGAACGAAGCAAATAACGCAAGCCACGCTGAACGCTCGGTCGATCCAGTTCGCCGCAGGCACAGATACCCATGATCGCCCAAGCAGTTTGTGATGCGGTGCTCGGACCTATGCCTTTGGTGGACGGACTATCGTAAGTGCCACAGGTTTCGCCCCAGCCGCCGTCGCTGTTTTGGCAGCTTTCAAGCCAATCCCGTCCGCGCAAGATCCAGTCCTGCGTCATGTCCTCCCCTATTGCGCATAACCCGCGCAGAACTTGCCAGGTGCCGTAAATGTAATTCACGCCCCAACGTCCATACCACGATCCATCATTATCCTGAGTAGCAATTAGATATTGAATGGCATCGCGGACGCATTTCTCGTTACGATCAAACCCTATGTATCCGAGCAGCTCCAGCGTGCGCGCCGTGAGATCGCTGCAGGTCGGGTCGAGAATTGCATTGTGGTCTGCAAACGGCATGTCTTCCAGCCACGGCGTGGTCACGTTCTTGTCGAATGCCGCCCAGCCACCATCGTGACATTGGAAGCTGAGCTGCCATCCCAAGGCGCGACGGAA